>CAZMDY010000144.1:0-4742 GCA_964565295.1 uncultured Aequorivita sp. | reverse complement strand
AATGTCAACAATAGCACCTTCAAATCCGAAAGAAGGTGGAAGGATTGTGATAAAAATCCACGCATAAAAACTATAGGCGAAAACCTGAAAAACACTGTTTAACGCAACCAAACCCGCACCGTATTCGCTATTGCCTTCTGCCAAGTCATTCCACACCAAAACCATTGCAATACAACGTGCCAAGCCGATCAAAATAACACCAACCATATATTCCGGATAATCGCGCAGAAATGTGATGGCCAATAAAAACATCAAAACTGGTCCGATGATCCAGTTTAGAATAAGGGAAATTGAGAGAATTTTGGTGTTTTTGAAAACTTTAGGCAGTAGCGCATAATTCACTTTGGCCAATGGCGGATACATCATCAATATCAACCCGATAGCAATGGGGATATTGGTCGTCCCGCTACTGAACGAATTGATAATATTTGGAAAAGTAGGGATAAAATACCCAAGCCCAACTCCAATCGCCATTGCGATAAAAATCCATAATGTCAGGTTTCTGGTTAAAAAGCTAAGTTTTTTGGTTGCCATTTTTTATACATTTATTTGGGAGAAGACGTAGAATAATTCACTCGCAATCTGCAGGCTTCTTTCTTTGTACTTCTCTTTTTGGTATGGGGTTTCGTCAAAAATTTTCGGATCTTCAAAAGTTATCGGGATACGTGTTTCCGCACCAGGAACAAATGGACAAGCTTCATTTGCTGAATCGCAGGTCATAATTGCGCCAAATTCGGATTTTGGATTAAAATCGTCATCAATCTCTTTTGAAAATCCGATAATGGGATGCTCATTGTCAGCATATTTAATGGAATAAACCGGATTGTTTCCTTCTGAAATTGCCCCCACCTTAAAACCTGAGTTCTGCAAAGATTCAACGATCATGGGAAAAAATGCCGTTACCTCGGTTCCACCGGAAAAGCAAAGAACATTTTTGACGTGAAAATAATGGGCGAGAGTCTGTGCCCAAACCTGTGCCAAATGGCTTCTGCGGGAATTGTGGGTGCAGATAAAGTTTATTCTGATTTCCTGTTGGTTTGCAACTTTTGACTGGATAAAATCTATCACTGGTTGTAAAACTGCCTTGCGTTCATCAGAAATAGTCTGGGGGTTTAATGTTGAAATCGTTTTTTCAATTCCTGAAAAAAGGTTTGATTTTGTTGAATTCATTTTCTCTTTATGTTCAATTTTCAACCTAACAACAGCCGCCGCCCGGGGTGCAGGAAGCTTCAGCTTGCAGTTCAGATAATTTTAGTTTCGGTTTTTCTGCAGGAATTCCGCATTGGTCTTTTGCGAGGCAATCCGTTTGTTTTTGGGTCAGCAGGAAATTTTTTCCGTCAAAATCAAGTCCGAATTTTCCAATGGTCTCGGCTTGATACTCCACTTCGATCTCCAAATCCTCAATGCCCAAAACACGTTCGGAAAGTTCAATGATGTTCAATAATTTTTCTGGATGCAATCTGTGGTTATAATCGTTTGCGCTCCATAGTTGGAAATTCACAACCTCCTCATTTCGCAGCGTTCCACCACAGTCGATAAAGTGTTTGGTGACTTTCCCGATCTCCGTTACGTGAAAGTGGCTTGGCACCAATTCTCCATCGGGAAGTTGGAAGGCAATACTTCCCAATTGCCGTAATTGGACTTTAATTTCTGATAATTTCATTGTTTTAGGTTTTATTTGGGTGATGCGTAATTATTTTGATTTTAGTTTGGAATTCATGGTTTTGGGACAATCAACAATTTCATATTTGATTATAACTGCCATTTACCAAACTTTGTTTTATTGGGATTAAACGATGGTTTATGGTAAAAAAAAATCAGCAGCAATCTGGCTTGGGAATATCCTGGTCCAACAATAGGTGCATCATGTTCTTCATCTTGACCCAATTTTCGTGGTCGATGCAATAACAAACTTTGGTTCCCTCCACAGTTCCTT
The DNA here is from genome assembly GCA_964565295.1 of uncultured Aequorivita sp. Lineage (GTDB taxonomy): Bacteria > Bacteroidota > Bacteroidia > Flavobacteriales > Flavobacteriaceae > Aequorivita. The sequence goes on along the minus strand of CAZMDY010000144.1, from coordinate 2,806 downwards.
TAATGAGCCCTATTGTTTTTAGTTCTTTTAAATGTTGGGAAATGGTGGGTTGGGCCAAACCGATTTCTTCTGATAAATCTCCACAATAACAAGCGTCTATTTCAAACAGTTGTTGTAAGATCGCCACTCGAGCCGGGTGTGAAAATACTTTTGCAAATGCGGCAATCTCTTTTTGCTGATCGGTGTACATCTTTAACTTGTATTTCTATTCATTGTTTAATTGCAATATTACGATTAAGGTTTGAGGTGTCAAAATTATTTTCACCAGAATTTAATAAATACTTTCTTTTTTAAAAGTATATTGGTTTTCAATGAAATCCGACCGCAAATTGGAGTTGCTAAGATATTTTCGGTTGAATAAAAGTTAGATTTGGTTGTGGTTATCCCTATATTTGACCTTGGAAATTTGTTGCCATTATTAGAATTATTTTGATTTAACGACTATAGTTAAAGTCCCTTCGGAGGGCTTTTTTTCTGAATAAATATTTATGGAAAATTCAAAGGAATTTCGGAATTGGTTGGACAGGCTTGGACTAAACCATCCCCTGGTCATAGCGGGACCGTGCAGTGCCGAAAGCGAGGAACAACTGTTGAAGATTGCGCATCAGCTTAAGGAAACCGATACCTCTGTTTTGCGCGCCGGCATCTGGAAACCGCGAAGCCGCCCTGGCAATTTTGAAGGTGTTGGCGAATTGGGACTAAGATGGCTCAAGACTGCAAAGGAAGAAACAGGGCTGCTTACGACAATTGAAGTAGCCAATCCCACCCACGTTGATTTAGCGCTAAAATATGATGTTGATATTTTCTGGATCGGAGCCCGGACTACCGTTTCCCCATTTATTGTCCAGGAAATAGCTGAGGCCTTGCGCGGAACCGATAAAATCGTTTTGGTGAAAAACCCGGTAAATCCCGACTTGGCCTTGTGGTTGGGAGCCGTGGAACGCTTTTATGAAGTCGGGATTTCCCAACTTGGCGTAATCCACCGTGGGTTTTCGACCTATGAAAAAACACGTTACCGAAACAATCCGGAATGGCAGATTCCGATTGACCTTCAAAACAAATTTCCCGATTTACCTCTTATACTCGATCCCTCGCATATTGCCGGAAGGCGCGATGTTATCTTCGATCTTTGTCAGACCGCGCTCAATCTAAATTACGATGGATTGATGATTGAAACCCATAACGATCCTGATAATGCCTGGAGCGATTCCGAACAGCAGATTACGCCGGAAACACTTAAGAATATTCTCAAAGACCTTAAAGTGCGAAAATCCGAAGGCGATGAAATTGAGTTTAAAAATCAGATTAAAACCCTAAGGTCCAAAATTGACCTAATTGACGACCAGATTATGGACATGATGGGAAAAAGAATGAAAATAGTGGACAATATCGGGGGGCTGAAAAAGAAAAATAACGTTGCCATCCTTCAGGTAAAAAGATGGAACCAAATACTCGAAAGAATGACCGAACTTGGAGGAGAATATTCCCTGAGCGAAGAGTTTGTTTTAAGAATCTACAAGGCCATCCACCAAGAATCCATAGATCATCAGAAAAAAGTGATGGATGATTAAAACTTGTTTTCGTAATCCACTCGTTGCCCTAAAACGCGAATGATAAATATTCCAGTGGCTATCTCTAAATAGAAAATTGTATGCGCTCGAAATGAAAAACGTTTCAACATTGGCATGAATTCCGAGGCATCCCTACCTAATTCAGAATTGATCGCTAAGAGATCGAAAACTTCTTGCATTTCATCAAAGTACATTTTTGCTTTTAAAAACCCAAATTCAGAAATGCCATATTCGTACATATCGGTTAAGTCAGTATCAGCCCTTATTGATAGCTTATAAACTCCCATCAGCTCTAATTCGTTCTTCAACAGCTTCCATTATTTCTGGAAGGGTTCTCGCGCTGACTCCACTTTCTATCCCCTCATTCAATGCTTTTTTCAATGCCAAGAACTTGACATTTTTTTCTTGGTCTTGACGCACCAAATTCCGAAGGTACTCACTGTCATTTGTAAATTCTCCAGCTTCAATCTGAGCCTTTATCCATTTATCCTGCTGTGTTGTGAAAGTAACTGTTTTTCGTACGACTGTCATTGTGTATCTTTTTGATGGTTTATTATCACACTATTGGTGCAATTTAGTAATTAAAATTCATCTCTGCAATTAAAAAAAATCCTTATTTATTTAGAATCTCAAATTCTTAAAGCAATGAAATGTACCTTTGCAAATCCCAAAACTGATATATGCACAGTGGATCTTCTTATTTATTCAATATTTTCCGCCAATGAAAGGCCTCGTATATAAATCTACCGGTAGTTGGTATTCCGTAAAAGCGGAAAATGGCACTTTTTATAATTGTCGCCTAAAGGGAAGATTTCGTATTGACAACATCAAAAGCACAAATCCGGTGGCCGTTGGCGACCATGTGGTTTTTGAATTGGACAAAAAAGGAGCTGAAGGCGAAGGGGTTATAACCAATATCGAGCCGCGAGAAAATTACATCATCCGGAAATCGGTAAACCTTTCAAAACAGACACACATCATCGCTGCCAATATAGACCTTGCTTTTCTGTTGGTAACGCTCAATAATCCGCCCACATTCACAAGTTTTATAGATCGGTTTTTGGTTACCGCGGACGCGTATCATATCAAGGCCGTGATTCTTTTCAACAAGATTGATACCTACAACGACGATGAGCTGCTGGAAATCAAATTGCTCGCCGCTCTTTATCGGAAAATTGGATATGAATGTATCGGCATTTCGGCAATTACCGGGAAAAATGTCGATAAGGTAAAGA
>CAZMDY010000143.1:0-4773 GCA_964565295.1 uncultured Aequorivita sp. | reverse complement strand
TCCTTTTTTCACGGCTCGATTTTGTTTGGTGGGTTTTTCCGGCATTGATTTTACTGCCGGACATCGGCATGTTCGGGTATGCTTTCAATGCGAAAATAGGCGCATTCGTTTACAATCTCTTTCACCATAAGGCCATCGGCATTGCTTGTATTGTTTTAGGGATATTTTATTTAGGCGAAACCTATACTTTGATCGGAATTATCCTGTTTTCCCATTCGGCGATGGATAGGATTTTTGGATATGGTTTAAAATATCCCGATAGTTTTAAACATACTCATCTGGGAAAAATTGGAAAATAGATTTTGCGGAACTTTGAGATCTTAAATTAAAATTCAATGAACATAGAAGAATTCAGAACCTATTGTCTTGCAAAAAAAAGTGTTACCGAAAGTTTCCCGTTTGATAAGGAAACGCTTGTATTCAAGGTAATGGGCAAAGTGTTCGCTCTCACAGGTTTGGAATATAATCCTGCAAAGGCAAATTTAAAATGTGATCCCGAAAGATCGATCGAATTGCGCGAACAATTTCCCGATCAAATATACCCGGGCTATCATATGGATAAAAAACATTGGAATACTGTAGAAATAGAAGGAAATTTGCCGCCGGCCCTGATTGTGGAATTAATTGACCATTCTTATGATTTGGTGGTGAAAGGACTCACTAAGAAACTTCAGGCCGAACTGAATAAAATGTAGCTTCCCGCAAGGTTTTAAAATCTTGTAGGAAATAAGAAAACCTATGACAAAACCACAAAATTTCTATAAATCACAGATAGAAGCACATTCCGAAACTCTTAAAGCTGTCAAGAAAAAGCTTGCATTCTCAAGTTTGCTGCGGCTTCTTGTTTTTATCGCGGCCTGCGTGGCACTATATTTTACGTTTGGAAATGTGCAGATGTCAGTCGCCATTGTAGTGGCAACGATAATCATTTTTATCGTTTTGGTCACCAAGCATAATGGTTTAAAATACCAACGAGATCTGACCAATTCCCTAATCGCAAAAAATGAAACGGAATTGGAAGTTTTAAACCGAGTTTTCCACCATTTGCCCGATGGCGAAAAATATAAGGATGCGTTACATTTTTACAGTCAGGACATCGACTTGTTCGGTCGTGGTTCATTTTATCAATATTTAAATAGAACCGCTTTGGAAAGTGGGTCGGATTTCCTGGCGAAACTTTTAACCGAGAATAAGATTGATTCCATTCCGCAAAAACAAGAAACAATTCAGGAACTTTCTACGATGCCGCAATGGCGTCAACATTTTTCGGCAATCGCTTCCTTGGTAAAAACCGAAGTTTCTACAACCGAAGTGACCGATTGGCTAAAAGATTACAAAAGTTTTGTTCCAAAGTGGATCAAGCCGGTTTCGGTATTGTTTACGGTAATATCCGTGGCCATGTTTGTTCTGAATTATCTCGGTTTTCTTTCTGGTTATGTAACCGCTGGTTGGTTCTTTTTGGGATTTGTCATTACAGGGGTTTATGGAAAAAAGGTTAGTCAACTCTCTTCGCAGACTTCAAAAATGCAAAGCATATTTGAACAGTTTTATAAACTGATCTTGGAGATTGAAAATAAGGAATTTTCATCAGAAATACTTTCCGCAAAGCGGAATACGGTTATCGGATCAGCTGTAAAAACCTCGGCCCGCTTAAAAAAAATCTCCAGATACTTGGATGTTTTAGGTCAAGGCGATATTATGCTGTTTGGCGCAATTGTAAACGGATTTACACTGCGAAACCTGCGCCAGAGTTATAACATAGAACAATGGATCAAGGTGAACAAAGAAAGCGTCCCGATGTGGTTTGATTGTATCACATTTTTTGATGCTTATAGCAGTTTGGGAAACTTCGCTTTTAATCATCCAAATTACGTTTTGCCAAAAATCACCAACAAAGGTCCCGTTATGGATGTTAAAGGTGCCGGCCATCCCTTGCTTAATGAATCGACTATGGTGCGGAATGATATCCAAATAAATCCCGAAGAATTTTTCATCGTTACGGGCGCGAACATGGCGGGAAAAAGTACTTTTCTGAGGACGGTCTCGCTTCAAATTGTAATGGGAAATATCGGCTTGCCCGTTTGTGCTGAAAAATCGAATTACAATCCTATAAAACTCATTACGAGTATGCGGACCACCGATAGTTTGACGGACGATGAATCCTATTTTTTCAGCGAATTGAAACGCTTGAAATTCATAGTGGATGAAATAAAAACAGATCGTTATTTTATTATTTTGGATGAAATCCTGAAGGGAACAAATAGCACGGACAAGGCCATTGGTTCCCGGAAATTTGTTGAAAAGCTCGTGGCCAGCAATTCCACTGGCATCATCGCAACCCACGATTTGAGTTTGTGTGCTGCTGCAGATGATATGCCCGATGTGAAAAATTACTTTTTCGATGCCCAGATTGAAAACGGGGAACTTTATTTTGATTACACTTTCAAACCTGGGATATGTAAGAATATGAATGCTTCATTTTTATTGAAGAAAATGGAAATTGTTGATTAGATAGCTGGTATGGATTCATTGACACAGATAGTTTTAGGGGCCGCCGTTGGAGAAGCGGTTCTGGGAAAAAAGATCGGAAACAAGGCCATTGGACTGGGCGCAATTGCCGGTACCATCCCAGATTTGGATGTGATTGCCGTATTTTTTACCGATACCGTTTCCGCCCTTGAAATCCATCGCGGGGTGACGCATTCCTTTGTTTTTGCCATTTCCGTTGGGCTTCTTTTTGCTTGGCTGTTTTCACTTTGGGACAAACGCGCGTCCATAAAGGAATGGTTCTGGTTTTGGTTCTTGACTTTTGCAACACATGGCCTATTGGATGCCCAGACCACATGGGGAACCCAGCTTTTTTGGCCTTTCGACATCAGGGTGGCGACCCAGAATATCTTTGTAATCGATCCGCTCTATACTTTGCCGTTTCTGGTATTTGTGATTTTGACAATGTTCCAAAAACGGACCAGTCCAAAAAGAAGAAAATTCAACAATCTGGGACTTGCGATAAGCAGTGGCTATTTGGTAATAACTTTTATTCTGAAGGGAATTACCTACGTAAAATTTCAAAATGCATTGGACGAGCAGCAGATAGAATACATCGCCATGCAAACCAAACCCAGTCCCTTCAACACCATACTTTGGACAACAAATATTGAAACCGAAGATTCGTTTTTGATCGGGGATTATTCTTTTTTTGATACCCAACCTATTCAATTCCATCATCATCCAAAAAATCATGGAGCTTTGGGGATTTTGGCAGAAGAATATCAAATAAAACGCTTAATTGAGGTGGCGGAAGGTTGGTACACAATATCCGAACGCGACGGACAACTTTTTCTCAACGATCTTCGCTTTGGTTTGATGAGCGTGGATCCGAATACGGATAAATATGCCTTCAGCTACATTTTGGAAAATGAAAATGATGAACTGACAATCACTGAGGAACCAAAAGACAGGGGCGATGCGAAAAAGTTATTGGCCGATCTGTGGAAACGGATTCGCGGGAATTGACAAATTGAAATTCATGTTCCGACAAAAAAGAATTTTACTTTTGCCAACTATTTAAATGAAATGAATTTAGACAATTTTATCCCTCTTGATTATCCCCGAAATTTATCTTCGGGAAAAGTGACGTGGCAATCCCCCAGCAATATTGCCCTTGTGAAATATTGGGGAAAGTACGGGGAACAATTGCCGATGAATCCTTCCATCAGCTTTACTTTAAAAAATTGCCACACAACCACTTCGCTTCACTTTGAACCGAATTGTGCAAACAAATTTGAATTTGAGGTTTTTTTGGATGGAAAAAGAGCGGAATCTTTCGAGCCCAAAATCCAAAAATTCTTTGAAAGGATTGAAACATATTTACCGTTTTTAAAAGACTATAAATTTAAAATCGAGACTTCTAATAGCTTTCCCCACAGTAGTGGAATAGCTTCCTCAGCAAGTGGAATGAGTGCGCTAGCACTTTGTTTAATGGACATGGAAAGGCAGGAAAATCCTGGAATCACGGAAGCCAAGTTTTTGAAAAAAGCTTCGTTCCTGGCCCGATTGGGTTCCGGAAGCGCTTGTAGAAGTATTGAAGGACCTCTCATTGTTTGGGGCGAACACCAGGAAATTGAGGGAAGCAGCAATCTATTCGGTACAAAATATCCCTTTGGGATCCATAAGAATTTCTCAGGTTACAAAGATTGCATCTTGCTGGTCGATAAAGGAGAAAAACAAGTCAGCAGTACGGTTGGGCACGATTTAATGCACAACCATCCCTTTGCCGAACAACGCTTTAAACAGGCGAATGACAATCTTTCAAAACTAATTCCGATTCTCGAAAATGGAGATATCGCGGAATTTGTAAACATCGTGGAAAGCGAGGCCCTATCGCTACACGCAATGATGCTGACTTCCATGCCGTATTTCATTTTGATGAAACCAAATACTTTGGAAATTATAAATCGTATATGGGAATTTAGAAAACAAACCAACAGTGCAGCTTGTTTTACCTTAGATGCCGGTGCCAATGTCCACCTGCTTTATCCAGCCTCGGAATCTGAAACTGTATTGGAATTCGTCAATTCGGAATTGGCCCAATTCTGTAAAAACCGCGAATTTATTGTTGATGAGGTTGGGATGGGCGCGACCGTAATTTCATAAAGACAATCAAAAGAGTCAATTGAATATTTGATTTATCCGTTTTCGAATAAAATTATCGTAGCCAATTGTTAAAATACGTATCTTTGCCCCATGTTTCGATTTTAAAGGGAAAATCCT
>CAZMDY010000142.1:0-4834 GCA_964565295.1 uncultured Aequorivita sp. | reverse complement strand
TATTATGAAAACAATGAAAACTTTTTTATTCTGTTTATCAATTCTTGCACTTGTTAGTTGCAGAAATGATCGCAACACTATGGATGAGAATAGGGGGAATGATTTGAATAGGAATGACAATACTATGACGGACAGGACCTATAATGAGAATGCCCCCGAACTTAATGCCAATACAGACCGATCTGGAAATGATTATTACACCCAGATGTACCGAGATTTGGACATGACCCCGGAACAAATTCAGCGATTTGAACGCGACAATCCAAATTTTCGGGACACTGGAAACACCAGAGATACCAACATCGACAATAGTTTGAGAGGAATCCTGGACGAAAATCAGTATAGGAAATACGAAACCTGGAGAGATCGTCAAATAAACAATACCCGAAATGATGTCAACTCAAACAACAACACCAACACCAACAATAGAACCAATAATCAGGACGATGTATATTAAGTCGTAAGGCTTTTACCCAGGTTTTTTAGTCATAAGTCATATAGTCGTAAGTCTTCTATTCATAAGGCTTTCCAAACTATATGACTTATGATGTTTTAGGTTTCACCAAATTCGTTTTGCGGCCAACTGTCGCTTCACCTTAGAGCCTCCTCAACGGCAGCAATAAAAGCCGCTCTTTCAGCTGATAGTTCCTTGGAACCGGCTTGGGGCCAAGCGGCAAATTGTGCGATTACTACTTGGGTCTTAGGGTTGATATAGATCATCTGTCCAAAAATTCCAAATGCGGCATAACTGCCATCGGCAAAGCGCCACCACAGATATCCATATCCGCCACCATCGGCTCCGGCGGGCACTAATACGGAAGTTGCATCCTTTGTCCAATTTTCGGAAAACAGTTCTTTATCGCCTACCTTTCCATGGTTCAGCATCACCGTTCCCAGTCGGGCATAGTCGCGCAGAGTTGCAGATAAGCCACTTCCCCCCAAATTGAGCATGCTGCATTCGTCCGCCAGCCAATAGGCGGTATGTTCCATCCCATAAGGTTTCCATATCTTTTCAGAAAGGTATTCTGCCAAATCTTTTCCTGTTGCTCGCTGAATGAGAAGGCCCAATAAATCTGTTTCCCCAGTGCTGTAATTAAAATTACCTGCTCCGTTTTCAATGGCTTTCAAATTTTTCATATAGGTGAGAATGTGGGGTTCTTCATCTTGGCAGGGCTGCAGATACATCTGTGCTACATCGGCATTAGGATCGGAATAGTCTTCGTTCCATTGGATTCCGGAAGTCATGGTGAGCAATTGTCTTACGCTCACATTGCCATAATCCCTTCCTTTCAACTCCCATATATATTTCGATAATGGATCGTTGAGGTCCTCAATGATTCCATCCTTCAATGCTACGCCAAGAAGCATGGAAGTAACAGATTTGGCCACCGAAAACGATGTCCACACCGTTTTGCGATCCACTCCATCGCCATAAGCTTCCAATTTTATTTTATTGTCCTTTAGAACTATCAATCCCCCGATATTGTTCTTTTCCATATAGGAAGAAACTGAACCTCCTTCAGGTAATTTCGGTTGAATATGTCGGTCCATCTCCAAGGGATGGGTTACTCCTCCCGTGGCGACTTCCGAACTTGGGAAAATCCGATGCATTTGTGGAAAACGTCTTTCTTTCTCGGCTACCGACCAAAAGAGAAGGCTTTCCATTTTTTGCCCCATGGTTTCTCCAGGGATGTCCTTGCGCTCTTCCGCAAAATCAATTTCTTTTAGCGACTGGGAGGGTGCAGGAACCTGTGCATGGGTGATTGTAAGGAAAAAGAAAAACGCAAACGCAGTTCCCAATGAAAGTAATCTGTCCATATAAAGGGTTTTATTGCAACGTGTGCAAAGATACAGATTCCAAAAAGTGTAGAATAGCCATCTTTTTGCAGTTGGTAGCCTGTCTCTATTTAAAAGCGATTTTCTTGGCTTCTATTCTAAATTCTTCCGGACTTAGCGCCGTCATTTTCTTGAAGAAACGGCTAAAATAAGAAGCATCCTGAAAGCCAAGAGTATATGCCACTTCCTGAATGCTTTTCTTCCCTATAAACAATAAGTGTTTAGCTTCGATCAACAAGCGTTCCTGAAGAATCTGATTGATGGTCTTTCCGAGTTTCTGCTTCAGAATTTGATTCAGCCGTTTTGTTGACAGATTCAGTTTTTCGGCATAAAAACTTACCCGTTTTTCGGTAGTAAAATGGTCTTCCATCAGCAATAAGAATTGGTAAACCCGTTTCTCATTTAAGTCGGGACTGACGAGTGGATGCTTGGAGCTTGCCATCAGTTTTAAAAGAAAACCTTTTAAAAGCGTTCTGAGCAATAAAAAATTGTCGGAACCTTCTGCTTGCTCATCCTGAATCAGCCTTAAAATGGACGTGAGCGACCGAGAGATTTCTTCCTCTATAAAAATGGTGCCGAAATTCCCTTTACTGCGAAATAAATTCAATACGTTCAACGAGAATTCCTTGGCTTCATAAACCAATAAATCCTTATCAAAGGCAATGAGGATTCCATCTTTACCTTCATTTTTAAACACATAATTTCTGAAAGGCGGCACCAAATAGATCCAGTCGCCCTTGATCTGCAACTTATCATTGTCCATAAAATGCGAGGGCATTTCATCCTTTACCCAATACATCTCAAAATATAAATTCCGATCCGGATGGTTTATGTAAGAAGGATGCAGTTTCTCAAAAGTACTGATGTAAACAAAGTCATTCGTGAAATTGGAATTGGATGCCATGTTTGTTGTAAATTCAGAATATGTTCATCAAATATAGTTAGAAGCTGTGAAGACTGAGGCGCTTGTCCATTAATATTTTTTGAGTTAACAATGAAACCCTATACGATCATTTCCCTTTTATCCTATAAGACTTCTATATAGTCCTTTTGAATAGCGATAGATATTCCTTATCTTTGGGTTGTTAATATGAAGGTCATATTGAGCTTATTGTTGAACCATTTAAAAGATATTATATGAGCATAGTAAAAGAAGCTCCAACGCAAGGAGCCGACGAAAAGAAACAGAGAAACTTATTTGAGTTTCCACAATTAAAGAACAGAACTTTACCGCAGGATAACTTTATTGGAGGAAAATTTGTACCGCCAGTAAATGGGGAATATTTCGATAATATTTCACCGGTAAACGGAAAGGTTTTTGCCAAAGCGGCAAAATCTACACCCGAGGATATTGAGCTTGCACTCGATGCGGCGCATGAAGCTTTTAAGACTTGGGGAAAAACTTCGGCTACGGAGCGGAGCAATATGTTGTTGAAAGTAGCCCAAAAAATCGAGGATAATTTGGAATTCCTTGCTACGGTTGAAACCATTGATAATGGAAAGGCTATTCGCGAAACCCTAAATGCCGATTTACCTTTGGTGGTGGACCACTTTAGATATTTTGCGGGAGTAATCCGCGCAGAAGAAGGGGGGATTTCTGAACTTGATTCAGACACCGTAAGTATTGTATTGCACGAACCCATGGGCGTGGTTGGGCAGATTATTCCGTGGAACTTCCCACTGTTGATGGCCACTTGGAAAATTGCTCCTGCTTTGGCGGCCGGTAATACCATTGTTATGAAGCCAGCCGAGCAAACACCCACCAGCATATTGGTTTTGATGGAGCTACTTCAGGACGTTTTGCCAGCGGGCGTGCTGAACATAGTGAACGGTTTTGGGATAGAAGTAGGGCAAGCATTGGCCACTTCCCCAAGAATTAGCAAAATCGCCTTTACTGGATCCACCGCGACAGGGAAGCACATTATGAAATATGCATCTGAAAACGCAATTCCTTCCACAATGGAACTCGGCGGGAAATCACCGAATATTTTCTTTCCATCGGTAATGGATTCCGACGACGAATTTTTGGATAAAGCTATTGAGGGAGCTGTGTTCTTTGCGCTTAACCAAGGGGAAATCTGTACCGCACCCACACGAATTCTGGTCCACGAAAGTATTGCAGACAAGTTCATAGAACGAGTGGTTGAACGCATTAAAGCGATTAAATACGGAAGTCCGTTGGACCCTGAGACGATGATCGGTGCCCAAGTTTCTGAAGCCCAATTCAATCAGATATTAAAATATATTGATATAGGGAAAGAAGAAGGAGCCGAAGTATTGGTTGGTGGAGCCGTTCAAAAGCACAACGGCGATACTGAAAATGGATATTATATCCAACCTACAATTCTGAAAGGGAATAATAAGATGCGTGTTTTCCAGGAAGAAATATTCGGGCCTGTAGTTTCACTTACTACCTTTAAAACCACTGAGGAGGCCATTGAAATTGCAAACGACACCATTTATGGTCTGGGAGCAGGAGTTTGGACCCGCGACGCACACGAAATGTACCAAGTGCCACGCGCCATCCAAGCTGGTAGAGTGTGGGTAAACCAATACCATACCTATCCTGCACACGCGCCATTTGGCGGATATAAACAATCCGGTTTTGGTAGGGAAAACCATAAAATGATGCTTGACCATTACCGACAGACCAAGAACATGCTGATTTCATATGATAAGAATAAACAAGGATTCTTCTAATTGAATACAGTTTAATGGCCACTTAAAAACGGCCCATTAAGGTTAGCTTTAACCCAATAATCGATGTGTGATCCGCACGGTTGTTGGGTTTTTATTTTTAGAAGGAAAACAGGAAGCGTACATACCCACACAGCAAACAAAAGCAAGCGCTTTTAGGAGGTCAGCTTGGCCCATCCTAAAATAAATATACAGGTTAATATAGTCGACATTGTTGGGTAGGGAAGGCTTGAAAATACCCCAAAACAAGAGCCGAAAGAGGAAAGAAGAATGGCCATGGTTATTTTAATGCAATATACCT
>CAZMDY010000141.1:0-4866 GCA_964565295.1 uncultured Aequorivita sp. | reverse complement strand
GTGCAATAATTGTTGCTTTTATCTTATTTCGATGGAATAAGGCAAGTTCCTGGAGGGCCAGCAAAGTATTTTGAACCAAAAATGTTTCCCCAGTGGATGTGTGATGCGTCTCATCATCCACTACTGCCATTCGGGCTCCCTGGTCCAAAGCTTCTTGTGCAAACAAGTTCCCGTTGAAATTTTCTCCTTTAAGGGCAAAGAATAAACAATTGTCAGAAATTTGTCGGGTATCCGTACACACCCCAGCGCTTTTCAAAAAATGGTGATAAAGTCTTGCTATGTCCATAACGTCAATATAAAAAACCCTCCATAATAAATATTATGGAGGGCAGTTGTTATGATTTTTTAAAGGATTTTAATTTCGTGCACGTTTCCCTTCTTTCGATTTTGAGCCCACTCGGCTCATAGCACAGCGGAATCCAATGTAATCTGTAGCCATATCCTGTGGAAAATATCGCCGTTGTGCGGGATCCAACCAGTAGTCTCTATCTCTCCAGGAGCCACCTTTATATACGCGGGCTTCATTGTTTACCAGAGTTGTTCTAGAAGATGTTTTGTCATATTGTCGATCAAGTGTCCCAGCGCTATCGGCGTATACTCTAGGAAGTGGGGCGTTGTACATGCGCTCACCTTCTTCAAGTTCCTCTGATTCCTCACCATAAGCCTGATAATAGCGGGTGGAAGGTTTGTCTCCGTCCCTAAAGTTGCGATTATCACTTTTTGAGAAGTTGGTTCGAAGATAGGTTTCGTCCTCATCAACTGGGATTTTCAATATTTGCCCCGGAAGGCCGCGCGCTACTATTTTTCCGTTACTTAAAGTATCGTAAACGATGGAGTCCTCGGTGATCAGCTTCACTGTTCCATCCTCTCCAATCGCATTTTTAGTATACACATTTCCACGGTAGTAGTTGAAATCGTTGAAATCGTCGTCAATAATCGGGCGGTAAACATCTGCAACCCATTCTGCCACGTTTCCTGCCATATCGTAAAGACCAAAATCATTTGGAGGGTAGGATTTCACTTGTGCGGTAATATCTGCACCGTCGTCACTCCATCCGGCAATTCCTCCATAGTCACCAGCGCCTTGTTTAAAGTTAGCCAATTGGTCACCACGGGACCTTCTTTTCCCTGAACGGGTGTATTGCCCTTCCCAAGGGTATTTTTTCTGGCCGCGATAAACATTATATTCACGTAATCCAACCAAACCCAAAGCTGCATATTCCCATTCTACTTCTGTAGGCAATCGATATGCTGGAAGTAAAACCCCATCTTTTTGTTGGATATAAAGATTGGTACTGTCAGCACTTCTGCTTGCCATTCTTTCGGAAGCTCTTCCTCCACGGGTTATGGAGTCATTTCCACCATAAGCGAGAGTTGGGGCCATTAAATAGGTTTCTGTATTGAAAGAGGCACCTGGTTCGGTCTCATAACGGCTGTTTCTTGCAGTGATTCCTGATTGCTCTAAAAGCATTTCGTTTACCCGATCTGTTCTCCAATTGCTGAATTCCACAGCTTGGATCCAACTTACACCAACTACAGGGTATTCTGCATAAGCAGGATGGCGCAAATAATTATTTGTCATAACCTCATTATATCCTAAACGGTTTCTCCAAACCAAGGTATCAGGAACGGCTCCGTCATATATATTCCTGTAGTTTTCGTTGCTTGGGGGAAATACTTTTTTCAACCAATCAAGATACTCTAAGTACATCAGGTTGGTTACTTCGGTTTCATCCATATAAAAAGATTGGACGTGTTGCTGGGTGGGAGTATTGTTCCAGTCATGCATGGGGTCATCTTGAACCCTACCCATGGTAAAAGTTCCACCTTCTACGAAAACAAGACCTGGTCCGGTTTCTTGTTCCTTTGTTTTGGGATTGTACTGAAAACCACCTTCTTTGGCGTTCAATTTCCAGCCCGTAGCGCGTGAGCTGTTCTTGTAATCCCGTGTTTTGCTGCAACCCACAAATAAAGTGGCGATCGCAACAGTAGCAAATAGTCTTAGAGCTAGGTTTTTTCTTGACATCATAGATTCAGGTATGATAAAATTGGTTCGCAATATAGTAATTAACGATAAATCCACCATATTATTTTGTTATAATTACAATGGGTGGGCGTTCCAATCAATTTCTGCAATGCAAACGTATTAGTTTTAATTTTATTATCCTAATCAACTTTTGTACTTTGGCGTCAATGATATTTTATTGCAAAATACTAACCGTATATTTGGGGCGTTAAATAAACTGATGAGAAACGTACTATTTATTTTGTTGTTCTTTGTGCTGCCAGCAGTGACCGTAGCCCAGTCAAAATCTATTAAAATAAACTGGGATGGGCAAAGCCAAGCAAGATCAACCGCTTTTCAACAAAGATCTTCTGTGGACCAAGGCGGGAATAAGGATGTTCTGAAACTGGAGCTCGGACCGCTTGCACCTATATATACAACACAATGGGAAGATTCCAATTTTGCCGATAAAAATACGGTCCGACTTTCTAATGTGGGCTACGCCTCTTTGACCGCCTCCGAATTGGCCAAGATCAACACAAATTTGGTTCCCGACCAACTAACCTATTCTATTGGAACTACACTGGCGCGAGAAACGATTTACACCATTTTAACTGTTTCCCCAGTGGTGAGAAACAACGGAGTTCTGCAAAAAGTGGTTTCATTTACTGTTCATTACGGTTATGGCCCTCAAAATCGAAATGCGCCGCCTTCATTGACCAATTCAGTACTTGCAACAGGAAGATGGTTTAAGTTCAAAGTAGAAAAAACCGGTGTCCATAAAATAGACAATTCTTTTTTGCAGAGCTTGGGAATGGACATTGATGGAATCAATCCTCGGAATCTGAAAGTTTACGGAAATGGCGGGAAAACCTTACCCTTGCTCAATTCCCAAAACGCAATATTTGACCTGCCCGAAACCTCCATACAAGTGGTAGGGGAAGAAGATGGAAAATTTGACGCGAATGACTACATATTGTTCTATGGCTCTAATACCGAAGGATATGTGCTTGAAAATGATTCCAATTTAAACCCATATAGCGACGATTCCTACTATTATATTACCGACAGCGGTGGGCCGGGCAAACGGGTGGCCCAAATGGTTGAACCATCCAATCCCGCCGACCACGTTATTTCGAGATTCCACGAATATCAATTCCACGAGAAGGACGAGGAAAACCCCACCAAAATGGGTAGAAAATGGTTCGGTGACCGATTTGATATCAATAGAGAACAAAATTATGAATTCAGTTTTCCAAATATAGTCGCTGGTCAGCCGATGAAAGTGGTCATCAAGGCTGCGGCGGCTTCTGAAAGCGCTACTTCTTTGGCGATGACCATTAACGGCACCGGACTGAATCCTCTTGTTTTTTCTGCACTCTCCCGGGGTGTTTTGTTGAGAACCGGCCAATTTGAAGGTGAAGTCCCTGCCGGAGGAGAAACAGTAAAAGTGGATTTCGTTTACAATAATTCCGGCAATCCATCGAGTGTGGCTTATTTGGACTATGTAAGTGTGGAAGCTACAAGGGAGTTGATTGGAGTAAATGGGCAGCTCGCATTTAGAAACAATGAAACCGCAGACTTGGCCGGGGTGGGGGAATATCAAATAGCCAATGCTTCCCAATTTTCCCAGATCTGGGATGTAACCGATCCATATTTTATTACTACTAAACGGAATGAAACAAATGCATCCTCCCTGTCGTTCAAACAAAACTTGGGAAAGGTTAGGGAATACGTGGCCATCAATCCGAGCGATTATTTTACACCAGTAAAAATATCCAATTCGTCCGTGACGAACCAAGACCTGAAAGGAAGCATTTTTAAAGACGAAAACGGAAATTTTAAGGATGTAGATTATATTATCGTGACCGCACCATTTCTGATACAACCTGCTCTGAGGCTAGCATCATTCCACAAGAATCGGGGATTGAATGTGAAAGTGGTTACTACAGATAAAATCTATGAGGAATTCAGTTCGGGAAAACAGGATATTGGCGCTATCCGAAATTTTATTCGATATGTGTATAGCAATGCGTCCGAACCTTCCAAACGCTTAAAATATCTCGGAATCCTGGGCGATACGTCCGTCGATTACAAAAACCGGTTGCAAAACAATAACAATATTGTCCCTACCTTCCATACGCTTGAGGGATTAAGCGACACTTACTCCTTTATGTCTGACGATTTCTTTGGGAATCTTGATGAATCTGAAGGCACCATTGGCAGTTACTCCTATGACGAAAATGGGAATAAATACAACGATATCGATAAGCTGGATATTGCTATTGGAAGAATGATAGTGGACAACGTTTCCCTGGCAAACGCTATGGTTGATAAAATAATCAATTATGCTTCTGAGAATTCTTATGGGAATTGGCGCACCAACTTTGTCCTCGTTTCTGATGACCCAGATGATGCAGGCGAACGGGTATTGCAGGAAAGTCTTGATGCCCTCGGGGATACCATTTCAGAAAAGAAACCTTTTATCAATGTCAAAAAAATCCATAGCGATGCTTTTCAGCAACAAGCCTCAGCAGGTGGAAACAGGTATCCAGAAGTCAATGAAGCTTTTAAAAGCGCAGTGGATGCGGGCGCCATAGTTTTGAATTATTTTGGACACGGCGGGGAGGATGGTCTGGCTCATGAAGCTATATTTACCAAAGAAATGGCACAGAACTTCAGCAACATCAACAATATGCCGTGCTTTGTGACCGTCACCTGTGAATTTACGAAATTTGACAACCCGTTAAGGATTACAGCGGGGGAATTGACCTATCAAAATAAAAATGGTGGGGCCATTTCATTGGTAACCACAACGAGGGCTGTTTTCATTAATGTGGGCATTGAATTTAATATTAAAC
>CAZMDY010000140.1:0-4894 GCA_964565295.1 uncultured Aequorivita sp. | reverse complement strand
ACTATAATTAAAAATTCATAATTATATTTAGTCATAATTCTGAATTCATAATTCATAATTAAAAAAATGGCCAATTTAAAAGAAATACGTAGTAGAATATCCTCGGTGGGGTCAACAATGCAGATCACAAGTGCCATGAAAATGGTTTCTGCTGCAAAGTTGAAAAAAGCACAAGATGCAATTACTGCAATGCGTCCTTATTCTGAAAAACTGAGTGAATTGTTGCAGAACTTGAGTGCTTCTTTGGAAGAGGATGCTGGTGGAAAATACGCAGAGCAACGGGAAGTGAGGAAGGTATTGGTCGTTGCCATTACCAGTAACCGAGGTTTGGCAGGAGCATTCAACACTAATATCATAAAACAATCCCGAAACTTGGCCTCCGAAACTTTTCGGGGGAAAAAGGTGGATTTTTTGACTTTGGGCAAAAAAGGAAATGATATTCTTAAAAAAGAACACTCCATATTAGAGAACAATAACGAAATTTTTGATGACCTTTCTTTTGAAAATGTTTCTCAGATTGCAGAAAAGCTAATGGAACTTTTTTCAGAAGAAAAATACGACAAAATTGTGTTGGTTTACAACAGCTTTAAGAACGCAGCAACCCAGCTTGTAATGACAGAGCAGTTTTTGCCAATTATGCCAATTTTACCTTCCGAAGACGGACAAAATATATCAGAAGTTTCTTATATCTTTGAGCCTTCGCGCGAAGAAATTGTAGAAGCACTGATTCCCAAAAGCCTAAAAACACAATTGTTCAAAGCGCTAAGGGACAGCGTGGCAAGCGAACATGGAGCCCGAATGACTGCTATGCACAAAGCAACAGATAACGCCACTGAACTTCGCGATGCGCTTACCTTGCAATACAACAAAGCACGTCAAGCAGCGATTACGAATGAAATCCTAGAAATTGTTGGTGGAGCGGAAGCTTTAGCCGGATAATACATACAAATGCATTTTCTTATCAAAAAACCTCGCAAATTCATTCTGCGAGGTTTTTTAATGGCCGATATTCGGCAACTTTATTTAATTCGAATACTGTTCTAAAAACCATACGTAACGCCAATCCCCAATGCCTCACGAATTTGGAAACCTTGTGCCGCATTATCGTCATAAATGGCTTGGAACGTAACATTGGCCGAAATATACTGGTTTACTTTCATGACCAGATTTAAGGTATAGTCAATATCAATATTCTGTGGATCCTCTAAATAATTGGAATATAGATTCAGAATATTTTCGGCCGAAATATTGTTCATAATATCAAATTTGGCATAACCCGAAATCGATGCTCCAAACTCAAAACGACTGGTTTCGTTCGCATCTACACCAAAATATCTATTTTCGTTATAGGCATCCACAGCTCCTGGAATGCTTTCATCCACCCTTGTGAAATCCTTATTAACAAAAACAAATTTGGCAGTGGCAGGCGCAATATTTACATATAGATTGTCATTCTTTTTCCACAATATTCCAGGACCAAACTGTAAATATCCCGGAGACATAAAACGAGTGGTTTCAGTACGGTACCCAAGATCGGAAGGATCAAGATCTTTATCGAATTCATAGCCTTTGGCAAACTGTGTCTTGAAGTTGACGAAAAATGAATAATACCATTCCGATTCATTGATCTCACGTCCTAAGATGGAGTTTAGCTCTAGACGATCGTTTGTTTTACGCGAATATTTATCATCTTTGTTCCTAGACATCCCATAATCGGCCAGAATCCTGTTGTCCCAACTCAATTTGTCCCTACGGTAATTAAAATCGAACGTTAGTGAAATGTTACCAGAATAATTTGAGGTTCCCCCACCCGTCCATTCGTGGTTGAAAGCAGCCTGATTGAAAAGTAAAGAGATATTCCCCGATCGTTTCCACCCGTTAATAATTGAATCCTGTTCATTTTCAGTTTGTGAAAAAGTCACTAAAGGTGAAATTGCGATAAGAAGTAGCAGTACATATTTTTTGATCATTGTTTTGGTTTTAAGTTTGGGCAAAGATACTTACCCTTTTTAATATTTGAAACTAAGCCATGTATATAATTTTTTTTACGGTTGTGATTATTTTATTTTCTCTAAGTAATGGCATGTTCTTTTTTTTTTTAATGATACGGGATTCTATATTTGAACCATAGTAGCCTCAATTTCAGTTTTTCAATCTCCGGATCCCACGTCCAAATAATCCCACAAATAACCTATATTTGCAGGCTAAACCCTGAGAAAGGATTTATATGAAGAACATCCGGAATTTTTGCATCATTGCACACATAGACCACGGAAAAAGCACCTTGGCCGATCGACTTTTGGACGCCACAGGAACAGTGACCAGTCGTGAAAAACAGGAACAATTGCTGGACTCCATGGATTTGGAACGCGAACGAGGCATTACTATTAAGAGCCACGCCATCCAAATGGAGTATATGTACAAAGGCGAAAATTATATCCTAAACCTTATCGACACGCCCGGCCACGTTGATTTTTCGTATGAAGTCTCCCGCTCCATTGCTGCCTGCGAAGGGGCATTGTTGATTGTGGATGCCGCTCAAAGTATACAAGCGCAGACTATTTCCAATCTCTATTTAGCTTTAGAAAACGACTTGGAGATCATTCCTGTAATGAACAAAATTGACCTTCCCTCGGCAAACCCAGACGAAGTAAGTGATGATATTGTTGATTTATTGGGTTGCAAGCCCGAAGAAATAATTCCGGCAAGTGGAAAAACAGGATTGGGGGTTGAAGAAATCCTAAGTGCAATTATAGAACGGATTCCTCCACCAAAAGGCAATCCCGATGAGTCGTTGCAGGCCTTGATTTTTGATTCAGTCTACAATCCGTTCCGCGGGGTGGAAACCTATTTTCGGGTTTTGAACGGTGAAATCAGAAAAGGACAGCACATCAAGTTTATGGCCACCGGAAAATCGTATTATGCAGATGAAGTTGGAACTTTAAGATTGAAACAATTCCCGAGGGAGGTGATCAAAACTGGAGATGTGGGATACCTCATCACCGGAATCAAAGAAGCGAAGGAAGTTAAGGTAGGAGACACAATTACCGACTCAAAGAATCCAACAAAAAATATGATTGAAGGGTTTGAAGATGTGAAACCCATGGTTTTCGCAGGAATCTATCCTGTCGATACCGAGGATTATGAAGAGTTGCGAAATTCAATGGAAAAACTTCAACTAAACGATGCTTCCTTGGTTTTTGTACCAGAAAGTTCTGCCGCTCTGGGCTTTGGTTTCCGCTGTGGATTTTTGGGAATGCTCCATCTTGAAATTATCCAGGAAAGACTCGAACGGGAATTTAATATGACTGTAATCACCACCGTTCCCAACGTTTCCTATCGTGCTTACACTAATAGAGAGCCCGACACGCCAATTTTGGTGAATAACCCTTCCGACTTGCCCGATCCTTCGAAATTAAACCGCGTAGAGGAGCCTTATATCAAAGCAACCATAATTACCAAATCAGATTATGTGGGCCCTGTAATGTCGTTGTGTATCGAGAAAAGGGGGGAAATAGTCAATCAGACTTATCTTACCACAGAACGTGTGGAACTAACTTTCGACATGCCCTTGGCAGAAATCGTTTTCGATTTTTACGACAGATTAAAAACCATTTCAAAAGGATATGCTTCCTTCGATTATTCACCCATCGGTATGCGGACCTCTAAACTTGTAAAAGTGGATTTACTGCTCAACGGGAACATTGTGGATGCGCTTTCCGCATTACTTCATGCCGACAATGCTTACGATATTGGAAAGAAAATCTGTGAAAAACTAAGACAGCTTATCCCAAGGCAACAATTTGATATTCCAATCCAAGCGGCCATTGGAGCAAAAGTTATTGCCCGTGAAACTGTAAAAGCACTTCGGAAGGATGTGACTGCAAAATGTTATGGTGGCGATATTTCACGAAAGCGAAAACTTTTGGAAAAGCAGAAAAAAGGGAAAAAGAAGATGCGCCAGATCGGTAATGTGGAAATTCCCCAGGAAGCGTTTATGGCGGTGCTTAAGTTGAACGATTAAAAAAAGCCCGCAATACGGGCTTTAAATTTACTATTATTTTGTTTCTAATTGCACATTCCCATTTGGCGAAGTGCGTTGATGTAATCATTAAAATTGGAGCCATCCAAATCCATAGTTTCGGTCTGCCCTCCTACCGTCATGTCCATAGTCCCGTCTCCATTATCACAATATTCAGCAGTTAAACCACTCATATTGCATGTGACACATTCTCTTGCTGCGCCGTCGTCATCTTTACTACATGAAGTTGTAATAACCAAGCCTAGAATAGCGGCGCTTAATAATAATTTTTTCATAAAAATGTTGTTAAGGTTAAAGGCAAAGATGTGAAAATTATTTTAAAATTTTAAGAAGAATTTAAGATTAATTTCCGCATTCTACATTAGACGCCTGTAAACCAGAAAGGTACGTGTCGTAGGGCGTGCCAGTATTTTCTCCATTGACCGAAGCATTTCCATCATTTTCATTACAAAGTTCAAAACTTAGAGTGTCTGGAGAAATACAGGTAATGCAGGTTACGGCATCTTCTTTCTTGCAGGAATGAAGCGATAGCACAAGTATAGATGTTGCCAAGAAGGTTAGTTTTTTCATTTCAGAAATTTATAAAAACCATTTAACTCAGTTATTGTGGATAAACAATAATCTTACTTAGACTAGGAAAACTACGCTCCATTTTTGAAGGGATCCTGTCCAAATAACCAAAATAGGAAACATATCCTTTTCTCGAAGAAATAAGCACAAAAAGATCGGTGGGCAAAATAGTTTCGGACAATACAGAAATATTTTCCCATTGATCAAACAGGTTGAAATTTACCGGAAAGTTTAGTTTGTTGTTTTTGGTGAATACCTGTATGGCCTCATAAGTTCTTTCAT
>CAZMDY010000139.1:0-4940 GCA_964565295.1 uncultured Aequorivita sp. | reverse complement strand
TTTCAGTGTTTCGTTAGCTATATATTTTCGCTGCCCTGCTACCAAAAGTTGGGTTCCCAATTCAAAGGAAGAGCCTATAAAGTAATCTAGAAGTTGCTAAAAGCTTTATCACTTCGTCCAGAACCTTCGGTTATGTTATTAGGCATAGGAACGGAACATCGACTCTTTGGTGTACTCAATCTTAACGTTTGTGCTTAGGAAAGACCATTAAAATATCCGAAATTTCATTTGCGATTTCTGAACCCAATGGCCATATTTTTAGATTTTTGTAATTGTGCCTTTTTATCTTTATTACGTCAGATTTTATACTCTCTACTCTTTACTCTCCTTTTTACTTTAAAAACTCATAAACCCCCGCAGCCCCCTGCCCAGTTCCTACGCACATCGTTACCATTCCATATTTTCCCTCGAGATTGCGTTTCTGCATTTCGTCAAAAAGTTGGACCGAAAGTTTTGTCCCAGTACAACCCAAGGGATGGCCCATGGCGATTGCTCCTCCATTGACATTTACCTTTTCTTTTTCAAGTCCAAGTTCGCGGATGACCGCCAAGGATTGTGACGCAAATGCTTCGTTCAATTCAATCAACTCCAGTTGTTCCTGTTTAATACCTGCCTGTTTCAATGCTTTTGGAATGGCATACACTGGACCGATTCCCATAATACTCGGTTCAACGCCAACAGCCGCAAAACTCACCAACCTTGCAATTGGTTCAAGATTTAATTCTTTTACCATTTCTTCACTCATAATTATTGCGAAAGCTGCGCCGTCACTCATTTGTGATGAATTTCCAGCCGTCACGCTTCCGCCATCTGCGAAAACTGGTCTTAATTTTGAAAGAGCCTCCATATTGGTTCCTTTTCGTGGGCCTTCATCTTTATCCACTGTATATTTTTTTGAAACCTTTTTACCTGAATCGTTTACGAATGTGTGCTCCACTTCAATGGGAACTATTTGATCCTGAAAACGGTTTTCATCTTGGGCTTTTAAAGCCCGCATATGGCTTGTATAGGCGAATTCGTCTTGATCTTCACGGGAAATATTGTATTTTTTTGCAACAGCCTCGGCCGTTAAACCCATATTCCAGTAATAGTCTTCGAGGCCTTCCTTCGCCAATCTATAATCTGGCACGGGCTTATAACCACCCATTGGGATGTAGCTCATACTTTCTGCACCACCGGCGATGATGCAGTCTGCCATTCCGCTTTGGATTTTTGCGGTTGCGATGGAGATAGTTTCCAGTCCCGAAGCGCAATAACGGTTTACGGTCATCCCTGGAATATCGACTGTGTTCAGTCCCATCAAGGAAATAAAACGGCCCATATTCAGCCCTTGTTCGGCTTCGGGCATTGCATTGCCCACGATTACGTCGTCAATACGTTTTTTGTCCAGTTGTGGCATCTGCTCCATCATATAGCTGATTGTTTCTGCGGCGAGTTCGTCAGGACGCTTGAAGCGGAAGAGTCCGCGTGGTGCTTTGCCTACGGCGGTGCGGTAGGCTTTTACTATATATGCAGTTTTCATAGTTATTGGGTGTCTTTTTTTTATTATGAGTCGGGAGCCGCAAGATTTTGCGTCTTTACTGCGGCTTTACTTCTCGGGGTTATCCGGTCCAGTTTTTTGGGTTGTTGATTATATAGGTTTCTATCTGTTCGTATGCGAGTTGGTCCCGGATGATTCGGTCGTGATATCTGGGTTGCCAAGCATAGCTTGGTAATAGTAATCGAGCGTTTTTTGTTACTCCCACCTTAAAACCCCTGATTATTGATGCCAGATTTTTGGATTGCGGACCAAACCGATTTCCAACGCCATCTCTATCGCTTGGGTGTGTAATTATATCTTCCGGGGTCTTGTCTTTGTCTTCTTTGCTTATGATGATGATTCCGTGAACGTGATCGGGCATAATGACAAAAGCTCCTAAATTTACAAAAGGAAAGTGATCCGGGATTTCTGCCCAACAACTGTATGCTATTTTTCCGATTTCTGACAGGTACATTTCTCCGTTTTCTATATGGCCAAAGTGTCTTATCCGGTTTTTAGTGTTCATAGTAACAAAATAAGCCCCGTTCCATCCATAATTCCAATGTTTGGCTCGAGGTTTTTCTATTCTGTATTTTCCCTTAAACTTTTTTGACATTGGGCTTTTTTCTCAATTATTAATTTCTGACTACTCAATTCTAACTGCTCAATTCTAATTTCTCAAAGGTTTCCCTTTTTGAATCATATGCTGAAGCCTTTCCAAAGTCTTTCTTTCCCCGGTCAAACTTAGAAATGCTTCCCGCTCCAAATCGAGTAAATATTGTTCGCTTACGTAGCTGGCTTCGCTTAAATCGCCGCCTGCCATAACGTAGGCCAGTTTATTGGCTATTTTTTTGTCGTGTTCGCTGATGTAATTTCCGGCGAGCATTTGATCTGTTCCCACCAGGAACATTCCCAAAGCTTGTTTTCCGAGCACTTTTATATCTTTTCTTGGAATTGGTTTTGTATAACCCTGGTCCGCCATAAAGCGCGCAACTTCTTTTGCGGCCCCTATTTGTCTTTTTTGGTTGACAATAACAATGTCTTTTCCCTTCTGAAGAATTCCGGTGTCGAAAGCTTCATAGGCCGAAGTGGAAACCTTTGCCATTCCAATGGTCAGGAAATATTCTTGAAGTCGGTTCAGTTCAACATCGTTTTTCATAAAGGTGTCACTGGCCCGCATCGCCATTTCCTTGGAACCGCCACCGCCTGGAATCACGCCAACGCCGAATTCGACCAAACCAATATAACTTTCGGCCGCTGCAACTACCCGGTCGGCATGGAGCGTAAACTCACAACCGCCACCAAGTGTCATCCCATGAGGTGCGACCACCACTGGGATGGAAGAATAGCGGATGCGCATACTGGTGTCCTGAAAGTATTTAACAGCAGCGTTAAGTTCGTCGTATTCTTGTTCCACGGCCATCATAAAGATCATTCCGATGTTGGCGCCCACGGAGAAGTTTTTCCCTTGGTTGGCAATTACCAATCCGTCAAAATCTTTCTCGGCAATGTCTATGGCCTTGTGAATACCGGCCAAAACATCGCCGCCAATGGTGTTCATTTTGCTTCGAAATTCAACATTCAGAATTCCATCGCCCAAATCTTCAACCACCACGCCATTGTTCTTGAAGACTTCAGAAGTTTTGCGGATGTTGTCCAGGATGACGAACGAATCCTGTCCGGGAATTGGCAAGTATGCCCCTTCGGTTCCTGCCGGCATTCCAGAGGGTATGGCATAATAATATGTTTGTCCATCTTTTACTCTGTAGAAAGAATCTATTCCGCTTTTAAGCATGTCGTTAACCCATTCCGCAGGTTCCTTGCCCAATTCTCGAATCAATTCAATCCCTTTTTTAAGGCCAATGGCATCCCAGATTTCAAACGGACCATTTTCCCATCCGAAACCGGCTTTCATAGCATCATCAATTTTGTAAAGCTCGTCGGTTATTTCAGGAATTCTTTTGGAAACATACGCGAACATTGCCCCAAAATTCTTTCGGTAGAATTCGCCGGCATTGTCGTCTCCTGCAATTAAAATAGGGAAACGGTCGATGACATTATCAACCGATTTGGTCTTTTCCAAAGTGGCGAAAGAAGCTTTTTTGCTTTTCCTGTATTCCAAAGTTTCTAAATCGAGCGAAAGAATTTCACTGCTGCCATCATCTTTTTTTACTTTTTTGTAAAATCCTTGACCGCTTTTGCTACCCAACCATTTGTTTTCGACCATGGTATCGATGAAACCGGGAATTTGAAAAATACCGTGTTCCTCATCTTCCGGAACGTTTTCATAAATTCCTTTGGCAACGTGGACCAACGTATCCAGACCAACCACATCCACAGTTCTAAAAGTTGCAGATTTTGGGCGGCCGATTATAGGACCGGTCAATTTATCCACTTCCTCAATCGTCAGTCCCATTTCCTTCACTTGGTGAAAAAGGCTCTGAATGCCAAAGATCCCGATTCGGTTACCGATGAAGGCCGGCGTATCTTTTGCGATTATTGAAGTTTTTCCGAGGAATTTTTCGCCGTACATCTCCAAAAAGTTTAAAACCTCTGGACTGGTGTTTGGCCCCGGAATTATTTCGAACAATTGAAGGTAGCGCGGCGGATTGAAAAAGTGTGTTCCACAGAAATGTTTTTGAAAATCCTCGCTATGGCCCTCGCTCATTAGATGAATGGGAATGCCGGAAGTGTTTGTGGTTATCAACGACCCTTGTTTTCTGTACTTTGCCAGATTTTCAAAAACCTGCTTTTTAATGTCTAATCTTTCTATCACTACTTCAATAATCCAATCGGCAGTGTCCACTTTTGAAATATCGTCCTCTAAGTTTCCCGTGGAAATCCGCTTTGCAAAATCCTTGTGGTAGAGTGGGGCGGGATTGCTTTTTATGGCTTTTTGAAGTTCGTTGTTTACGATTCTATTACGTACTGTCTTATCTTGAAGAGTGAGTCCATTTTTCTTTTCATCTTCTGTGAGTTCGCGCGGAACTATGTCCAACAATAACACTTCCACACCTATGTTGGCAAAGTGACAGGCAATACCGCTTCCCATAATTCCGGAACCGATGACAGCTACTTTATTGATTCTTCTTTTCGACATGTTTTTTTAATTATGAATTCAGAATTTAGAATTCTGCATTAATTACTCGTATATTTTCTTTGAATGTATGAGGTCAGAGATGGTATCGGCAACTTTTACGAATGTATGTAAATCTTCTGCCGAAATATTTTTCTTAACCGCCTCATCAAAGCCAAGAACCACACCTTTTGAAAACGCGCGCATTTCTTTCCCGAATTTTGTTAAATGAATCAACACGCTTCGGCCGTCGTTGGGGTTTGGCCTTCGTTCAATCAACCCTTTTTTTTCCATAGATTTTAAGGTACGCGAAAGACTGGTGGCTTCCATCCCCATTTTGGGTCC
>CAZMDY010000138.1:2753-4944 GCA_964565295.1 uncultured Aequorivita sp. | reverse complement strand
CGATTTGTGAATTGTTGGATGAAATGCTTCCGAGGGATATTTCCTATAAAGAGCAAATAACTTTTGTAAACGACCGGCCAGGACACGATTTCAGATATGCAATTGATGCGTCAAAAATAGAAAGGGAATTGGGCTGGAAAGCAGAGGAGAATTTTGAAACAGGAATCCGGAAAACAATCGAATGGTATTTGGAGAATAGAGATAGATTGTAAATAACACTTGTATAACACATTGTTATTTTATACTTTTGATTTTTAAAAAAGTGACAAATGAAAGTACAGACAGCATTAAGATTTGACAAAGAGTTGTTGGAACTAGTTAAGGAGAAGGCGAAATCACAAAATAGAAGTTTAAATAATTATATTGAATATTTGCTTTATCGGGAAGTGGGACATATACCCAACGAGGAAACCAAACAAGCAATTTATGAGGCTCATAATGATATAAATATGACACCTATTAATGATTTGGACAAATTTTTGGAAGATATTAGGAACGAGAATGATTGATGTATAGCTTAATTAAAACTTCTTTATTCAAAAAAGATCTTAAAAGGATTTTCAAAAGAAACGTTTCCGATTTTGAAGAAGCTGCAAGGGTTTTACTTGTTCTTGAGAACCAAGGTGTTAAAGGGATTCCGAAGGAGATGAAGCCTCATAAATTGAAAGGTGAATACAAAGACGATTGGGAATGTCATATAAAACCAGACCTGCTCATTATCTGGTTTCAAATAGAATCTCCAAAAACCATAAAATTAATCAGGATCGGATCACATTCCGATTTGTTTTAATAAATGAACCGCAAATATTATTTGTGGCAAAACACTAACCAATGAAAGGAATAATTTTGGCTGGAGGTTCCGGCACACGTTTGCACCCAATTACTTTGGCAGTAAGCAAACAATTGATGCCGGTTTATGACAAACCGATGATTTACTATCCATTATCAACGCTTATGCACGCGGGGATCAAGGACATTCTTATAATTTCCACACCTCAGGACCTGCCCCTTTTTAAACAACTTTTGGGTGATGGAAAAAAACTGGGGTGCAATTTCCAGTATGCCGTACAGCCCAATCCCAACGGACTTGCGGAGGCGTTCATCATTGGCAAGGAATTTATAGGAAATGACAAAGTTGCCTTGATTTTGGGCGATAACATTTTTTATGGGTCCGGATTGAAGGAATTGTTGCAAGCCAGCAACGATCCAGAAGGCGGAATTATTTTTGCCTATCACGTCCTGGATCCAGAACGATATGGCGTAGTGGATTTTGACAAAACTGGGAAGGCGCTTTCCATTGAGGAGAAACCAGAGAACCCAAAATCCAATTATGCGGTTCCCGGAATTTATTTTTACGACAACAGCGTTGTAGAAATAGCATCCAATATAAAACCAAGCGCCAGAGGGGAACTGGAAATTACCGATGTTAACAATATCTATTTGAAACAAGGTACACTCAATGTAAGAATCCTAGATAAGGGAACGGCGTGGTTAGACACGGGCACTTTTGCTTCCTTGATGCAAGCTGCACAGTTTGTGGAAGTGATCGAGGAACGCCAAGGACTCAAAATTGGCGCCATCGAAGAAGTTGCATACGAAATGGGCTATATATCAAAAAATCAATTAGTCGCTTTGGCGGAACCCTTGCTGAAAAGCGGCTACGGAAAACATTTAATACAACACGATTAGATTTGAAACTTCAAAATACTCCTATAAAAGACTGTTTTATTCTAAAGCCCAATGTGTATCGAGATCATAGGGGTTTGTTTTATGAAACCTATAATAAAAAACTTTTTGAACAAGTTACTGGGCTGAAAACCAATTTTGTACAGGACAATCAATCCTTTTCTACAAAAGGAGTGTTGCGCGGTCTGCACTTTCAAAGGGGTGAAATGGCACAGGCCAAACTCGTGCAAGTCGTAAAAGGAAAAGTACTGGACATCGTGGTCGATATGAGGAAGGAGTCCAGGACTTTTGGGAAATCGTTTTCTGTTATTCTTGATGATGTGGAGCATTTACAGCTTTTTGTGCCGAGAGGTTTTGCACACGGCTTTATTACCCTATCCGAAGAATCTATTTTTTCTTATAAGTGCGATAATTATTACGACAAAGCCTCAGAAGGAGGGATTATATACAATGACGCAACGTTAGCCTTGGATTGGCATCTTCCAGAAGGGGAATTGATTATTTC
>CAZMDY010000138.1:0-2653 GCA_964565295.1 uncultured Aequorivita sp. | reverse complement strand
CCTGAATTTGATTTTGAATTTGTCGCAAAAGAGGAATTGGATATTTTGAAAAGATCTTCAATTGCAAATTTATTTGAGAAAAATCGGTTTACCCACTGTATAAACACCGCTGCCTATACAAACGTAGAAAAGGCGGAAAGCGAACCAGAAGAAGCCTTTGCCATCAATGCGGAAGCGGTTAAAAATTTGGCGGAAATCTGCAAGGATTTCAACACTGTGCTCCTCCATATTTCCACGGATTACGTTTTTGACGGCCAAAAAAAGCAGCCGTATATTGAAACCGACCCCACTAATCCCCTGAATGTGTACGGAGCTTCCAAATTAAAAGGGGAACACTATATCCAGGAAATCTGTGATAAATACTTCGTTTTTCGGACCTCTTGGCTCTATTCCCAATACGGGCATAATTTTCTGAAAACTATTTTAAAGTACTCCGAAGAGAATAAACAGCTTACCATTACAACGGAGCAGACCGGAGCACCGACAAACGCAAACGATCTGGCCGAGGCATTATTAAACACAATTGCACAAGATTCAACAGATTACGGCGTTTACCATTTCAGCAATGCCGGCGAAACAACCTGGTATGGTTTTGCAAAGGAGATACTTCGGCAAACAGGAAGATTGAACGATTCAAGACTTGCAGAAACAAACCATTACGCTACTTTTGCCGAGCGACCAATATACAGTGTTCTTAATAACAAAAAAATAGGGCTCAATTTAAATGTACCAAGTATAAACTGGGAAGAAGGCCTGAAATCAGTTTTGAAAATGACCTGACTGCTTAAAGAATATGAAAAATATATTTTATTATAAAATATTATTCTCCCTCCATCCCACTTTCAAGTAATAATTAAGAACAAACCCAATGGATACGATTTTTAAGTCGACACTATTTAAGAATATGTCGTCATTGGGGTTGATCCAAATTGCCAATTTTGTAATTCCCTTGCTTATAGTACCTTATATTAGTAGGATTATTGGCATTGAAAATTATGGAAAATTGGAGTACGCCCGAACATTTGTCCTTTATTTCACTATATTAATAGATTATGGTTTTAATCTAACTGCTACTCGGGAGGTATCCATTCATCGAAACAATAAGGAAAAAATCAATGAACTGATTACTAATGTCTTTATTGCTAAGTTAATTTTATTTTTGATTGCCACATTAATCTTCTGGGCACTTCTTTATTTTGACGGAACTCTAAACCAAAAGTCTTCGCTTCTTTGGGTTACCTATCTCATCAACTTTGGTTTTTTGCTCTTCCCACTCTGGTTCTTTCAGGGAATGGAAAAACTGGCCACCATCGCATATATCAATTTTGGAATTAAACTGATAATTGTGAGCGGAGTAATATTCTTCATCAGGCAAAGCAGTGATTTCTGGATTTATAATTTGTTTTTATCCTTGGCTCAAATCGTTATTGGAATTGTTGCCCTATATATTCTTTATTCTAAATTCAGTTACCGTTTTCACAGACCATATTTTAAAAATGTAGTTCAGCAGTTTAAAGATGGTTTCAACGTTTTTCTCACTACAATATTGGTTTCATTTTTTGTAAGTTATGCCTTTATTCTACTGCAAAAATTTGGAACGGATGTGGAGGTCGGTGCTTACTCAACCGCCAATAAGTTGGTAATGACTGTTCAGGTTTTGATTTTATTGCCCTTTAGTCAGGCATTTTTTCCATTTATAACCAAGACGGCCAAAAAAGATTTAAATTTATTTATTAGTCATATAAAAAAAGCTTCAATTGTTATTGCTATCATTACATTCATTATCGGGCTTATTACTTTTATCTTTGCCGAATTAATAATTACAATCATTTTTGGGAAGGACTTTTTATATGCGGTACCAACTTTAAAGATTTTAGCATTTTTGCCTGCTTTTACTATCATGAATAATCTTTTTAGTTATCAAGGACTTTTGAGCTTGAATAAAGACAAGCTTTTTTTATGGATCCATATATTCTTTACGATCGCCATTGTGGCTGGAAGTTATTTTCTGATACCTATTTATGGATTGCATGGTGTAGCCTATATCAGAATAGTATCAGAAATATTGTTAATGTCAGTCTCATTGTTTTTTTTAATAATAGTTGTAAAAAGAAGGAGAAATGCAGCCTAAGGTCTCTGTTATAATTCCGGTCTACAACACAGAAGAGTATTTAGAGAAATGCTTACAAAGTGTTTTGAACCAAGATTTGGAAGATGTTGAAATTCTGATTATTGACGATGCTTCCACAGATAATTCACTAAAGATTTTAGAGAAGTTTAAAATCGATGATGAACGAATTATATTAAAAAAATTTGAATACAACCAAGGTCAGGCTAAGGGTAGAAATTGGGGTTTATCTCAGGCTAAAGGAGATTATATTCTGTTTGTAGACAGTGATGATTTTATGGTCCCCAATATACTGAAAACGATATATAAAAAAGCAATTAAAGAAGATTTGGAAATTTTGGAAGCCAGATACTTTCGTTTAACTGAAGTGAGAACCACAAAACATCCCCAAAAATTCAAACTTTTGAAAGAGGTGGTACCGGGCGATAAATATTGGAAGGAATCGGGCAGTATCTCCATTATAGTTTGGAACAAAATTTATAAACGCACTTTTCTAGTAGAGAATAATATCTTGTTCAAGGATAG
>CAZMDY010000137.1:0-4981 GCA_964565295.1 uncultured Aequorivita sp. | reverse complement strand
AAGATAACAACTTGCGACAGTATTGAATTTCGATGTTATGTTAAGTTTGGCAATCCGATGATTTTAACTCACTAAAAAAACTAGCTTTCGAAAACCGCAACCTCTTTCTTAAAATTTTGTCAATATTATTTTTTAGAGCCCATTGCTTCATTTTAGCCATTACCTTTGTTGCTTCAAATCAAAATGATTCCGCATTTAATCCAAGGATCAGTACTAAATGTGGGTAACCACTACAAAAACTAAAAATTATGCAAGAGGTTTTTACCAATATGGGAATCGATTCAGATCTTTATAGATACCTGATTCTTCCATTATTAATATTCTTAGCTCGAGTATGTGATGTAACACTTTCAACTATCCGTATAATTTTTGTTATGAACGGCAGACGGACCATAGCACCGATATTGGGGTTTTTTGAAGCCTTTATTTGGTTGCTTGCCGTTGGCCAAATTATTGCGCAGGTGGACAATGTATTTGCCTACCTGGCCTATGCCGGTGGATTCGCTGCCGGAACCTATATTGGAATGTATGTGGAAGAGCGCCTTGCGGTGGGAATGGCCGTGTTGCGACTGATTGCTAAAGATATAAATGAAGGAATGGTGGAATTCCTCCATGAAAATCAATTCAGTTACTCTCTTGTAGATGCTACAGGGAAAAGCGGAAAAGTAAATATCGTTTTCTTCGTTGTTAAAAGAGAAAATCTGGAACGTCTTGTAAAAGGTATCAACGAACACCATCCCAATGCTTTTTACACCATTGAAAACATCCGCCAAGTTAATGAAGGCCATCAATTTAACTCCCCCATTGGCAGTCAACAGAATGCCAGACGGTGGCAGTTGAAGCGGAGGTGATCTACTAACATTCTTTTAGTGGGATCATAATCGAAACGTCGTAATCTACCTAATGAGCAAACGTCCTATTCCGGCCAGATTCACCCTTACTCCCCAAAGTATTGAATTTGTAGCTTAGGCCGAGCATAAAATACTGTTGCAAGACCGTGCTTACGCTATCCTGTATATAATTTTCCGATGATGACCGGCGCGCATTGGTGTTCTGGTTCAAGAGATCGTATATTTTCAGGGTTACCGTCGCTTTGTCCTCGAACATTGAATAGGCCAAAGTGGTGTTCCAAAACCACGCACTCTTCTGAAAGCCTGCGCGTATGTCCGGATTATAACTGAAACTGATATCGTTCCGCCATTCAAGATTTTTCGGCACAAAAAGACTGGTCCCGATATCTACGTTATGGCTCAAATAATCCCGATCCTCATAAAACGTGCCCTCAAAACTGTTTTGTGCAATTCCGACAGAATAATACGTTCTGATATCCAGAACATTTCTCCAAGATAATGTCACGCCAATATTTGGGTTTACGGAGAAATTATAACTCCGGTATTCGGTTTCATTGTTAAAGTTGACATCGCGGTGATATCTGCTCCACACCCCAATTCTGGGCTTAAGGCTTAGCAAACTGTCCAATTTGAGCTCATTGTTGAAGGACAGATTTCCGGAAATATTGAATTTTCCATTTACGTTCGTATAAGTGGTATGCCGAATGTTATTTTCATCTACCGTAGTCTTCGCCACTACAGCATTTTCATCAATATTAGCGTTTAAATTGCCATAATATCCAGTGCCTTTTTGAAAATTGTAATTGTTGAAATTCACATATACCGAATGGGAGTTTATTGGTTTTAGATCCGGGTTTCCCGTAATGATATTCAGCGGGTTGGATACGTCCGTATTGGGAAGCAACTGCAAAATCTGGGGCGCTTGGTTCCGAAGTGTATACCCCGAATACAACCGGGAAGTGGATGATATTTTTATATTCCCTCTTGCGTGCATTTCCAACGCATCAAATCGGTTATTGACGTTTAACCCAGGCCTTAATCCATCGGTTCCCTCCAACTTTCTGATTACGTACCCGGCCCCCACATTCAGTGAACCTTTTTCACTATTGAAAATTAAAGAAGCCAAAGGCGTGCTCCGAGTGTCCTTAAATGAATAATCCGTACTTAATTCCGTATTGAAAAGCGAATAGGATTGGGAAGTTCCGTCATAATCGAAAACCGATTTTCTATTTTCCGTTTGGTTGAAACGGTGCGTATATGCCAAGTCCAAGAACAACTTTTTCGACATCAACGGCAATCGGTATGTTATTCGGGTGTAATAATTGGTATTGTCCTTTTCAGAATCCCTGGTTTGATCCCTGATTTCCTCTGAGTTGACCTCGCCGAAAATCCGTGTTTCGCTGTACATAAAATCCTCGCCTTCGTCGGAGTTCCATTCATTGGTGAAATTAAACCTGACAAACCCGCCGGCGCTTCCGTATTTTTTTGTGGCATCCACCTGGTTTTTGAATCTTCGACTGTCCGTTTCGCTGAAATTCCTTGAAATGGCAGTATTTGTCAACGAACGACCTTCATCCATCGACATCGATTCATTGTTCCTCGTGCCCTTCAATTTATTATAGGAAAACGACGGTTTGATATTTATAAGAAAAGTGGAATCTATTTTTATGTCAAAACCAAGATTTACCGCGTGGCTATCGGTTTCGCTTTCACTGGAATTTTCGCTTTCCGTAAAATAACGACGGTCGGGCAAAATATTCTCCCTTTCTACCTTGGAATCGCTGTAGGAATTGCTTCCCGAATAAAAATAATCGGCCGTAACATCTGTTTTCTTTTTGATCACATCGGCATAGTTCGCCCCTGCAATGCGGCTGTTCACAATGCCTTCGCCATATCCAAAACTACGGCCATCAATGGTAAATCCGCCAGAACTGCTCATTGACATATTCCTAGCATTCCCGAACATTTTTCGGATTTCACCAAAACTGAACCCTGGGGAATTAATGTTGTTCCCACCGCCCAAAACGCTCAACCGTCTATCATTGTCAAAATAATTGAAAAGACCGGCATATTCAAACCGTTCATCTGTTCCACCGCCAGCGGCTACTCTTCCGAAGACACCTTTGTTGTTCTCTTCCTTGATGGTAAGGTTTATGGTTTTACTTTCCTTATCTCCTTCCTCGCCCGTAAAAGCTTCTGCTTTGGTTTTGGTGTCCACAACCTGAACTTTTTCAATTAATTCCTTGGTTAGGTTTCTGGTGGCGATGGTAGGATCATTTCCAAAAAACGGTTTTCCGTTCACCAATACATTGCTTACATCCTTGCCATTCACTTTGATATTTCCATCTAGATCTACTTCAACGCCGGGAAGCTCCTTGAGCAAATCTTCAATTGTAGCATCCTTTTTTGTCTTAAAAGAAGCCACATTGAATTCCAAGGTATCTTTTTTAATGGTTATGGGCGCGCGGGATTTTATGATTACTTCATCCAAACTTGAAACCGAAAACGCAAGGGGGATATTTCCAAGATCTTTGTTCGGACCCAGTTCAATTTCCCTTTGAAAATTTTCATACCCCACAAAACTGATGTTCACCCGGGCATTTTTAACCGATGTACTTCCTTCCAACATAAATTTTCCGTTTCTATCGGAAATGGTATAGGTCAGCAAAGTACTGTCCCGCACCGTTTCCATAAAAACGGTTGCGGCCTCCAGAGGTTCTTGTGTTTCTCTGTCAACAAGAGTTCCGCTGACCTGAAAGTTTTGTGCAAAAGAAAAAGCTGAAAAAAGGAAAATCAGAAAACAGGAGAGAAATTGCTTCATTGATTGGTAGGGTAAATTGGTCGTTTTAACAAAGAAACGAAATAAAATACGAAAAGTTGCAGGAAGCAAGTATAGGGACTTATCCAGCATACGGCTTATTCAATATCGTAACTTTCTATACGCTCCAACTGTTTTTATACGATTCAATCTCATAGAATTTTCGCTCGCTTTCATCCATTCGCATTAATTTCAGGTAGTGTGATAGCTTAAATCCAAATTCTTAGAAAATATTTCAGAAATGGCGTTGGCGCAGGGCCACGTGACGGGTTAGGCTGTCGATGTCCGAACGAACGGGATTTAAACGGAAGGATAAAAAGACTGCTGCAACAGGTAGCTGTAATACAAAGCGATGAAGAGGGTGCGGTACTGCGTACTTTTGTGATCTTTACGGATATTACCGACCTCAAGCGAACCAACAAGATGGTCCTCTCTATTATAGGCCTGGAGGGGGAGCCATCCTATATCGACATAAAGCCAATCCAAGAGATGGTGCCTTCCAAAAACATTCTTACCCCTCGGGAGTCAGAGGTCTTCCGCTTGCTCGTCACGGAATGCAAAACCGCTGAGATTGCGGAAATAATGGCCATTAGCACCCATACCGTCAGCACCCACCGAAAGAATATTTTCCGGAAAACCAACACCAACTCCGTTTTGCAGTTGATGAAATTGGGCCTGGAAAAGGGTTGGATCTAGCTTTAAAGAATATTATAGGGCTTATTTTTTCAAATCCTTGCTTTTGCAGCGGTATTCCCTCTTCCCAGAACGAACATTATTTCTTGGGCGACCATATTTTAATGTTAGTTCCACAGGATTGGGTTTTGTTTTCAAATTTTACTCCAGCGATTCCTAACCCATATTCGTTTCACGTAATGAAAACAGGAAACGAATAAGGTTTTTGAGTTTCTGAAACCGGAGTAAACCCAAAGCAAATTATGGAATAAAAAACAATGAACTGAAAACCTTAGCAACTTTGACAGAACCAAATAAAGAGCTGATTATCAGGGTCTGGATAGTTTTTTTTGTCAGTTTCCATTTATATTAAAATCTATCCATCCAGTCGAAATACGTTTATACCGCCTTCGAAAATAGTAATAACAAATCAAACTTTATTACAGAACCCCTCATTAAAGCAAAATTTATTACAGTTTCCATTCATTGAAATGTTAAGATAATGTGGTCTGTTAACAAGGAAACGAATTATAAAATAGAAACCTCAGGGACATTTTAAAAAAGTAAACATTTCCCAACAGTACAACAGGATTCCTCCGGAATTCGGGGGCGTTATTAAAACCTCCCTTTTTACTTTCAA
>CAZMDY010000136.1:0-4988 GCA_964565295.1 uncultured Aequorivita sp. | reverse complement strand
CCGTCCATAGAGAACGACTGATTGGATTTTGCGCGGAAAACAATGAAGAAGCGGTTGTTATAGGTTCCGGCTGGTAATGTGAATGTTCCGGCAAGACTGTGTGCTTTGGTTAAAGGTCGATAAATATTTTCTTGCGAATCATAAAGATATGCCTTTTGATAAGGTTTTTTGATCTCTTCCACTGCACGGATCTCGATTTGACTGTCTTTATGTAGTTTAAAGGTAATTGGAACCATTTTTAAAGGGTCATATTTTGTGGTTTGAATAACATAGGGCTTCTTGTTGTTTCCGGTTCCAATAGGGAAATAGGCATCGGATGACATTCCCAACGGACTTAAGCCGTCAAATCCACGGTCGTAACCATCTGTGGCTTGTGGTGAAAAGCCCAATACCAAATCTCGGGTAAGCGCATTGTCAAAAACCACATACAATCTTAATTGGGACATGCGGTTGTCCATTTGAAAAGTGGATAAAGAAGGATTGCTGCTTGGTTGTGATTTATTGGCCGTAAGGGCCAAATTTTCTTCACTTCCATCGGGTCTCTGGAAAACGGAATAATTTGCCGCACCTTCCTGCATATATACACGATGGGAGTTTTTTATGGTTACTGTGTCATTTGATTCGCCCAAAAACATAAATCCCTGTCCAATAGGGGCATATCGTTTGTTGTTGTTGTTTTGTCCGAGTCCAGTGGAAGATCCGCCATGCGTACCTCCCTGGTTCCAGATATAAAATGAAGCCCGCGTATATATTCCCGGAAAGGCCGCTGGGTTGCCTCCTGGGATAGTATCTATCCCGCCGGGCACCCAAACGCCATACCCAAAGGGTTTTTGATTGTAGTTGTGGCTCATCCTAGTCCGGTCCTCATCATAATAATAAATTTCGCTCAAGGCACTATTGTCCGGATCGTTGTACACTTTGTTCATGTCCAGGGCCGAAGGATACGGATTTCCGGTAAGGGTCATCATCGCATCAGAATTTAAAGGAGGTGCTACAGGAATGGTAAAATCTCCATTGTTAGGCCTTCCCCGAAATTCATAAGTCTGGTCAAGCGTTGTATTTGCGGTATTTGAGTTTGCCGTTCCTTCATTAACACCTTTCATGGTAAACCCAAAACCAGGAGGTATATTGTTGTTTGCATTGATACGTTGCCAGTTGCCTGCGGCTTCTGTTCCAGGGGTCGCCAAGGTGTAAATCCAACGTCTTGAAATGGTCAATGGACTTGAAAATCCTTCATTTTGGCCTATATGGGCACTTTGTGCCGCCTGTGTTCCTTCTCCAGTCACGGGATTCGTGTCTTCATAAATTCCGGCAATTCCAAAATTCGTATTGCCCACTGAAGGTTCGATCGCTGCGTTGCCTACGGGAGAGCTCCAATAATAATAAGCAAAAGCATTGGTGGGAGAAGTGTTCTGTTGCACGGAAAGAAAACCGTTGCCTGTATTGGATGAAACAGTTCCGCCTTGAAGAAGCTGTGCGCCATTTCGTAAATAGATGCTAGCTTCAAAATCGCCCGGAGCGTTTTTCTGAAGTTCTATTTCTCCTTCAACATAAATAATTTCATCCTTTACATATATATAGGAATCTGTATTTGAGCCGCCCGATGTCGGTTTTACGGTCAATTGGGCGAAGGTAACCACCGAAGTAAATAAAAAAGGTAAAAAGAGCGCTGTATTTTTCATATTTTTGCTTTTTTAATAACACTTTCATTACTGTGGGGGAGTTAGAAATGTCTGCAAATTTATAAAGAAATTCTGTATTTACCTTATAAAACTTGTAAAAATTATAGTTTGTCAAGACCGTAACGAATTGAATTTAAGTTAAAAACTCCATTTATGAAAATTGGTCAAAAAGTTGCTGTTATAGACGATTCCTTTTCGGGGATAGTTGTAAAAATCAAGGGTGACATCGTAACAATTCGCACCTCTGATGACTTTGAACTGGATTTTTCCCAAAGTGAAATCGTTGTTATGGACGGTTCCCTATCCAATAAGAATTTGTTCAAAACGGAATTTTCAGTTGTTCTTTCTGAAAAAGAGCAGAGCCAAGCCAAAAAAGTCAATAAACCCAAGGTCAAAGGGAAACAACAACCGCCAATGGAAGTGGATTTGCACAGCCATCAATTAATTTCGAATTCCAAACATTTACATGCATACGATATTCTTGCTCTACAGATTGATACAGCCAAACGTAAACTTGAATTTGCAATGGCCAAGCGTATTCAGCGGGTGGTGTTCATTCATGGAGTGGGGGAGGGGGTGCTTCGTTCCGAACTTGAATTCCTCTTTAGACACTATGATAATCTAAAATTTTACGATGCCGACTATCAGAAATATGGAATGGGAGCCACTGAAGTTTATATTTTCCAAAACGTAAAACAGTAGAGTTTTTTACAATGTGTTTATAAGTCCAAATCTACAGTTTCCACATTTTCTATGATTCCCATGTCTAGTGTTTCTTTTATTATTTGAACATCCCCATTTACCAAAACGACATCCTTAAGCACAACCTGAACGTTTTTTCGAAGGGTTTGGTCCTCAATCTTAAAAGTTACGATGACATGTGCTGAACCTGACACAGCAAGATAATCCATTTCCACATTTGGAGAAACAGGAGGAATGCTGTTGCAGAAATAATTATTGCCCAGAGGGCCATCATAGCTGCGGTAATTTACAAAATTTGTATTCCCTCCCAATTCATATATTTTTTCGCCGGCTTCTTTATAAATGGAATCCGTGGTGGCCAAACGCAAGGAAAGGCTTTCAAAAACCTGGGGATTTTCCTTGTAGAAAACATAATTTCCAACGGTCCCACAGGTCTTTAGTGTAGCATTCTCAAAACTAAAATTGGTAACGATGATGTCGCCGTCATTGCAACCTAACAGCAAAAATGTTGAAAAAAGAAGAACAATGGCTCGGTGCATGGCTTTATAATTTCGTAGAATTCAGCAAGTGATCAACCTCAAAGATGATAAGCGTAAATCCTGCATACTGGGTTTTTAGATGATTTATTTCGATTCACAAAGTAACACATTTCTTTTTTATCCAAATGAGGCAAAAAAAATATTATGTGTATTTTTGCGCATTCCCATTGAGGAAGCTTTGTTGCCTTTCCGAAAGTTGGACGATGGGTTTTCAATTAAAAATGAATCATGAAAAAAGTCTATTTTGACAATGCTGCGACCACACAGATCCGCAGTGAAGTAATTACCTGTATGAGCGAGGTGTTGAAAACGGAATTTGGAAATCCATCTTCAACCCACTCTTATGGAAGATCGTCCAAATCATTGCTGGAGAACGCAAGAAAGGAAATAGCCGAGCTTCTTAATGCATCGGCTCAAGAAATAATCTTTACCTCGGGCGGAACAGAGGCAAATAATTTGATTCTTTCCAGTTGTGTCAGGGATTTGGGAGTAGAACGGGTTATAACAAGCACTATCGAGCACCATGCGGTGTTGCACACTTTGGAATGGCTTGAAAAAAAATATGGGATCGAATTGGTTTTTGTGAAGTTGGATGATTGTGGATTGGTGGACTTTGAACATTTAGAAAGTCTTTTGAAAGAACCCTCGAAAAAAACCTTAGTCAGCTTAATGCACGTGAACAATGAGATTGGGAATATCCTTGATCTTCAAAAGGCTGGGGAACTTTGCCGAAAATACAAAGCATTGTTTCATAGCGATACTGTACAATCTATGGGAGGATATGAGTTTGATCTAAAAGAAATACCGATTGACTTTGCACTTGCTTCCGCCCATAAATTCCACGGTCCTAAAGGATCTGGATTTGCTTTTTTACGAAAGGATACGGGCATTCGACCAATGATCCATGGAGGTGAACAAGAACGTGGCCTGCGTGCAGGAACAGAAGCTGTCCATGCCATTGCCGGAATGGCGGAAGCCTTTAAGATCGCATATCGAAACCTTGAGCAAGAACGCGCCTATGTGAAGGAAATAAAAGATTATTTTATAGAAAAATTAAAAGCAACCATTCCTGGGGTACAATTTAATGGAAAGTGTGAAGACAATGATAACAGCACCTATAAAGTACTGAATGTCTGCCTTCCCATTCCTCCGGAAAAATCCGTTCTGCTATTGTTCCAGTTGGATTTAAAGGGTATAGCATGCTCAAAAGGAAGTGCTTGCCAAAGTGGAAGCGAAGGAGGATCCCACGTTTTGAACGCAATCCTTTCAGAAGAAGACCTCAAAAAACCATCAATTCGGTTTTCTTTTTCCAGTTACAACACTAAAGAAGAAGTGGATTTTGTGGTTTCTGTTTTAAAGGAGTTTATTTAAAAGCAACAAGCGCAATCGTTTTTTTCAATCTTCCACCGGACACATCGGGAGTAGCTTAATAATGAACGTACAAATTCACAATGAATTTTTAGACTTTCGGATTGGGACGCGGTTTTACACAGCGAATAAGTATATAATTTCTTTGCAAGATCAATTCACATTTAAAACTTCATCGTTGTACGCAAGTTGAAAATCCTGGGAGAAAGATAATTTGGGATTGAATACTGCACCTTAGTATACACATCCCTTACGTATGTGTTCGTTATTGAGTTCTGCACGTCGAAGATGTTAAAAATTTCGGCACCAATGGTCAGCTCCTTAAATGGCTTGAGCCAACCACTTTCACGCAACTTGTTTTCGTCTATGATAACGTAGCTTACGCCTAGATCCGCTCGTTTGTAATCGGGCAAGCGTACCTGATAGTCATATGGATCGGCATAACTGGGCGAACCTCCGGGCAAACCAGTGTTGTAAGTTAAGTTTAGATACATTTTAAGGTCGGGGATCACTTTTACATAATCTTGGAAAAGCATGGCAAACTTTAGGCGCTGATCGGTAGGACGCAGGATATAGCCGCGGTCGTTTATGTTTTCTTCGGTTTTCATATACCCAAAACTCAACCAGCTTTCAGTGCCTGGGACAAATTCACCGGCCAATCGAAGGTCTTGACCGTATGCATAAGCCACTGCACTGT
>CAZMDY010000135.1:0-5060 GCA_964565295.1 uncultured Aequorivita sp. | reverse complement strand
CCTTTATATGATTTTATCAGATTTTCGGCTTTTAACTTCATTGCTTATCGAGTTTTTGTTTCAGTCCATTTTCCTTAAAATCACTACTGGGCAGCTGTGGCGCTTTCTTTCTTTTGGTTTTTGATCACCATTTTTGAGATAAAAATGCTTATTTCATATAAAATCAGAATCGGAATGGCGACTATTATCTGGCTGGCAACATCTGGTGGGGTTATTATTGCCGAGACTGTCAGTACAATGATCAAAGCAAATTTTCTATATTTTCTCAAACCTTCCGGGTTAACCAATCCAATCTTGGTCAAGATATAGATGATGATTGGCAGTTCAAACATGATGCCACAGGCCAACACCGATGTGCGGACCAGGGAAATGTAACTTCCAATATCGAATTGATTTATCACTTCCGGGCTTACTTGATAACTGCCCAAGAAGTTAATGGACAATGGTGTTACCACATAATATCCAAATAGAACCCCAAGAAAGAACAATATAGAAGCAAAAAATATAAAGCCTCGACTGGTTTTACGTTCATTTTCCTTTAGTCCAGGACTGATGAACCTCCAAAATTCGTATAATATATACGGAAAAGCAATGATAAACCCAGCATAGATC
Organism: uncultured Aequorivita sp.; assembly: GCA_964565295.1. Lineage (GTDB taxonomy): Bacteria > Bacteroidota > Bacteroidia > Flavobacteriales > Flavobacteriaceae > Aequorivita. Next base: position 4,448 of record CAZMDY010000135.1, on the reverse strand, counting down.
GACGTCCACATGTGGGCAGAAAACTGGCCGGACATTGTGCGGCTCTGGATGTTGAAAGGCATTTCCTGAAAACAGAAAGCCTCCATACCTAAGGCGCGGGAAATATCGCAAAACAAACGATAGGTTGCAAAATCGGGTTTGCTTGGGCCAAAAATGAGGACATCAAAAATAAAACTTTTAAAAAAGAAAGCCACCACTCCCACGATTACTACCGCCAAAGTTGATCGTATCAAATGCCAGCGCAGTTCTTCCAAATGGTCCAGAAAGGACATTTCCTTTTCAGCGGAATTTTTCTTTTTCATTAAATAATCCCTTCCTTGGTTAAATTGTGGATGTGGACGACACCAGTATATTTTCCATTGTGTTCTGCCAAAACTTGGGTGATTCCGTTGGAATCCATCATTTCCATAGCTTGGACGGCCATGGCGTCATTCTCTATTGTTTTCGGGTTTTTGGTCATAATATCCTTGGCCACAAGTCCTGAAAAATCGTCGGTTTTTGTGAGCATTCGGCGTAAATCACCGTCCGTTATAATGCCTACAATGCGTTCATTTTCAACTACTGCAGTAACGCCCAGCATTTTTTCGGAAATTTCTACGATCACTTTTTTAATGTCTGTTTCAGGGCCTACTTCTGGTTTTTCGTTCAATATGGTCAAATCGCTCACGCGAAGATATAGCTTCTTGCCCAAAGAACCTCCAGGATGGAACCGGGCAAAATCCATACTCGAAAATCCCCGCAGGTCCAACAGGCACATGGCCAAGGCGTCGCCTATCACCAATTGTGCCGTAGTACTGGAAGTAGGCGCAAGATTATTTGGACACGCCTCTTTCTCCACATAGGCGTTCAGCACAAAATCCGCTTGTTGACCCAGAAAGGAATCCCGGTTTCCCGTAATTGCAATCAATTTGTTGCCCAGTGATTTTATCAGGGGCACCAAAACCTTTATCTCTGGGGTGTTTCCGCTTTTTGAGATGCATATTACTGAATCATTTTCCTGAATGGTGCCCAAATCTCCGTGAATGGCATCGGCGGCATGCATAAAGATCGAAGGGGTGCCGGTTGAGTTCAAAGTCGCAACAATTTTGGTCGCAATGTTTGCACTTTTTCCGATTCCGGTAATGATGACTCTTCCTTTGGACTGAAAAATATAATCGGTTGCTCCGGCAAATTCCCCATCTACTAAATTTGAAAGGTTTGCAATAGCTTTACTTTCAGTCTCAATGGTTTTTTTTGCAATGGAAATTATTTGCTGGTGTTTTTCCAAAATTTATGCTTTATATTGTTTGTGGCTAATAAAGGAAATTTGTATATTTAGAATGCGATTAAAACAACCCAAATTAATGAACTTGTTTTCCTTTCTATGTAAGATACGCCTTCTGTATCAAGGTTGCAAAATTACGATTGTTCTTGCTTAAAACAATATAATGTGTAACTTAATCCTGAATTGAAAAACGAAAATAATAAGAACGTGGCGGAATATGACCTTTATGCATCCTTGAAAAAATATTTCGGATTTAGCCGATTCAAGGGTTTGCAGGAAGAAGTAATAAAAAGTATATTGGCAGGAAACAACACCTTTGTAGTGATGCCCACAGGAGGGGGTAAGTCGCTGTGTTATCAGCTTCCGGCCTTAATGCAGGACGGCACCGCAATTGTCGTTTCTCCTTTAATTGCCTTAATGAAAAACCAAGTAGATTCATTAAGGGCGCTTTCCTCTGAAGAGGGCGTAGCGCATGTGTTGAACTCTTCTCTCAACAAAACGGAGATAAGACGAGTTAAAAATGATATTGCAAACGGCATTACAAAACTCCTTTACGTGGCGCCGGAGTCCCTTACCAAGGCTGAATATGTAGAATTTCTCCAAGGTCAGAATATTTCATTTTTGGCAATAGATGAGGCGCATTGCATCAGCGAGTGGGGGCACGATTTTAGACCGGAATATCGAAACCTGAAAAATATCATTGATCGAATCGGAGATGATATCCCTATCATTGGGCTTACGGCCACCGCAACCCCCAAAGTACAAGAGGACATTCTTAAAAACCTGGGAATGCCTGACGCAAAAACCTTTAAAGCATCCTTCAACAGGCCCAATCTTTACTACGAAATCAGGCCGAAGACCAAGAATGTTGACTCCGACATTATCCGATTTGTGAAACAAAATGAAGGCAAAAGTGGCATTGTATATTGCCTGAGCAGAAAAAGAGTGGAGGAACTGGCCCAAGCCTTACAGGTTAATGGGATAAAAGCGGTTCCTTATCACGCCGGACTTGATGGAAAGACCCGGGTAAAGCACCAGGATATGTTCCTTATGGAAGATGTGGATGTAGTGGTGGCTACCATTGCTTTTGGAATGGGTATTGACAAACCCGATGTGCGTTTTGTGATCCATAATGACATTCCAAAATCCATTGAAAGTTACTACCAAGAAACCGGTCGTGCCGGTCGGGATGGAGGAGAAGGACACTGTCTGGCTTTCTACAGCTATAAAGACATTGAGAAATTGGAGAAGTTTATGAGCGGAAAACCTGTGGCCGAACAGGAAATTGGGCACGCATTGCTGCAAGAAGTGGTCGCCTATGCCGAAACTTCCATTTCAAGAAGAAAGTTTATTCTACATTATTTTGGTGAGGAATTTGACAATGAAACCGGTGAAGGAGGAATGATGGACGACAACATGCGGTTTCCGAAGAAAAAAGTAGAGGCCAAAGACGAAGCCAAACTTCTTTTGGAAGTTGTCCAAAAAACAAACCAACATTATAAAAGCAAGGAAGTTGTCAATGTTCTGGTGGGAAAAGCAAATGCCTTGATCAAGTCGCACAGAACGGATGTCCTACCTATTTTTGGTTCAGGCGCTGATAAAGATCCTGCGTTTTGGACTGCACTTCTACGGCAGTTGTTGGTTGCCGGATATCTAAAAAAGGATATTGAGACCTATGGAATTATCCAATTGACAGAAACGGGACGTGATTTTATCGCTTCTCCCGAGTCCTTTATGATGACTGAGGACCATTCTTTTAAAGATGCCAACGACGATATCATAATTTCGACAAAAGGAAAAGTGACTGCAGATGAAAACCTGTTCAGAATGTTGAAAGCTGAACTCAAAAAAGTGGCTCATCAACTCGACCTGCCTCCATTTGTTATTTTTCAGGAACCTTCGTTGGAGGATATGGCCCTTAAATATCCAATTACTATGGAAGAGCTGGCCAATGTTCATGGAGTGGGAGAGGGAAAGGCAAGAAAATACGGCAAACCTTTTCTCAAACTTATTCAGGACTATGTGGAGCAAAATGATATAATCCGACCAGAGGACTTTGTGGTCCGGTCAACTGGCATCAATAGTTCGTTAAAACTATATATTATCCAAAATGTAGACCGCAAACTTTCACTTCCAGACATCGCTGATGCCAAGGGGCTGGAAATGCCAGAGTTTATCAAGGAAATGGAAGCTATTGTTTATAGTGGCACCAAGCTGAACATCGATTATTGGATTGATGAAATCTTGGACGAGGACCAACAAGAGGAAATCCATGACTATTTTCTGGAAGCTGAAACCGACAAAATCGAGGAAGCTTTAGATGAGTTTGAGGGAGATTATGAAGAAGAGGAACTGAGGTTGTACAGGATCAAATTTATAAGCGAAGTTGGGAATTAATGGCCGGGAGTTGATCTCCCCTAAACTTCCGGCTCCCAACTAACGATAACAAACACCGGGTCATCAATTGTTGAATGCTTTTTTGATCCGTTGTAAGCTGCGTTTGCTGTCTCGCTCTTTAATTACTTCTCGCTTGTCATATTGTTTTTTTCCGCGGCACAGTGCAATTTCCATTTTTGCCAGACCTTTTTCATTTGTATAAAGTAGTAAAGGAATTATTGTAAGACCGGTATTTTTCACTTCCTTTTCCAACTTTTTTAGTTCGCTTCGGTTTAGGAGCAATTTGCGCTCACTTTTCGGTGCGTGGGTAAAATTGTACGCATGACTGTATTCCTGAACTGTCATGTTTATCACAAACAATTCGCCGTTGCTAAATTCACAAAAACTTTCGGCTATGGACGCTTTCCCTTCCCTTATGGCTTTTATTTCAGAGCCACGAAGCACGATTCCTGCGGTATACGTGTCGAGGATTTCGTATTCAAATTTTGCCTTCCGGTTTTTAATTTTTACGTTTTTATTTTGTGCCATAATGCAAAAATAGCATATTGGAATTGAAAATGAAGATGAAATTGACGGCATTGAACCTAATCCGGATTCTTATCTGGACTTTTCAAAGCGGCGTATTCATGAATCATAGGTTTTTGTATTGTGGGTATATCTGTAGAGGATGAGATTGTCTTTCATGTTTTCCCTTTAAATACCTCTTTTTTTTCTAACCTATATTCATCACAGATCTTGTGATAACATTATTTAAGATTTGTTAGCAAAGTTATAACTAAATGTACGT
>CAZMDY010000134.1:0-5089 GCA_964565295.1 uncultured Aequorivita sp. | reverse complement strand
ATATGTACGGGTCACCAATAGTGATACTGGATGCTATGCCATTGTAGAGATGGAGATTAATGTGATCGGATTGCCTTTCTTTGAAATTGAGGACACTTATAGACTCTGTGTTGATGCCGATGGAAATCCAATAATGGAGGCTTCAGGTGAGACTTCCCCACCTCTTATCGACACTGGTTTAAATGAACTTCAATATTCGTTTATCTGGGCCTTGGACGGAGAGATTCTTCCAGGTGAAACCTCCTCAAGTCTAATTGTATCACAAGGTGGAATCTATACTGTAACGGTTATGGATAATCTAACAGGTTGTGAGTTTACTGCGAGCACCACTGTAACGATTTCCTCCCCGCCGTTGGTTTACGATGCACAAGTTACAACACTTGCCTTTTCGTATCCCCATACTATTGAAGCCACGGCTTCGGGCTACGGGGAATATATGTTCCAGTTGGACAACGGTCCGGCCCAGGAAAGTGGCGTGTTTACCAATGTTGAAGTAGGCAGCCATACCATTACCATATTTGATGTCAACGGATGTGGTAGTGTTACTATAGAGGTTGGCGCAATAGATTATCCGCTGTTCTTTACTCCAAATGGCGATGGTTACCACGATACTTGGAACATCTATGGTATCGAGTCCATTCCTACAGCAGAAGTTTATATATTTGACCGCTATGGCAAATTGTTGAAACAATTGAGCCCCACTGGACCAGGATGGGATGGAACCTTTAATGGTAATCCAATGCCTTCCAGTGATTATTGGTTCAGAGTAGTTTATAGGGAAGGTGGTGCGATGAAGGAATTTAAAGGACATTTTACACTTAAAAGATAAAGCGACATTCAATGAAATTAAGATATCCCCTAGCAATTATTGTGCTGGCACTTTTTTGCCAGCACTCATTTGCCCAAGATGGAATTCCATTATACTCTGATTACTTTGCCGACAACTTATACATTTTGCATCCCTCCATGGCTGGAGCCTCAAATTATGCAAAAGTGAGACTGACGGCAAGACAGCAATGGTTTGACCAAACTAACGCACCCAATCTACAAACCCTGTCTGTAAATGCACGCGTGGGAGAAAGATCTGGGGTTGGAGTCATTGCTTTTAACGACGAAAATGGGTTTCATTCCCAAACGGGTGCATATCTTACCTATGCACACCATTTAATGTTCTCGCGATCAGAAAGGGACTTGAACCAATTGTCGTTTGGATTAAGCGCTGGCTTCGTTCAGAACAAACTGGACGAGACCCAATTTGACCTAAATGACTTTGACCCTGTCATTGCGGGGATTATGCAAAGCAGTTCTTATTTTAATGTGGATTTGGGATTGTCATATAATTTTCTTGAATTCTCTTCCCACCTAACGGTCAAGAACATCATCTTCCAAAATAGGAATATTTACACCAAGGATATCGAGCCTAATAACCAAAGACGTTATCTGCTCTCCGCTGGTTATACTTTCGGGGGGATGTATGATTCCAATTGGAGCTATGAGCCCTCATTTCTTTTCCAGTATGTTGAGAGAACAGAGGAAGCAGGATTTGATTTGAATTTCAAGGTCTATCGAGAAATGGACTTTGGGCGGATTTTGGGCGGAATTTCTTATAGAAGAAGTCTGGATGGCGCGGAATATTATGATGGTGGAAGTGCGGCATCCCAAAAATTGCAGTATATTTCCCCTATGTTGGGGATCAACTTTAATAAGTTTTTTGTGGCCTATACCTATTCACATCAGCTCGGCAGTATTAAATACGAGAATGGAGGATATCATCAAATCACCCTGGGTTACGATTTCGGTGAAAGAAGAAAACCTTACGACTGTAATTGTCCTGCCATTAATTAATACCGGTTTACAACACAAAGAGTCAAAATTCTAAAAATCCCAAAACCGTTTTCAGCATAAGGAAACAGTTCTGGGATTTTTTTACTTTAATCCCCTCGCTAAAACCCACGGTTATTTGCAGAATATAAAGACTCGCCTTGTTTGGCCCCGTGTCACTTTCTTGATTCGACATCCATCCAATCCTAGGCTTAATCCAAGAGTTATTCTTGGGAAAAGGGTTGTCTCGCAACGGGTCGTTCTTTGGAGCCTTTTTCCTTGGTCTAAATCTTTTAAATTATTTCAGGGAAGTAGGAGGGGAGTGTTTTTTATGGAATAGCGCCCCGCTTCAGTTGGGAGTCAAAATGGTTGGGCTTTTCGGGCTATAGCCTTTAACTGTCTTGGTTTAAGCTTAGTGCTTAGGGATTTGGATAGTGTTCGCATAAAGCTTACTTGTCGTTTTCAGCCAATCCCCAGGCTAAGCAAAGGGTTGTTTGCCAAAAAAGGTTTAGGACTGTTTTTGTAGCGGGTCATTTCTTGATCGTCCTTTCTTTCTTTCTTCCTTCTTCGATTAAAGATTTACATTCATTCCATTGAGCAGGTGCGAAGTGTTTTAATAGGAATAACTCCCTACTTCCGTTGGGGAGTCAAAATGGATAAAACATACGGGGGGGCTTTACTTGAAATATTTCCATACGTCGGATAAATTTCCTTTGGATGGGTTCAGTTTAGGCCTTAGTCCAATAAAAATCTCACCTGGACAGTAGTGCGGATTTCCATTTCCCCCAATGAAATAGTAGTGCCATTTTGATCGGAGGAGGTGGCTTCCATCATTGCCATTCGGTACATAGGCTGTGGCCCCCCAGAATTGGTAAATTCGCTGATGGAAATGGCTTTGCCCACTTTCTGGTTAAGCACGGAAGCATATTCGGTAGCCTTCATCTTCGCGTGTTCCACGGCTTTTTTTCTCGCTTGGCTTTCCAAGGTCTCTTTTTGTGAAGATGAGAAGGTTATTCCATCAATACGGTTGATCCCCGTTTCAAGAAGGCCATCGACAACTTTTTCGTATTTGTTTAAATCACGCAATTTTATAGAAATGGATTGGTTCGCCGCAAACGTGTAGGTCTTCGTGTTGTAGTCATAGTTTTTTGTGAGGTTCATGTACTCGGTGCGCACATCTTTGTCCGCTATTTTCATCTGCTTCAAAAAGTTCAGCACTTCGCTTACGGTTGCGTCGTTTTGTCTCTTGAGAGCTGTTGTGTTCTCGCCGGTATTTTCCACACGGATGTTTATGGTGACCTCGTCAGGCACCACTCGCACGGTTCCTTCCCCCGAAACATCAACAGTAGGAGGGGGGGTCTGTTGTGCCATTACGGCTGTGGTTGTCAAGGACAAAATCAGAAGGGTTTTTAATACTTTCATAATGTGTTTTTTTATTTTAGTTAATCGCGTTGAACATTTTTTATCGAAAGGGCTCTCAGCTTCTATCCGTCAATTTCATCAGTCATAAATCCTCAATCAAAAATCGTTATAATTTTCCAAATTTGTGCATAAGGATCAAAATGACTATTGGAATGGCTAAGAGAATTACAATCCAGAGACTGGTTTGAAACAGGACAGGAGCAAAGAGTAGCGTTAAAACATAACCTCCAATAGCTCCTCCAATATGGGCGTCATGGCCAATGTTTCCCAATCTCTTTTTCATTCCGTAAATGGAATACAACAAATATGCCATTCCAAATACCCATGCTGGAATGGCGATAGGGATAAAGAAAAGATAAAGGCCCATATCCGGAAAGAACAAAATGGCGGAATACAGGATTCCCATCACGGCGCCACTTGCCCCAATTGCACTGTAGTGATACTCGTCCTTGTGGAAGAAAAAGGATACGAGATTTCCTATTAAAAGACTTGCGACATAAATAATTGCGAAATAAACCGTTCCCACTTGAGAGATAACTACCCCTGCAAAAAAATACAGGGTAAGCATATTGAAAAGCAAATGCGAAAAATCGGCGTGCAAAAAAGCAGACGTGAACATTCGAATCTGTTCCCCACGACGAATCCCTCCAATATTGAACTTATACTTTTCAAAAAAAGAACGATCGTTGAATCCCTTCATCGACACAATTATGTTGGCGGCGATAATAACGATTGTAACAAGGTGTAGTGTTTGCATATACATCATTTTAATCGTGCGAAGTTAGAAATAAGAACCACAAACAACCTTGACGTTTTTTAATTTTTTAAACATCCCCCACCTTGTGTGGTGATCACAAATCGCACCTTAGTGTATGAGTATTAAAAAGACCTTCTCCAAATCTAATAGGAGGGAATCGGATAAATGTCATAAATCCCTATAGTTTTGGATAGTTCCCAACAGCTTTGTTTTCCCAGACTTTCTGGAAAATCGTAAAAGTTAACTGTTAACGGTATTGTAAAAAGAGTGAAAATATATATATTTGACATTCAATGGATGCAATCTTTAGCCATGTATTCATTTGTTATACAAAAATCAATCAAAAATCAGGCCTCATGAAACAATTCTACAATTACTTGGGCATCATCGCAATATTTTTTATTTCCTTATTTGCAAATGCCCAGACCACCATCACAACGAACTATACTTCGGGAACTGCTACTAGTTTGACTGGTAACTCCGGTGTAGTGTTTGCCATAGACAACAGCAATTCCTTTCCTATCACCATTACTGATGTTGGCCATTACGCTGCCGCGGGAAATACCGCCACATGGACTCTCTGGTACAATCCTACGGCCGCCCTTACTGGTGTCCCTTCCAGTGTGACCACCGCAAATGGTTGGATAGAGGTGACCCCTAGTCAATCTGCCACCAACAACGGTGCCATCGGAGTCATACCTGTGCTAACGGGCATACAGGTGGATATCCCGGCAAACACGGCCTACCGATTTGCGCTGGTATCCAGCAGTGGGCTCAATTATGGGGGTGCCGCCATGGCTCCCAATTCATTTACCGATGAAGGTGTTAGCATCTGGGTCGGCAATAATGCGAACAGCCCCGGATATACTGGTTCATTTCCCAATTTGACCGGAAACACCCCCCGGTTCTTTTACGGCTATATCACTTTCACAGGTGAAATCGATGATTGCTTTAGTCCTGGCGATTTATCATTAGATACCTTAATGCCGACCACGGCCGAGTTTTCGTGGACGGCATCACCCCATCAAACGGGCGGTTACGACTGGGCATTAATGAATCCGGGAGATGATCCTGATGTGGACACACCGA
>CAZMDY010000133.1:0-5149 GCA_964565295.1 uncultured Aequorivita sp. | reverse complement strand
TGATTTTCTCCAAACTAGATGAGCACACCTATGTTTTTGAGGGAAAGACACCATTGAAAGATTTTTATAAAGCCGTTATGCCAGAAGACCCACAATTGTTTGAGGATGCCAAAGGTGAAGCGGAAACCTTGGCTGGATTTCTCTTGGAAATCTCAAAAGGATTTCCAAAAAAGAAAGAGATACTTTCTTTCCATAATTATGCGTTTACTATTGAAGCCTTCGAGGGAAAACGCATCAAACAAATAAAACTTACCATTGAAAAATAAAACTTTTTTAATACCTGTCCTTTTAATTTTATTGATTTCCTTTTCCTGTAAAGACGAAGTATTGGTGAAGCCGGCGGCAAAATTGCGTCTGGACTATCCCAAAGCACAATACAGTCAGGTGAATGTAGATTGTCCGTTCTCCTTTGAAATGAACCTAAGTTCAAGAATTGAAAAAAAGAAAGGCTGCAATGTTAATATATCCTATCCTCAAATGAAGGCAACTTTATATCTTACCTATAGTGAGATAAAAAACAATAATTTGGATTCATTGCTTCGCGATGCGCAAAAACTTGCATACAACCATACAATAAAAGCCAATAGCATCCCTGAGCAACCGTATATAAATCCTGATGACCGTGTGTTTGGGATGTTATATATGATAAATGGAGATGCGGCAACCCAAGCGGGCTTTTATCTTACCGATAGTATAAACCATTTCTTGAACGGCTCCCTTTATTTTGATGCCAAACCAAACTTTGATTCCATATATCCAGCTGTAATCTATTTAAGAGAGGACATTCGCAAACTTATAGAAACTGTTCGCTGGGAATAATATTCACAAGTTTCATTGAGGTTTAGACCTAATAATTCCAAAATAAATTATCTGAGGTCGATTTGTGTTGGACGTAAAAAAGCCATTTTGGGGTTTACCAAAATGGCTTTGATCATCGATTTTTCAATTCTTGAATGGACTATTCAAAATCTGAATCCGAAACGCCTTTGTTGACGCTTATAGAATTTACTTTAAAAGTGATTTCCTGTGGGCCTGCAGTCTGTGTTATAAGATGAGGAAATTTGATTCCTTCCACATCTTTGTACTCACCATAAGAAACAGTGGCTGTAATGGTCTGTCCCATCATTTCTTGAGTAGAAACTTCTTTCATTTTCAGTCCACTTTCTTTATCGTAGAAAGTTTCTTTTCCGCTTGATAAGGATACAACGTAGGCATCTTTTCCATCAATGGGCTCAATTCGTTCCAGCTTTGCGTTCTTAACATTTAGCTCGGCAAAAGGGACTGATTCCGCTTTTGCAGCGGCATTTGCTTTTTCGTCATTATCAATGCGCTGCCCTTGCATCATGGTATAGCCTTTCTCTCCATCGAAAACTACTTTTTGCAATGGAGCCCCACCCATAGAAACAACTACAGAAGATTGATTTTTTGTGGTATTGATCATTTCCAAGCCAAGTTGCATCCCTTGCATTTCTGCTTGTGCCTCCCATTTTAAGGTCCTGACAGCTTCCAAGGCCTTTCTTCCTCCAATTGCCTTGATGTAATTGTTGATAACCGTTTCTGCAGTTACACCCGCGTCAATAGCTTTGTTATAATCCGGGGCGGCAACATTGTTTCCATATTTGTCAAAATAGACGACTGGAATCGATTTACCAGCGGGCCCTCTTAATTTTTGAAGGTCTTCAAGAACTTCAGATCCCTTTCCAACGATCACAATCCGAAGATTATCTGGCTTGTAATATTTTTGGGAAACGCGCTGCACATCATCAACGGTTACTTCATTGATCTTTTTTAAATAATTGATATAAAAATCTTTTGGTAGGTTTTGCGTCTTAATTCTCAGCGCATAATCTGCAATGGTTGACGGACGCTCTAAGGCCAGTACAAAATCACCGGTGAATTTTGCCTTTGCGTTGGCAAGCTGTTGCGTTGTTACTTTGTTGTCTCGGATAAATCGAATTTCCTTCAACATCTCTACAACAGCACTGTCGGTCACAGCATTCCTGACGCTGGTTGTCGCCATAAAACGGGTAATGTCCTTATCGGCGCCAGTGACTGAGGATGCTCCGTATGTCCATCCGTTTGCTTCCCGTAAATTCATGTTTAACAGACTATTGAATCCACCCCCCAATATCCTATTGGCTACCAAGACTGGAAAATAATCTGGGTCGCTCATTTTTAAGTTTACCAAATTCTGTACTGCAATTTCGGATTGGACCGCATTTGGCATGTCCACGAAGTTTACCTGGGTGTACTGTACATCTTTGGGATCTGCGTATTTTACGTGAGGAACGGATTTTACGTTCCAGTCACTCAAGTTGGATTTTACCAATCGCTCCACCTCAGCTCGAGTAACATCTCCTACTACAACAAGATAGGCATTTCTGGGGTTGAAATAATCCTCATAAAACTTTCTTACATCCCTTAAGGTTAAGTTGTTTACTTTCTCTTCAGTAGTAAATTCACCTTTTGGATGGTCTTTACCGTACACCAAGGCAGTACGAACTCTTCGAGCCACCTCCGAAACACTTTTTTCCTGGCTTTTTAGGCCTTCAACCAATTTGTCTTTTTGCTGTTGGAATTCCTCTGGTGAAAATAAAGGATTTTTGATCGCATCGGCCATCAATTCCACAATCCGTGGAAAATATTCGGACAGGGAACTGGCATATGCACTTTCCGAACCGAAGGCTAAAGTGGCACCCAAATAGTCGACTTCTTCATTAAAAACGTCTTTGGGGATATTGGCGGTCCCGTTGCCCATCATAGCTGAAAGAATATATTCAGCCCCAGCTTTCTCTCCGGAAGCGTGAATAGGGTTATCTATCTGTAGTTGAACTCGGACGGATGGCAATTTATGGTTTTCAACAACCAATACCGTTAACCCATTGGGCAAGGTGAAAGTTGCAGGTTCGGCCAGATTAACCGTAGGCGCTGGACCGGCCATTGGCTGTTTGCTACGGTCTATTTGCGAGGTTGCGAGGCTTGTGATTAAAAGCCCTGCAATAAATAGGTAGAAATGTTTTTTCATTTTAAGAGAATTCATTTAATGGTTCTATTGTTCGGATTTTGGCAGATATTCCAATCTTAACCGTTGGTTTGGGTTAAGGTATTTTTTTGCTGCTTCCCGGATTTCCTCACGGGTTATATTTTTGTAAATGTCCAATTCCTTATTGATAAGATTGGTGTCTCCAAAAAAGGTGTAATACGTGGCAAGGGTGTGTGCAATACCCTCAACTGTAGCATTGGAAGTCACAAAATTATTCTTATAAATATTTTGCAACTTTTCGAACTCGCGCTCTGAAATTAGTTCTGTTTGGAGCTTTACGATCTCTGCATCCATTTCCTTGGTCAAGTTGTCAAGAGAAGCATTGTTCATTGGCAAAGCCAAGGTTATATAACTTCCATAATCTTCTTGGCTGAAATTGATCGCAGCTACCTCAAGAGCCATTTTTTTCTCATCGACCAATTTCTTGTATAAGCGGGAACTTTTGCCATCGCTCAAAAGGGTAGAAATCATATCCAGAACATAGGCATCGCGTTCCTTCATTGAAGGTGTTCGATAGGCGTGCACTATCATCGGAAGCTGGATGTTTGGATCGTAGAACTTAGCATCGATCTGCTCGGTGATTGGATCCTCCTTAATGTTAGGTTGGATAACTTCTGCCCCTTTTGGAATGCTTCCGAAGTAATCCTTTATCATTTTTTTCACTTTTGGCTTATCAATGTCTCCAGCAACGACCAAAACAGCATTGTTTGGAACATAAAACTTTTTGTTGAATTCCTTGAACTCCTCCAAAGTGGCTGCATCCAAATCTTCCATTTCGCCAATGGTGGTCCATTGATACGGATGTTTTTTGAAAAGATTCTCTTTAACCGCCTTGAGCAATTGTCCATACGGCTGATTATCGACCCGTAGGCGCTTCTCTTCTTTTACCACCTCGTTTTGGGTATCGACGCCAATTTGGTTGATCACTGGGTGCAACATTCTTTCGCTTTCCATCCAAAGGCCGAGCTCAACACTGTTGGAGGGGAAAACCTCATAATAATACGTTCTATCGTCGGAGGTGTTGGCATTGTTTGTCCCTCCATGAGAGGAAACAATCTCAAACCATTTTCCCCGTTCGATATTTTCGGTTCCTTCAAACAAAAGATGTTCAAAAAAATGGGCAAAGCCAGAACGGCCAGGGGTTTCATTTTTGGCGCCAACATGATACATTACAGAAGTGATTACGACAGGAACTGTTTTATCTTGATGCAAAATAACGTGCAATCCATTGTCAAGATCATATTCTTCGAAATCTACTTGCTGTGCTTGAATTCCCGCCAATGTTGCAAAAGCGACGAGGGCAGTAAGAAATGTTTTTTTCATTATTTAAGATTATAAGTTAAGAACGGCAAATTAACGCAGGCAAAAGTACGAATTATATTTGTTCCCTTCTGTCCCTGCGTTCATATTCCTTGGATTTATTGATGCTTAACTATTGTTTAAAATTTAGTTAACTTTTATCCATATTATTCTAAGTTTTGTAACTTTCAGCTTAAAACCAACAACTATGCTTAAAATATATTCCATCCATGGATTTGGGATTGCCATCGCATTAATCGTTTATTTTTTAGTCCTGAAGCTGATGGGGCTTCATCATTATCCCGTTCTTAGCTCGGTTAACGCGCTTTTTTTTGGAGCTGGCATCTATATGGCTCTAAATAACTATCGTTCCAAAGTTCCCGAATTAAAATATGAGAAAGGTTTTGAATTGGGCATGTTCACAGGAGGGATTGCATCCATTGTATTCACTGTTTTCATGGCATTGTACATGTATCAGATTGACAACGAATTTGCAATCGCAATAATGGAAAGCTGGAACATAGAAACCGATTTAGGCATTGCCATGCTGGTAATGACAATTCTTATAATGGGCATTGTTACAACGCTCTTGTTAACCTTTGCTTTTATGCAACTTCTAAAGCGATCTTGGAACACAAAAGAAGGGAACAGAAACACAATGTAAATTGAACAAAAAACAATTTGCCATTTAAATTTTAAGACCTATATTTGCACCCGCTTTTACAGGAAGTAGAAGTGTTTGTTTAACTAATTTTATAAACGATTCGCTATGTACGCAATTGTAGAGATAGCAGGGCAGCAAATAAA
>CAZMDY010000132.1:0-5251 GCA_964565295.1 uncultured Aequorivita sp. | reverse complement strand
AGAGGTTGGTTAAAACGTTTAGGACGCTATTGATGCTGTTCATGTTTTACTGGGGTATAATGGTGGATAGAACTATGTGCTTTTTGGGATCATTCTCAACCCGTGGGCACTGGATTTGCAAGTGGGAGTATTTTGGATATGAGCTCCTTCTCTAAGGTCGGGACACAACAAAGGAAAAGCTTTTTGAGCACAGTTGAGAGGAGTGAAAAATATAGAATTCTTCCTTTAAAGATTGACCACAATTTTTGCATACACAACAATTGGATTAATCCCTTAAAAATATTCTACCGTGCATTTTGTGTGCAAAAATAAAAAAACCGTAAACCCTTTATTTATAAGTGTTTACGGTTTTAATAAAGCGGAGAAAGAGGGATTCGAACCCCCGGACCCGTGAAGGTCAACAGTTTTCAAGACTGCCGCAATCGACCACTCTGCCATTTCTCCTTTTGCGAGTGCAAATATAGTAAGCTTTTTTGATTTAAAGAATCTTTTTATCGCTTTTGAATTCATCGAGATAAAAAACCGTAAAGAAAACGCCCTACAAAAAAACCTGAAGATAAAATGAGCATCGCCGGCGTCTATCCCTCAGCGCTTAATGGTGTATGTCACACTCATTTATTGCCTTTTATTAATTTCCACAATTTTTGAATACCCATAACCACTACAAAACAAACCATTCCAACCAGCAGACCCACTACAAATTCTAAGATGAAGGACGGCAACTGTGGTAAAAAATTGGAGAGCATTTCAATATTATGGACAAAAATCCCCCCTGAAACCAACAACAAAGCTATGGCTCCAACAACGCTCAAAGTTTTGATAACTTTGGGCAAAGCCTGGACCAAAAGGGAACCTACTGTTTTTGAAATGCTTTTTTCCTTTTTGCTCCTTTTTATGAGTTTGTAACCCATTTCGTCCATGCGAACAATGAGCGCAACTATCCCATACACACCTACTGTAGCCAATAGCGCAATTATACTTACCACAATTATTTGAGTGCCAATAGGTTCATTGACCACAGTTCCCAAAGCTATAATTACAATTTCTACCGAAAGTATAAAATCGGTCAAAATTGCAGATTTCACCCGTCTCTTTTCAATGGCAATAATTTCGCTTTCCGTAAGCCCTTCCGCTACCATAGATTCTTTGGGGGCTATATGGGGAATAAAAAAACCATACACTTTCTCGGCGCCTTCATAGGCTAAATACAGCCCACCCAAAATCAATATTATAGTGATCAACCAAGGCAGATAAGCACTTAACAAAAACGCTACTGGAAGAATGATCAATTTATTCAGAAATGAACCTTCGGTAATTGCCCATAATACAGGTATTTCACGTTCGGAAGCAAATCCAGAAGCTTTTTCAGCATTTACGGCCAAATCATCTCCCAAAATCCCCGCAGTTTTCCTGGCGGCTACTTTGCTCATCACGGCCACGTCGTCCAACAGAGCGGCAATGTCGTCTAATACTGCAAAAATTCCGGAAGCCATACTTTTAATTCGTTGTTTTCGCTGCTCAAGGACTTATTCTTCATAATCCCACTACAGACAGATATTACAGCCGCAATTTAATTTATTCCGAAGGAGATTCAACACTCTTTCACAAAATTCCAACATTATTATTGGTCTTTTATAGTTCATCCAAAATATTTCAGGTTTAAATAATTTCATCCTAAATCGTACAATTCTGTTTTATTAGGTTCTGAAGAAGTCTTCCTATATTATATTACTTATTACTTTTCTAATTACTTTCATTTTTTCACGTTTATCATTTTCAACAATAAAATTGAGTAGTTTTGCCGACTCGATTTCCCTATGTATAAATTGCTTTACATACTTGTATATCCTATTCTTTGGTTGTTGTCAAAGTTACCAATGCGGATTTTGTACTTTAAATCCACTGCGCTCTATATTTTGGTTTATCATATAATTGGCTACCGAAAAAAGGTGGTAAAGGACAATTTGTTTTTAGTTTTTCCTGAAAAAACACCGGAGGAAAGAGAACGAATTGCCAAAGAATTCTTTAAACATCTCTGTGATATTATTTTCGAGACCATAAAAGCTTTTACCATTTCAGAAAAGGAGATTCGCAAACGTTTTTTGGTTACAAATGCTGAAATTCTGGATGAATATTACAACAAGGACAGAAGCATATTTTTGATGGCGGGTCACTATTGCAACTGGGAATGGAGCGGTATTTTGAACAAATTGATGAAACATCAGGCCCACGCAGTATATAAACCCTTGGGCATGGAACAGTTTGATGCCTTGGTTAAAAAAACGAGGGAGCATTTTGGAGGGGTGATCGTAACTAACAAACAAATTGTAAAAGTACTGTTCAGAAAGTGGAAAAAAGGCAAAAAAACACTTACCTATATTCTATCCGACCAAACCCCTAAGTTGGGCCATTTCAAATATCACGACACTTTTTTGGGCATAGACGTACCGATGTTCACAGGAACGGAAGAACTGGCCAAAAAATTCGACTTTGCAGTTCTTTACCTTAAAGTTGAAAAACTAAAGCGTGGCTATTATTCCGCCACCTTTGTTCCTTTGGCAGATGATCCAAATGAGCATCCAAATTTCCAAATTACTCGAATGTTTTTTGATCATCTTGAAGAACAAATTCGAAAAACTCCCGAACATTACCTATGGTCACACAAACGGTGGAAACACAGGGACAAGATTTTATAATAGCCACTTCGAATACCTAAAAAATCCTATCCCTTTGCAACTTCTTTGATTTCCTCAATAATCCGATCAGCGAGTACATCGGCCTCATGTTGTGATTTAGCTTCGGTATAGATCCTCACAATAGGCTCGGTATTGGATTTTCGGAGATGGACCCAATTTTCGGGGAAATCGATTTTCAAACCATCAATTGTGTTTATTTCTTCGGAAGCATACTTCTTCTCCATAGCTTTCAAAATTGCATCAACATCCAGATCGGGAGTTAATTCAATCTTCTTTTTGCTCATAAAATATGGAGTATATTTTTTTCGAAGTTCACTAACTTTTATTCTTTCATTTGCCAAATGGCTTAAGAACAAAGCAACCCCCACCAAGCTATCTCTTCCGTAATGCAGTTCTGGGTAAATGATTCCTCCATTGCCCTCTCCTCCTATCACAGCATTTGTCTCTTTCATTTTTTCGACTACATTTACTTCGCCTACAGCACTGGCAGTATAAATTCCGCCATGCTTTTCAGTAATATCGCGCAAGGCCCGGGAAGATGACATATTTGAAACCGTATTTCCTGGGGTGTTTTGCAATACGTAATCGGCAACTGCAACCAGCGTATATTCCTCCCCAAACATTTCGCCTTTTTCATCGACAAAAGCCAGGCGGTCAACATCTGGATCCACAACGACTCCAAAATCTGCCTTTTCATCGACTACCATTTTCATCAAATCGCCAAGGTGTTCCTTTAAAGGTTCAGGATTATGTGGAAATTCGCCGTTTGGAGTACAATGAAGTTTTATAGGCTCTACACCCAAAGCTTCCAATAACAAAGGGATTGCTATTCCTCCGGTTGAATTTACGGCATCTACCACTACCCTAAAACCACAACTTTTAATGGCAGCGGCATTTACTAAGGGCAAATCCAATATTTCGTCTATATGAATATCGATGTATGCGTCGTTTTTAAGGATTTTGCCAAGATCATCGACCTCCGCAAAATTAATGTCTCCAGATTCGGCAATATCGAGTATTTTCTGTCCTTCAGCAGCATTTAGGAACTCGCCTTTACTGTTTAAAAGTTTTAAGGCGTTCCACTGTTTTGGGTTATGACTTGCCGTTAGAATAATCCCGCCATCTGCGTGTTCAAGGGCCACTGCCATTTCAACGGTTGGCGTGGTTGAAAGTCCGAGATCAATAACGGTAATTCCCATTCCCACCAATGTATTCATAACCAATTGCTGCACCATTTCGCCTGAAATACGTGCATCTCGCCCAACTGCTACTCTGTGGATTTCCTTATTGCGTTGTTGTTTTACCCAACTACCGTAGGCCGCGGCGTACTTTACTGCATCAAAAGGAGTTAAATTTTCTCCTTGAGCCCCGCCAATTGTACCTCGAATACCGGATATTGATTTTATTAAAGTCATTTTCTAAATCTATTTTTTAATTTCAAAAAGTAAAGCTCAAAATAAGTATAGGATAAATGAGCAATTAAAATTGTTCCTGCGAAGATAAGCAGGTGCATCAAAATTATGATTGAAATATCATTAAGGTTTTGAAGAAATTCCAATTTCAAAAAGAAAAAGACAACGGCGTTCAAAACTATGGCGTGAAACATATATATTCCATACGAAATACTTCCGAAGTGATTCAAAATCGAGCTGTTAAGAATTACTCCCCTATTGTTAAAAGCCAAGGAATGTATGAAAAAACCAAACAAAAAAGTGGTAAACAGACTTTGGAGCCACAAAGGTTCAAACAAAAACCAATCAGTAAAAAAATACAGCAAAGTCGCGATACAGATTATGGCGGGAAAAATCGAGAAACGCTTTAGAAACCCAAGTTTCTTCCGTTCCTCCAAAATTGCAACAACGCCACCGGAAAAAAGATAGAAAAACACGAAATTATATTTGCGAAGGAGCGAAAATGCATCAGCCCAAAAAATAAGGAAATAAGCAATCAATAAAACCCCTAGAGACCTCAAAACCCACTTAGTGTTTATAAAAAACAACAAAGGAGCTATTACAAGATAAAACTGTTCCTCGATCCCAATGGACCACAGGATTTCAATTATTCCGCCTGGTTCGTAGAGTTTTGCAAATACGTTTGGAAGGAAAAAAAGATTATAGAACAGCGCTTCCTTCCACGTGTAATTAATTTCGAAAGGAACATTCAGATAAGGCAAAATCACATTATAGAACAATAATCCGAAGCCCAAAATGAGGTAATAAAGCGGGAAAATCCGTAAAATCCTACGAACGTAGAAATCTTTAATTGAAAAAGCATCCCTTATCTTTGCTCGGTAAATAAGTCGTATAATCAGAAACCCGCTTAATGTAAAAAACACATATACCGCCTCCACGCCGCGATGGTAAATGGGAAGTCCATCAAAATATGGAAGCCCCTGGTTGTGGGATAGTTGGGGCAGATGGAAAAGCAAGACTATGGAAGCCAGAAAAAACCGTAATGGATCTAAATTCGGTAACCTGTCCAATTTTTAATTTTAAGAGTTCAAAAATACATATATTTATTGAATGAACTTTTTGGCCCATATCTATCTTTCCGGT
>CAZMDY010000131.1:0-5342 GCA_964565295.1 uncultured Aequorivita sp. | reverse complement strand
CACCGGCTGAGTACGGTCCGCAACTGCGACACGCTCTTCATGCTCGACCACGGCCACCTCGTTGCGGAGGGAAGATATGACGAGTTGATGGTGCGTAGCGACGTGTTCCGCCGCATGGCCGGCACCGAGGTTCCTGAGCCTGCCCCGGCGCACTGAAGAAACCGTTCATGAATGACGCGTTGACGCAGCTCCTGCTCAACCGCCTGGCACCAGGGGCAATGATGAGCCCACGATGACCTATTCACTAAACGCCATCTTTTTTCGTCTCCCGCGTGAGGAGGATGAGGATAGGGTACGCGCTCACGTGGCGTCGTGCGGGATGCGGGTACTGCGAATGGTGGAGGTCGCGGCGGATGATCCCGTCAGGGCGGAGGTTGAAAAGTGCCTCGTTCGGTACGGTCCCGAAGGAAAATGGACCCACGTGGCTTTTTGCCTGGACCAGCGCCCAAAACCGTCCGGAGAGCTTGGACTGAAGCTCGACACCGTTCGTGTCGCAGTTGTGGCGGGCGTGCAGGGGGGGGGGGGCACCTACGCTGATCCCCGGCGTAGCGCTACGATTGCCTCTTCCGTGGTAGCATGGACTGCGAACACGCACGATGGGTGGGGCATCTTACGCATCGTTTTACCTGCGGAATATGGCGAGGTGAGGGAGGAGGTTCTCGATACGATAGATGCCCTCCTGCCCCCCTTCCCCGTGGTGAGGGCTTTCTCCTCACGCAACGTTCACGCGAAGGTGTGCCTGGTCCGGTACGGAGAGGAACTTGCAGTCTGTAAAATGTTTCGCCGGCACAGCAGGAAGCACCTCCTGCGTGAACGAAATGGGCTATCGCTCCACCCGAATGTACCTGGGATCCCGGCTCTGCTGGCGTCCGATGAGAACTGGATCCTCATGGAGTACCTAGAGGGGTTCCGGGAAGCGCGCGTCGGGTGGTGGGGATTTTTCCCTATCGAGCCCGTCCGGCAAGCTTTTGAGTCTCTGAGACAGCTTCACGAACTGGGGTACTCATTGCTCGATTTCCATAGCGGGAACATTCTCGTTAGAGAGAGGGAAGGGCGCCTAATAGATCTGGAGCATCTTTACAAGTACCCCGCGACATCGCAGCCTGCGTTCGAGAGGAGCCCGGCGATTATCGGAAGTGCGTATTTTGAGCAACGAGGTGAGGCAGGCGGATGGGAGAGGGCGGGGCCAGGAGTGGCGGCTCAAGCGACCTGGTATCCCACCTACGAGCGGAATTGGAAGCCCCTGTTGGGGGTGAGTCTGGATACGCTGATGTATGGGAGCCGCATACAGATCCTGTGGGAACGTTTTTCCTACCTGCTGCGGGTCAAAATCCCACGACGCGTCAGCCGGATATCGGGTTGGCCACAACGCAGGCTACGGACAGCATAAGCGCGCTAGTCTGGCTCTAGTTCATCGTATCGTAGACAGTCGAAGCATGAGGGTCATTAGTGGCTGAGCGAGCAACCAGAGAAATGGAAGCACACCTTCTCCAACTACCCCGAAAAGTGGGTAGGAAAGTGGTACGATTGCTTAGAATCGAGGACAAGCAACGCCTTTTTTGGTCGCGGTACGAGCCTCAGAACTTTGGGGAGTGGGTTGGCCCTTACCTCTACAACAAGATAGCTGGGCACGAGCCTACATTCGCTCGTCCGTCCAACCGCTCACTCAGCACGGTATACACAGCGGCTGGGAGCATCCTCCGCCACGCGGCCGAAAACTGCATCGTGTGGGGCTCGGGTATCATCTCCCGGAGTGATCGATTTCCCAGGCCTCACAAGGTTCTCGCTGTGCGAGGACCGCAGACGCAGCGCCGGATGCATGAACTAGGCTATGATTGCCCTACGGTGTTCGGCGACCCAGCTATCCTCCTCCCTCTATTCTACATGCCGCGCTCCGATACGCGGCACAGGGTGGGTGTTGTACCGCATTTCGTGGACTTCGAGCGGGCGAGTGCCCTATTCGGTGGCACTGCTGACGTACACATGATCGACGTAACCCGCCCTGTAGAGGAGGTAGTCGATGCCATCGCGTCGTGCGAGTTCATCGTTTCGAGTTCCCTCCACGGCCTCATCGTCGCGCAGGCCTACGGCGTGCCCGCCGCGTGGGTAGAGTTTTCTGACGGTCTCGATGGTGACGGCGTGAAGTTCGCAGACCACTACGAGGCCGGAGGAGTCCCTTTTGCCCCGCGTCCTCACCTCGTAGACGGGGTACGGACGCGGGCAGATCTAGAGGTACTCGTTTGCGATGCACCGCAGCCCGACCTTACGTCTCTGAAGGAGCCGCTCTTGAAGGCCTGCCCGTTCCCTCGGCCTCGCTGATGAGTGAGGAGGCCACACAGGGCCAAGCTTTAGAACGTATGCAAACCCCGATCCGTTATTTCCGAACTCATTTCGGGATCCTCCAAGTGTAGCAGGCAGGCCGAGAAGATCCTGAATCAAGTTCAGGATGACACGTTTTGCACGACCTGTTTAAATCACCCAATGTTTCCGCAGGTACATGACCTTCATCAAGTCGCTCCTCGGTAGACTGAAGCCTCGGACGAGTGCTAAAGCCTCCAAGAAGATATTCATCCTCGGCAGCGGGCGTTCCGGGACCCGCTGGATTGGGTACATCCTCCAAGCGCACCCCGACATACGTGCGACAGTCGAGGCAGAGCCTGCCTGGGGATGGGTCAAACGTATGGCAGTAGATCCTGGCTCTCGTCAGGAACTGTACCCGAAACTCATGCGCTACTATCAACAGCAGCACAACCTGTCCGCCCCCCTCCATTACCTTGACAAGAGTCACCCGAACATCTGGCTAGCTGAGCAACTCGCTGCATCGTTTGAGGACGCACTGTTCCTCGGGATCATCAGGAATCCCTATGCTACCGTGGCTAGTATGCTCCGCCATGAGGGCGTCCAGGGGTGGCACGACCGGTGGAAGGAATTTCCCGTTCCTAACAGATTCTTAGGGATCGCCGAGTCCGACGAGGCGAATTACGAGGACCTTCCTGTAGCGGTGAAGTGCGCCATGAGGTGGAGGTCGCATCGGGATCAGATGGAGCATCTGAAGTCTCAACTGGGGGAGAGGATCATGGTGGTCCAGTACGAGAAGTTGGTCAACAACACAGCCGTACTGCTAGATGAGATCGGAGAGTTCGTCGGCTTGACATCTCCGATTCCGAGCCCTCAGACAAAGGCAAGTTCTCTAGACAAATGGAAGGGGCAACTCAGTGGCTCTGAGATTCGGTATATCCAGGGCGTAGTCGGCATAGCCCCCGCATCTGCCAATGATATTTATGACGACGATAGATCATGAAAGTATTGATGTACTCCTCCACAGGTAGAGACATAATCGGAGGGGCTCAGGTTGCCTTTGCTCAGCTTGCAGACGGCCTTGAACGATGTGGCCACGGAGTGGTTCGTGCATACAGGGAACCTGATCCTGCTTCTCATGGGCCAGATTGGGTATTCCCCCTTACATCCCTGAGCTTTGTAGGGTACAGGGCTACCCTCAGGAAAGTCCCTGCAATGCTGCTGTCGCTGTGGCGGCTAGCGCGAGGGCTCTATCGTATTCGCCCCGATGTCGTCAATGTACACTACGTAGGGGCTGGAGCGGTCTACTTTCTTTTACTACGGAGGGTGTTTGGTTTTCGCCTCGTTCTCTCTTTTCACGGGAGCGATGCGTTCTTCGCATCCGGCCACAATCTGACATTCCTTCCCTACCTCATCCGCCGCGCTGACGCTGTGACCGCCGTGTCAGGGCGGCTAGGCGAAGCGGTCCAGGCGCTTGCCGCTCCAGGCCAGGCACCGCTTCGGGTCATCCCCAATGGGGTGCCCCTTGGGTTCTGGACTCCTTCGCCTGTGCAGGTAAAGAGGCCCCATTCGGTCGTCACGGTGGGGCGGCTTGTGCGGGTAAAGGGACACGACCTACTCGTCTCTACGATGGTTCACCTCCGTCAGGTATTTCCCGACGCCACACTCACTATAGTCGGGGAGGGGCCTGAGCGATCGAAACTGGAGGCGGAGGCGGAGCGGGCGGGGTTGGGATCAGCCATTACGTTCATGGGGGAGCAGCCAGCTGATGTTGTACGGGACCAACTCCGGCAGGCTTGTGTGTTTGTGCTGCCTTCTCGCAACGAGGGGTTTGGCCTAGCCCTTGTGGAGGCAATGGCATGTGGGCTGCCGGCGGTGGCGACGGCGGTCGGCGGCGTGCCGGGGATTCTTACGCCAGAAGCAGGAGTTCTTGTAGCGCCCGAAGAGCCGGAAATGTTTGCGAATGCCCTCGCCGCGTTACTCAAGGAACCCAGCCAAGCCGCAGCTATGGGGCGTGCGGCTCAGGCACGTGCTCAAGAGTACTCATCGAGTCGGGTAGTCGACGCCTTTGACCAGCTCTTCCAAACTGTCCAGCAAGAGCCGTATCCCTTCAGTAGAGCATCATCCCTTTCACCAGAGTCTGGATGATAGTTTCAAGAGAGGTAGCGACGGCGTAGTAGGAGGCTGTCCGCAGGCGGGTTCGGGAAATGCATGCAAACGTATGAAGCGCTAGCCTCTTCGCATCGATGAAGGACATATCCTGAAATGACTTATTCGCTAAGCGCAATATTCTTTGGCCTGACAGGCTCGTCTAAGGACAGGCTAGAGCGAGTTAGGCAGCATCTACGGTCTTGCGGCCTCGAGGCCCTTCACATCGTACAGGTCGAGGCCGGGACAGACGCACGTTTTCAGGCAGAGGAGCACCTCGTGCGGTTGCGGCAAGGAATGGAATGGACGCACATTGCGTTCTGTCTTGACCAGACCCCGCGCCCAGTAGGGATGCTCGAGTTCGACTTAGACGATGCGCGCGTACTCCGCGTGGCCGATGTAGACACGGGAGAGGGCACGGCTGGAAGTGCCCTGCGAAGTACCGAGGTGTCTGCTACGGTAGTGGGATGGACGCGAGGAACTCGAGAGGCGTGGGCCGTAGGTCGGATCGTCTGTCCGGAGCACTACGCAGAGATGCGCGGGGCTGTGCTGGAAGCGGTCGACGCGGTTTTGCCTCCCTTCCCAGTCGTAAAGGACCTGTCCTCGCTCGGGGTGCACGCTAAGGTTTATCTCGTAAGGCATGAAGGTAGACTCGCAGTATGCAAGATCTTCAGATCCGGAAGACATGGCGA
Source organism: uncultured Aequorivita sp. (assembly GCA_964565295.1). Classification (GTDB taxonomy): domain Bacteria; phylum Bacteroidota; class Bacteroidia; order Flavobacteriales; family Flavobacteriaceae; genus Aequorivita. The sequence continues at coordinate 204 of CAZMDY010000131.1, read as the reverse complement.
GTTGGCCCGCGAGAAGAAGGGGCTCTCCCTGGCGGGTCGTGTGAGAGGGGTACCCAGACTCATCATGGCACGAGATAACTGGGTGCTGATGGAGTATCTGGAAGGGTATGAAGAGCTAAAGCCCGGCTTTCTAGAAGCTATCTCAAAAATCGGTCGTAGAAGCGGCACTCACCAGCCGCCCCCGACCGATGCGACTCACCGACG
>CAZMDY010000130.1:0-5396 GCA_964565295.1 uncultured Aequorivita sp. | reverse complement strand
TTGATTTCATCCCTGTTTCTGACCTTGGTCATCGTGCCGGTGGTATATTCGGTTTTCGACGGAATTACAAGAAGAGCAACAGGAAATAAACCCAAAACGGATTATATCGCTCTAATGGACGCTGATTATGATCCTGTTGAGATCAAAGAGGAATTTTAATAAAAAAAAGAAGTGTACTATTAGGAGCCGTGAGGGCCATTCTTTGTATAGATGTGGCCCTCGAGATTACCGAGGTGGTGATCCAAACCGACCAAAAATTGCGCGAACTATCAAAATAGGTCGTTCCTTCAGAACTATTGTCTGCCAGAACATTGCGCCCGTTTTTGGCTTAAGACTGATTGTTTTTATAAACCTTCGGGCATTTCAAATTTCTTTCACGGTATTCTGACTCCCCTATTAACACGAACCCATACGTCTTTCCTCCAAAATTGCTTACTTTTGCAAACTTTATTGAACGAAAAGCATTATGGGCAAAAAATTTAAGGAATATTCAGGCTTGGACCTCCCAAAATTGGCCGATGAAATACTCGATTTTTGGAAGAAAGAGCAAATTTTTGAAAAAAGTATTTCCACTCGAGAAGAAGCAGAACCCTATGTTTTTTTTGAAGGCCCGCCTTCAGCAAATGGACTTCCCGGAATCCACCACGTGATGGCCCGAACAATCAAGGACATCTTCTGTAGATACCAGACCCAAAAAGGATTCAAAGTGGAACGAAAAGCAGGATGGGACACCCATGGCCTGCCGATTGAACTTGGAGTCGAAAAAGAATTGGGGATCACAAAGGAGGACATCGGGAAAAAGATCTCGGTTGAAGCTTATAACGAAGCGTGTAAAAAAGCGGTAATGCGCTATACCGATGTCTGGAACGACCTTACCGAAAAAATTGGTTACTGGGTGGATATGGACAATCCATACATTACCTACGAACCAAAATACATGGAAACGGTTTGGTGGTTGTTAAAGGAAATCTACAACAAAAACCTGCTTTATAAAGGATATACCATCCAGCCTTATTCCCCAAAAGCGGGAACGGGCTTAAGTTCGCACGAGCTGAACCAGCCAGGGACCTATCAAGATGTAACTGATACCACGGTAGTTGCGCAATTCCGTGCAATCGATGAGACCTTACCTGATTTTCTAACCGAGGAGTCAAATACTGTCTTTTTCCTTGCGTGGACCACCACTCCGTGGACATTACCGAGCAACACCGCACTTACGGTGGGGTCAAAAATAGATTATGTATTGGTCAAAACGTTTAATCAATACACTTTCGAGCCCATTTATGTGGTGTTGGCAGAAAATCTGGTGCCCGTCCAGTTTTCGGGAAAGTTTAAGGAAATGGCAGCTCCTGATGCGTTGGACACGTATAATCAAGGCGACAAAACCATCCCTTATTTCATTATCAAAAAATTCAAAGGCGCGGATTTAGTGGGTATTAAATATGAGCAGTTGCTTCCTTACGCAAAACCTTACGAAAATCCCGAAAACGCTTTCCGGATCATTGCTGGCGATTTTGTGACTACCGAAGATGGAACCGGAATTGTGCACACTGCTCCCACTTTTGGAGCAGACGATGCCAAAGTGGCCAAGGAAGCCGTGCCGGAAGTTCCACCGATGCTGGTAAAAGATTCCAATGGAAACTTAGTGCCCTTGGTCGATCTTCAAGGAAAATTTCGCCCCGAAATGCAAGAGCTAGCAGGTAAATACGTAAAAAATGAATATTACGACGATTCTGAAGTCCCCGATAAATCGGTCGATGTCGAAATTGCAATCAAACTGAAAAAAGAGAACAAAGCGTTCAAAGTCGAAAAATATGTCCACAGCTACCCAAACTGTTGGCGTACAGATAAACCAATCCTCTATTATCCGCTCGATTCGTGGTTTATAAAAGTCACCGATTTTAAAGACCGGATGTTTGATCTAAACAAAGAAATAAATTGGAAGCCCAAAGCAACAGGGGAAGGGCGTTTTGGAAATTGGCTCGCCAATGCTAATGACTGGAATCTTTCCCGATCCCGCTATTGGGGAATTCCGTTGCCTATCTGGAGAACTGAAAATGGGAAAGAGGCAAAAATCATAGGCTCGATCCAGGAATTGGTAACCGAGATGGATAAATCCGTAGAGGCTGGGTTTATTGAGAAAAATATCTTTAAAGGGTTTAGAACTGGCGATTTTTCCGATGAAAACTACCATCAAATTGATCTGCACAAAAATATTGTCGATGAAATAATTCTAGTTTCGGACAGCGGCAAACCGATGAAGCGCGAAGCCGACCTGATCGATGTTTGGTTCGATAGTGGAAGCATGCCCTATGCACAATGGCACTACCCTTTTGAGAACAAGGAAAAAGTGGAGAAAACTTGGCGCAAGGCCGATTTCATTGCTGAAGGAGTGGATCAGACCCGTGGTTGGTTCTATACCTTACACGCCATAGCCACAATGGTTTTTGACGATGTTGCCTACAAAAATGTAGTATCCAATGGCCTTGTTCTGGACAAAAACGGACAAAAGATGAGCAAACGTTTGGGCAATGCCGTCGATCCATTTGAAATCTTAAAAACTTATGGACCCGATGCCACACGATGGTATATGATCAGCAATGCCAATCCGTGGGACAACCTTAAATTCGATGAGGAAGGAATTTCAGAAGTGCGCAATAAGTTTTTTGGCACTTTATATAATACCTATAGTTTTTTCAGTCTCTATGCCAATCTCGATAAATTTGAGTATCTTGAGCAAGATATTCCTCTAGAAAAACGGCCAGAGATAGATCGTTGGATATTTTCGGAACTACATTCCCTTATTCAGAAAGTTGATGGTTTTTATGCCGAATATGAACCGACAAAGGCAGCACGGGCCATTTCGGAATTTGTTCAGGAAAACCTGAGCAATTGGTTTGTTCGATTGAGCAGAAGAAGATATTGGAAAGGAAGTTATGGTGAGGATAAAGTTTCGGCATACCAAACACTTTACACTTGTTTGGAAACCATTGCAAAACTTGGAGCCCCCATTGCGCCGTTCTTTATGGACAGGCTTTACAAAGACATAACCCAAGGTTCCTCCAAAGATAAAAGGGATTCGGTACATTTGACCGATTTTCCAAAAGCAAACGATGCGTTCATTGATAAGAAACTGGAGCACAAAATGCAAAAAGCGCAAACCATATCGTCATTGGTGCTTTCCTTGCGACAAAAGGAAAAAATAAAGGTGCGCCAGCCACTTCAAAAAATAATGATCCCCGTTCAAGATGAAAAGGAACGAAATGAAATCCTCGCCGTTTCCGATTTGATAAAAAGCGAAGTAAACGTCAAGGAAATTGAACTTATCGACGAGGGAAGCAGCCTATTAGTCAAACAGATCAAACCCGATTTTAAGGTTTTGGGGCCTCGTTTTGGAAAGGAAATGAAGGCGGTTGCTGGGGCTATTTCTGCCTTTGGCCAAGAGGAAATTGCTGCCTTGGAAAAAGAGGGAGAAATATCTATATATATTAATGAAAAAAGCACTATTTTGGCACTGGCGGATGTTATCATAAGCTCTCAAGACATTGAAGGCTGGTTGGTTGCCAATGCCAATGGAGTAACCGTTGCTTTGGATGTAACCATTACTCCCGATTTGCAAAACGAAGGCATAGCGAGAGAATTGGTAAACAGGATACAAAACTTGCGAAAGGAAAGCGGTTTTGAGATAACCGACCGTATTGAAATAACCCTAAAAGAAGAAGAAGGATTAAAAAGGGCCATTGACCAGAATCTTAATTACATAAAAGAAGAAACATTGACCGAAAAACTGCAATTTCAATCAGAAATAGAAGAAGGTGTGGAAATTGTATTTGACGGAATAGAAACACGAATAAGTATTAAAAAACATTAGATCATGACAGAAACAGAGAAAAGCAGATATTCAGATGCCGAGTTGGAGGAATTCAGAGCCTTGATCAACGAAAAGATTAAAAAAGCCACTGAACAACTGGAGCTCATTAAAAGTTCATATAAGAACGACAGTAATAATGGCACCGATGATACTTCGCCAACGTTTAAGGCGTTTGATGAAGGAAGTGAGGTGATGAGCAAAGAAGCAAATTCCCAGTTGGCCATCCGGCAGGAAAAATTCATTAGGGATCTCAAGAACGCTTTGGTGCGAATCGAAAACAAAACCTACGGAATTTGTCGGGTAACCGGAAAGCTGATCAACAAAGAGAGGTTAAAATTGGTCCCTCATGCCACCTTGAGCATCGCGGCCAAAAATATGCAGAAATAGGTTTTGCCGGATTCCTGAAATCTATATAATTGGATCTCTTGAAGATGGAGGTCAATTGATTTTCTGGTCAATGTTCTTTTTCACGATCCTGAAAAAAGGATAGGGATAGAGCCACAAGCGACTTTGTAAACTCGATACTTTAGCTCGGAATTCTACTTAAAAAACCCTAAATCTTAAAAGTGATGATTGGCATATTGGCGTGGTTTACCAAATCCTCGCTGATGCTGCCATTGAAGAAATGCGAAATTCCCTTTCGCCCATGCGTGCCCATCCCGATAAGTTGGGCGTTGATGTGGGTTGCAAAATTCAGGATCCCTTTTTCCACTGAGGTGTCATTGTATATATTTAATGTGTAGTTTTCGATTTCCATATCGGTAACGAACTCCTCCATAAATGAATATCCTTGCGCTGATGTTTTGAAATTTGCCGGCGTGTTAACCATCAGTAGGTGCATTTTTGCGTCTATTTTATTAGCAAAATCCCTTGCCTCACTGAAGGCTTTATGGCTTTCTCTTGTAAAATCAGAGGCAAAAACAAAGTCTCTTATTTGAAACTCCTCCGATAGATTGTTCTTTATGACCAAAACTGGAATCTCCGAAGTGCGCACTACCTTTTCGGTATTGCTGCCCACAAACATTTCCTTAAACCCACTTGCGCCACTGGAGCCCATAACTATAAGGCTGATATCATGTTTTTTGCATACCTCCGAAATGTCGTCATAAAGCTCGCCCCTACCAATGGTTTCGTTTAGAGGAATACCGTCCAGATATTTCTTTTCACGTAATTCACCATAGTTTTTTTCAACAAGTTTCATAAAGAAAAGTGCCTCTGGCAAATCATTGTTGTTTCCGCCCGAGGTGGCCAAATGCATCGGCAGTTCCATGGAATGGATCACAAAAATTTCGCTGCCATATCTCTTGGCAATCTGCACGGCTATTTTCAATGCGTTCTCTGCCTGGACAGAAAAATCGGTTGGAACTAAAATTCGTTTCATAATAAGTGGGTTGTCTTTAAGTGGTTAAGGTACAAAATAAAACGTTTCAATAGATTTTTATAGATTTAAAAATTAATTGTATATTTGCCCCGAATTTGATACGAATACTATCTGAGGGGACTAAAGTCCCCTCTTTTTATAGAA
>CAZMDY010000129.1:0-5440 GCA_964565295.1 uncultured Aequorivita sp. | reverse complement strand
CACAACTTTGCTATAAAAGTTGCCCTTATATTTTGGGAAAGTTGGCAAGTTTTTTGAAAAAGTTGGCAATCTTTTAAAGTGGCCAGAAGGAAAGGAAAAATCACTTCCGTAAAGATAGTTATTTTTTAATAAATCGTATAAATTTGACTCCTTTAAAAACTGTTAATTTAAGGGTTTATAGCGGAATCTATGCAGAGTGTTTCGGGTTTTCGAAACGTTTCTGAAACAAAAGCACAAGGAATGTGCAATCAGTGTTAAAGGAACATGCTTGGATTTGGAATCCGAATTGCAATACCAATCTCAATCTAAAAAAATATTGAAAAGGTTTTGTAACCTTTTTTCCCTTTCTTACGTATAACCTACTACACAAGTTAAATTTTAATCTTCAGGACAAACCTTACATGAGACAACTCAAAATTACAAAACAGGTTACCAACCGAGAAACCGCTTCACTGGACAAGTACCTTCAGGAAATCGGGAAAGTTGACTTAATTACCGCAGACGAAGAGGTAGAACTGGCGCAGCGTATAAAGGCGGGCGACCAACGCGCACTTGAAAAACTTACGAAAGCCAACCTCCGTTTTGTCGTTTCTGTGGCCAAGCAATACCAAAACCAAGGGCTTACCCTCCCCGATCTTATCAACGAAGGAAACTTGGGACTGATCAAGGCAGCTCAACGATTTGACGAAACCCGTGGGTTCAAGTTTATTTCCTATGCCGTGTGGTGGATACGCCAGTCCATTTTGCAAGCATTGGCAGAACAATCACGAATTGTTCGCTTGCCCCTCAACAAAATTGGAAGCATCAACAAAATAAACAAAATGTACGCCTACCTGGAACAGGCCAATGAACGCCCGCCTTCTGCTGAGGAAATAGCCAAGGAACTGGACATGACCATCAACGATGTCAAGGAATCCATGAAAAATTCCGGCCGCCATGTTTCTATGGATGCTCCGCTTATAGAAGGCGAGGACAGCAACCTTTACGATGTTTTGCGAAGTGGGGAATCTCCCAATCCAGATCGACAGCTGCTCCACGAATCCCTTAGAACGGAAATTGAACGTGCCTTGGAAACATTGACACCCAGAGAAGCGGATGTGATCCGTCTTTATTTTGGACTTGGCGACCAAAATCCAATGACCTTGGAAGAAATTGGCGAAACGTTCGATCTGACTCGCGAACGGGTCAGACAAATAAAAGAAAAAGCTATCCGACGGCTAAAACACACTTCGAGAAGCAAAATCCTGATGACTTATCTGGGATAACCTCAACAAAAAACCTCCAATATATACTGGAGGTTTTTTCTTTTAAACCCTACACTTTTCAAATTTTAAACTCCTCAAGTAATCCTTACCTTTGTGAAAAATATTAAAATGAGCCAAACGATCATCGCCCCATCCATTCTCGCCGCAGATTTCGCAAACCTCCAACGCGAAATCGAAATGATAAACAAAAGTGATGCGGATTGGTTCCATCTTGATGTGATGGACGGTCTTTTCGTTCCAAACATATCCTTTGGAATGCCCGTTATCAAAAGTATTGCTTCCCATGCGAAAAAACCCTTGGACGTCCATCTGATGATCGTGGACCCCGATCGCTATATAAGAACCTTCGCTGAACTGGGCGCCAATATCCTTACGGTCCATTATGAGGCCTGTACGCATCTCCATCGTTCCTTGCAAGCCATCAAACAAGAAGGAATGCAGGCAGGAGTTGCGATAAACCCACACACCAATGTCTCCCTACTTGGTGATACAATCCATGAAATTGACCTTATTTGCCTAATGAGCGTAAATCCTGGTTTTGGGGGACAAAGTTTTATTGAGAACACTTATAAAAAAGTGGAACAACTCAAAAAGATAATTGAAGCCAGTGGCGCTGAAACAAAGATTGAAATTGATGGGGGCGTTACGGACAAAAACGCACAACAGCTGGTAGATGCCGGCGCAGATGTTTTGGTGGCGGGCAGCTTTGTTTTCAGTGCCTCCAACCCTATCCAAACCATTTTCGATCTAAAAACCTTGGTCAAGTAGCATTTCAAGTATGTCAAAGCCTGCAATATCCGCGACAATTTCCCCCAAACACCACTATGATGTCTTGATCATTGGAGCAGGCCCAATTGGGATTGCTTGTGCCTTGGAATGCAAAAAAAAAGAATTGCGATATATCGTAATTGAGAAAGGGACCCTTACAAATTCCTTATATAATTATCCCTTGAACATGACCTTTTTTTCCACGTCGGAAAAATTGGAAATAAATGGCATTCCGTTCATAAGCACCAATCCAAAGCCAAACCGCAACGAAGCGTTGGAATACTATAGACGGGTAGCTTCCTCGAATAAACTTCGGATAAAATTATATGAGCGGGTTGTTTCCGTTCAAAAAACAAATGAACATTTTAATATTCACTCCAACAAACAAACATACCGCGCCAAAAATGTAATAGTGAGCACAGGGTTTTATGACATTCCGAACAAATTGGGTGTTCAGGGCGAAAAACTCCCAAAAGTAATGCACTATTATAAAGAAGCACATCCATTTGTGATGCAAAAAACCATCGTTGTGGGCGCCAGCAATTCTGCCGTGGATGCCGCCCTCGAAATATGGCGAAAAGGCGGCGATGTTTCTATGGTAGTGCGCGGCGCAAATATTGGAGAGCGGGTAAAATATTGGGTAAGGCCCGATATCGAAAACCGGATCAGGGAAGGGAGCATAAAAGCATTCTTCAATTCAAAAGTTGAAGAAATAACCGAATCAGAAGTAACCATTAGTGGACCAAGCGGAAGTCGTGTTTTAGAAAATGACTTTGTTCTTTCCCTCGCTGGATATCGCCCCAATTTTAGGTTTCTTGAAGAGATGGGCGTTACACTTTCACCTGATGAAAAGAAAATTCCCAACTATAATCCAAAGACCATGGAAACGAATGTTCCTGGATTGTATTTAGCTGGAGTGATTTGCGGCGGAATGGAAACGCATAAATGGTTCATAGAAAATTCAAGAATCCACGCAAGGATTATTGCCAAAAACATCGGTGATCGAAAACAATCACAGGACAATTTTCTTTAGAACATTCCCGGTTGTTTTATTGAAGAACTGACTATTTTTTTGACGAAGATTCTCCTTTAAACTGTTGTGAATTGTTTTTAAAAAGCACATTAAAAGTAGTAAGGCTGCCATAGCAACGGGTAATATATTGTTGTAAGTCAATTTTTTCCTGTTCACCCAAATCCTTGCTCGCATTTATTTTTTGTTCCATCACTCTTAAGCGGTCCCTCAACATTACAATCTTGTGGAAAAATGTATCGATCGGAATTTCCTTTGAGGACAAATTAGCATCGCCAGGGTTTAAGATCATCGTGCCGCCTTTCCATTTTTCGGCAATGGGAACGACCTCACTGATGCCATTCCACTTTCTGAGAATCTCTCGAAGACTCTTTTCCACATCATAGAAACTTACGGAATCCACCTCATCCTCGGCAGCCTCAATAACTTCAAATTCATCTTCCACAGGAATTGTTTCCAAGCCATTTTCAATAAAAGTGACCCAATACAATTTGGAAGTTACATTTGTAACTACGCCTTTTCCGAATTGTGGATGGTCTATCCGCGAACCTATTCCTAATATTTGTTTCATTATTTTATTTTGAAATTAGGCCGTAAAAATAATCAAACCCATAAAATTAATCCTAGAATTTTTAAGTAGTTGAAGTCCCTTTTTTTGGCATAAAATAAGAAACCATCCAAATTAAATAATCTGGATGGTTTCCCGTCTTAGGATTAAAAAACCTTTACAGAACTATTTCTTCTTTGAAGTAGTATTGTTGGTTTTTTTGGAATCCTGTTTTTTACCTTCCGTGGATTTTGAAGGTTGCGATTTTTTGTTTTGCTTTTCCGATGACATATATTTATGTTTTTAGAATTATACAAACAAAAGTAATAAGCAAATCTCCAAAATGATTCTCATATTCACGAATATTTAACTCGCTTTTTGTGTTAAATATTGCTCACACTCGGCAATACAGTTTCTGCAGGCTGCTGCACAACGTTGACAATGCTCCATGTCGTGTTTCTCACATTCTTCAGCACAAATAAGGCAAATTTTTATACAGTATCGAACCAAATCATCTACATCATCGAACTTGGTAGCAAGAATTTGGTTTAAGGCACTGCAGACTTCTGCACAAACCCGATCCGTTCTAATACACTGGACCATTTTGTTTACATGTGTTTCCTCCAAACATGCGTCGGCACAATGGTTACAATGATTGATGCAATTTCCGAGGGCATGGATCAGTTTTTCATTTCTCATAATAAATAATTTTTTATTTAAAATTACCGGTTATGGAAATGTATTGATATTAAGGAAATTATAAAATATGTGCAAAATTTAATGTCCGCCGTCTTTGTGGTCTTCCACCACTTTGGGATCGCGATACTTACAGCACGCATCTATTTTATTATAGATATGGTCCGCAGCCTTTACTTTTTCAGTATCGTGCCCGCTTTCCGCAATGCTTTGGTGTATTTTGTCCAAATTCGTCCTTTGAGCGTTAAAAATCAGCTTCAACTCGTGTGTATCTACATTCCAAGTGGCAGATTTAACGCCTTTTGTACGTATAGAAGCTTTTTCTATGCGTTCCTTGCACATTCCACAAACCCCATCGACAATAATAGAGGCTCGTTCATTTTTGTTTTGTGCAAAACCCATGGAGCCCATGAATATAACCGAAATTATCAAGATTATCTTTTTCATATTGTTTAAGTTATTATTTCTTCGGAAGAAGGAATACAGCTAATTCCGTCTATTCAAAGTTTTAGAATTGTCTATTATTCGCTTTAAAATTTTTCATTAATCAATCTAATGGCCTATGTCGAGTATAATTTACGACCAACTTGCAACAATCAATTCACTCTAAATCGTAAGCCAGCGTAATACATACTTCCATAAATTGGACCATAAACATAGGTAGTATCAAAATTTGAACCGAAAGGATCGTCGCTGCCCACAATCGGGTTGTTTTGTTTGACATCGGTTATATTTTCACCCCCCAAATATATTTCAAATTTAGACGAAAACACTTTTGTCATCTGTGCATTTACAGTTGAAATACTCGGCGAAAATTCTGTTAGTCCGATGGTGCTCAAATAACTCTCCGAAGTAGCAAAACGTTGTTTCCCCAAATAGTTGAATGTAGCGTCAAATCTCCAATTTCCACCTTTTGACCCAGCAAGGGTCTCATAGGATGCATTTGCAAAAAAACGATGGTTAGGTATGAGTGGATTCTGCTTTTTTCCAGATGTATAGGTCGTTTCCACATCGTAATATTTATACGCCATTCGTAAGTCAAACCGTTCAAACACGTTGTAGTTGAACTCAGTCTGGAAACTGTTCGAATAGCTTTCGCCTTCCAAATTATAAAAACTGATTTGGTAAGGATTT
>CAZMDY010000128.1:0-5464 GCA_964565295.1 uncultured Aequorivita sp. | reverse complement strand
CCTTCATAAATTGCATTGTTCGGACATTCAGGCTCACAGGCACCACAGTTGATACATTCATCTGTTATAATAATTGCCATAGCTTTACTTTTTCTAACTTTGTGCAAATTTAAGCCCAAACAAGGGCAACTCCAAACAATAACATGGAATTAAAACGCAGAATAGATGCTTTGGCCGGATTGGGCAATTACATAGGTAAGTTACACAAAAACAGTGGCTTGCAGAGTATTGATAATAATATTGAACAGATTTTCAATAAGACTAAGGCGAAAAACGGATGGTTTACTCTTGAAAACATTCAATTTGCCCTCCAAGAATGGGCGGAAGCGCTTTCAAAAGAAAACTTAGAATTCTGGATATCAAAGTACAATTTCCCTAATCCCGGACCTGAACAAATAAAAACCATTGCTATAATTATGGCCGGAAATGTTCCGTTGGTCGGTTTTCATGATTTTATTTCTGTTTTGATCACTGGAAACCGGGTTGTGGCAAAACTGGCATCCAATGACAACGTCCTGATCCCATTTTTGGCGGACAAACTAATTTCTTTGGAAGAAGGATTTAAAGACCGGATCACTTTTACCGAAGGAAACCTCCCCGGTTTTGACGCTGTAATTGCAACGGGCAGCAATAACACCTCCCGCTATTTTGACTATTACTTTGGAAAATATCCGAATATTATACGAAAGAACAGAAATTCTGTGGCCGTTCTTACTGGAGATGAATCTGAAGAAGAACTACAACTGTTGGCCGATGATATTTTCAGGTACTTCGGCTTGGGCTGTCGCAATGTTTCAAAGTTATATATTCCTAAAACTTACGATTTTGAGAATTTCTTTAAAGGAATGTACCGATGGAACTCCATTATCAACAACCACAAATACATTAACAATTATGACTATAATAAAGCGGTTTATTTGATGGATGAACTACCGCTTTTGGACAATGGATTCTTGTTGCTAAAGGAAGACCCCAACTTCTCTTCGCCCATTGCGGTGGTTTTTTATGAACGCTACGATTCTTTGTTAGAATTGGAGCACATTCTAAAGAATAGTCAAGATAAGATCCAGTGTATTGTTTCCAAGAATGGCCTGTGTAACGGACTTGCTTTTGGAAAGACCCAAAGTCCAGAATTATTGGATTATGCAGATGGTGTGGACACAGTCAAATTTCTATTGGAATTATCCAATTAAAAAAGCGGATTCAATCCTTTTTTCAGTATATATTTTTCAACTTTGCATAGTTCTAATTCTTCAATTATGAAAAAACACAATTTTAGTGCAGGACCTTGCATCCTGCCACAATCGGTTTTCAAACAAGCTTCTGACGCGGTTCTAAATTTCAATGACCTAAATCTTTCCCTGCTTGAAATTTCCCACCGCAGCAAAGATTTTGTTGAGGTAATGGACACTGCGCGCAATTTGGCATTGAATCATCTTGGCCTCCAAAACAAAGGATATAAAGCACTTTTTCTGCAAGGCGGTGCAAGTATGCAGTTTTTGATGGTCGCCTATAATCTATTGGAGAAAAAAGCCGCCTATCTTAACACAGGAACCTGGAGTAACAATGCCATCAAAGAAGCAAAATTTTTAGGCGAAGTCGTGGAAGTAGCATCTTCAAAAAACGATAAATTTAAGTTTATTCCAAAAAACTATTCCATCCCTCAGGATGTGGATTATTTTCATTGCACCAGCAACAATACCATTTACGGAACCCAAATACATACATTTCCAGAGACCGAAGTTCCATTGGTCTGCGATATGAGCAGCGATATCTTCTCGCGCCAATTGGATTTTTCAAAATTCAGTTTGATCTATGCCGGAGCGCAGAAAAACATGGGACCTGCCGGAACAACATTGATCGTTATAAAAGAAGATATCCTAGGTAAAGTTTCGCGTTCCATTCCTTCTATGTTGAATTACAAGGTCCATATCGAAAAGGAAAGTATGTTCAACACGCCTGCGGTTTTCCCTGTGTATGTTTCAATGCTAACTTTGAAATGGCTGAAGGAACTGGGAGGGATTCAGGAAATTGAAAAAATTAACAATCAAAAAGCAAAACTTCTTTATAGTGAAATAGATAGAAACCCATTGTTTGAAGGATTTGTAACTAAAAAAGAAGACCGCTCAACAATGAATGCCACTTTCAACCTTAAAATTGAGCAGTTAAAGGAAGATTTTGACTCCCAAGTAAAAGCGGCCGGCATCAACGGCCTGAACGGACACCGAAGTGTTGGCGGATACCGTGCTTCTATGTACAACGCCCTGTCATTGGAAAGTGTACAGGTTTTGGTTGACGTGATGCAGGAATTGGAACGAAAAGCATAATAACTCATATCGCAACTATAAAATTATATAAATGAAAATATTAGCGAACGATGGAATTTCAGAAAGTGGCTCCGAAGCTTTGGAAAAAGCCGGTTTTGAGGTTATGAAGATACACGTTGCCCAGGAACAGCTTCAGGAATACATCAACAAACATCAGGTGGACGTTCTTTTGGTGCGAAGTGCAACGAAAGTGCGCAAAGATCTGATCGACAATTGTCCTTCCCTAAAAATTATAGGTAGAGGTGGTGTGGGAATGGACAATATTGATGTTGAATACGCAAGATCAAAAGGAATTGAAGTGATCAATACCCCTGCCGCATCCTCCAGTTCAGTGGCCGAGCTGGTATTTGCACATCTGTTCGGTGGGGTTCGTTTTCTTTATGATTCCAACCGAAATATGCCATTGGAAGGTGAATCAAGATTTGCCGATCTTAAAAAAAGATATGCCGCGGGGAAAGAACTTCGGGGAAAGACCCTTGGAATTGTCGGATTTGGAAAAATTGGACAAGAAGTTGCCAAAATAGCCTTGGGCTGTGGGATGAAGGTCATTGCGAGCGGCCGCAATTTGGTTACAAAGGAAATAGAACTAAAGTTTTATGATGGACAGCGCCTAACGTTTGAGATAAAAATGGAACCCATGGAAACACTTTTCAAACAAAGCGACTTCATCAGTCTTCATATTCCAGCCCAATCGAAACCGTTGATCGGCAGGGAAGAAATGTCCAAAATGAAAGATGGTATTGGTATTGTAAACGCTTCCCGAGGTGGAGTTTTGGATGAAACGGCACTTCTTGAAAATTTGGAAACCGGAAAAATTGGTTTCGCCGCCTTGGATGTTTTTGAAGGAGAACCTTCACCTTCCATTAAAGTTTTGATGCATGATGCCATATCCCTTAGCCCACACATTGGCGCCGCAACCTTGGATGCACAGGACCGGATCGGAACGGAATTGGCCGAGCAAATCATAGAACTATCGAAAAGACGATAACAAACCGTCAATCCGTCAATTTGGTCCGCACTATTCAAACCGACCAATGATTTTTAGGAAGGTTAAATCCAAAAACTCTTTCATTAAGTTTTGTTAACTTTGCAAAAACATTCCGGAATGAGAACCACGTTATTGTTTTTAATCCTTTTGGTTTCCATTTATGGTTGTGGATCGGGCAATGCCGGAATGAAAGCCCACAAAGGTACTACGGTCGAAAATGATGTGGTCCGAATTGCCAACGACAGTTTAGAGTATGAGATCATAATCATTGAGCCAGGGTTCAACTCTTGGTTGCATGGCCAACCTCCACAGGGGCATTACGAACAATCATTTTTGGAGACAAAAAACCGCTTTTTCGTTTTGGAATATAACAACCGTGTTCTGCAACGAGCTCGGTTTTCACCAAACCTGTACACAGAAAGGATCGAGTATGATCCATCAGTGGATTATGGTTACGAAGTAAACTATATACTTTATAATTATTTTGAATATTTTCAGAAAAAATACAATCAACATCTAACTGGAGGAAGAAATTGAAAAAACTTAAAGAGCGTTGGAACATAGCCTCCAACGGACAATTTTTTGTAGTTTTATTAGTATTTGCAATCACAGGAAGCTCATCGGCCAAATTAGCCGCCCCGCTCACTGATTTTTTTGAGGTCACCAGAGAAATGGGCTGGTATATTTATTGGCCATTTCGCCTATTGATAATCTTGCCGATTTATCAAGTGCTCTTAGTATTTTTTGGATGGGTTTTTGGTCAATTTGAATTTTTTTGGTGGTTTGAAAAAAAGATGCTCCGCTCAATGGGATTGGGGTTTTTATTTAGGAAACAATAGTGGTGAAGCATAAATCCATAATGATTATTATTGCAACGATATTTTCGTTCGCACTCCTTTTCCCTATCGCCATTCAATCGGCTCACGCTTTTGACATTCATGAGCACCAAGAATGCAATGATATTACCACACATTTCCATAAAAAACAGTTTGATTGCTCAATCTGTGATTTCCACTTTCAAAGCTTTGACTTTAAACCCTTCCAATTTCCAGAATTTGTTGCCCCAACCGAGCAATTAGAACTTGCTAAATGCTATCAACGGTCGGAAATCTTTGCTGGCATTCACCTTTTCTACTTAAGAGGTCCCCCTCTATTTTCTTGATTTACAGCTTTATTTTTTAATTACATTCACCTTTAATTCAAGAAAACATGAAGTATAATTTCATACTGCTTATGTTGGCCTGCTCAGGGTTTACATCAAGCGCCCAAAATACATTGACAGGTACGTTGATCTCAACTAAAAATCTTCCTATTTCGGGAATGGTCTATATTCCCCAACTCGAAAAAGGAAGTTTCGCCGATCCGGATTTTATTATAAATGACATTCCCTCGGGAAATTACACCGTAATTTTCTCGTCTCTCGGCTATAGTACAGTATCAAAAAAAATAAACTTTTCAGACAACACAACATTCAGTGAAAATATACAACTCACCGAAAGTGCGGTAGAAATGGAGGAAGTGATCATTTCCACGCCTTTTCACAAACTTCAAAGTGAAAATGTGATGAAAGTGGAACGCATCTCAATCTCGGAACTGAGTTCCACTGGATCCGTGACTTTGGCAGACGGATTAAATAACATTGCGGGAGTGGACGTGATCAGTACCGGACAAGGGATTGGAAAGCCGGTGATTAGAGGGTTGAGTTCCAACCGTGTGCTTACATATACCCAAGGTGTTCGATTGGAAAACCAGCAGTTTGGCGACGAGCACGGACTTGGAATAAACGAATCGGGAATAAAAAGTGTAGAGGTCATAAAAGGACCGGCCTCCCTTCTTTATGGAAGTGATGCTTTGGGAGGAGTTCTCTATTTAAATCCCGAGAGATTTGCGCAAGCCGGAGAAACCCACGGCGATATCAGCAGCGCTTATTTCTCGAACACCTTGGGTACATCAACAAATTTGGGAATAAAAACTTCTGGAGAAAAACTGAGGTTTCTTGCACGAGGTTCCTATTCCTCTTTTGCCGATTATAAAACAGGAGAAGATTATCGAGTCACAAATTCCCGTTTCAATGAAAAAGATTTCAAAACAGGATTCCAATATCTGGGAAACAAATTCAAGACAACTGTGCGCTATAATTACAACCGGT
>CAZMDY010000127.1:0-5479 GCA_964565295.1 uncultured Aequorivita sp. | reverse complement strand
CCTTTTGTTTAGGTGTTTAAGATGCCTGTATTTTGGAATTGCCATATAACTGTAAACAATTGGAATAATGAACAGGCACAGCAAAAAAAGTGCAACGATACTGATAGCCGCAATTGTTCCAAATTCACGTAAAAGGTCGCTTCTAATCAAAATGAAGGTAGCAAAACCACAGGCGGTGGTTAAATTGGTCATCATCGTTGCATTTCCCACCTTGGCTATTAC
Organism: uncultured Aequorivita sp.; assembly: GCA_964565295.1. Lineage (GTDB taxonomy): Bacteria > Bacteroidota > Bacteroidia > Flavobacteriales > Flavobacteriaceae > Aequorivita. The sequence goes on along the minus strand of CAZMDY010000127.1, from coordinate 5,257 downwards.
ACGCTGCAGTGATTTTGCCTGATTGCCGTGCAATTGTATTTCATGTTGGTATTTATTGATAAGAAAAATACAATTGGGAATACCGATTACAATGATCAAGGGCGGGATCAAAGCAGTGAGCACGGTTATTTCGTATTGGAAAAGTCCAAGAAAGCCAAAAGTCCACATTACTGCAATGAGGACAGTAAACATTGAAATAAAAGTAGCCCTCCAAGAACGGAAAAAGAAGAAGAATATAATGGACGTGACCAACAATGCTCCGCCAACAAAAAGTCCGATTTCATCGATAATACTCTGAGAATTTAATGTTCGGATGTACGGCATTCCTGAAGTGCGTACATGAAGGCCAGTTTCATTTTCAAATTCCTCAATCAAGGGAATCAGATCATCAATCACAAAATCTTTTCGTTCCGAAGTGTTTATAATATCTTTTTTGACTGCAATCACTGAACGGATAGACTTTTTGTCGGGGCTATAGATGAGTCCTTCATAAAAAGGGAGATTTTCCAACAATTCAGTTTTATAATTGGAAAGAATGGCATCGGTTAAAATGGAATCTTTAAGAAGCGGCACCAATTCAAAGTGTGTAGTATCTGCCTTTTTTTGAAGTTTCTGAAGATTTCCTGCGGAAAGAGCGAACTCCACCTCATCAAATTTTTCAATATCGACAGTAAGTCGGTTCCAAGCATCGAAATTAGTTGGCGTGAAAATCGTGGAATCTTTTATCCCTATCACAATAATGTTTCCCTCTTCACCAAAAAGATCTAAAAATGCGTTATATTCCAGATTAATGGCGTGATCTTCGGGAAGAAGATTTGCTTCTGTATACGTAAAACGCATGTTTTTCCACTGAAGGGCGAGAAGCACTGTCATTGTGGCAATTGCAATCAGGATTCCTGTGCGATTGCGCAAAATAAAACGGGCCACGGCACTCCAAAACCCGATACTGAAAAGTTTATTCAAAGCACTAATTTTAAAATCCCCAAAGGTATAAATTACCTATGTAGGATCGGCCAGTTTTAAACCTATTTAAACAGGAAAAGGCGTAGCCAAAAAGATTGTGGAATTATTTTTCAGTGCTATATTTCCAGATTGAAGGTAAATTTGAACGACATGTTTTCTTCAAATTTTGGCAAATTATAATAACCATACCTGTAGGCAAAACTTAATCCAAATCCAAAGATGATTTTATTGAGCTCTAGTCCTGATTCATTGTAAAGATGGTTCATAGCTTTAAATGGAATTCCAAAATGTCTGTTCCTATTGCTAATATCTCCCAGAGCATGGCGCGTAATAAGAGTCAGTTCAGGCTTCCACTTTTCAGTTAGCTTAAAGCGGCGAAGGCTATGTTTTATTTGTACCATAGCCATTTTATCTGAATAGAACTCACCAAAATACATAGTCTCGAAACTCTGGACTCCCGCTACCGAAAATCGGCCGGTCCATTTTATTTTATTGGGTTGGTTTGGATACGAATGAAATAAATGTGTGAGCGGAACATTCCCTGTGGCTAGCAATCCCTCTAGGATTATATTGGTGGACGAAAGGTCTGTGCGTTTTATGTAGTAATCGAGTTTAAGTCCTAATTTGGTATAATTAAAATCTCCTTCCGCAATTCCCTTGAATCCCTGAGTAACTTGGCCACTGATTTTTGGAAAACCGTCAAAGTATTCTTTCGTACCATCCTCATTGGTGAAAAAATTGGTTTTAGGACTGTATCTAAATGAAAAAGAAGCTTCTGAGAGTTTGTAGTTTTTGAGCCACTGATCTCCACTGTTAAAAAAATAGTTTTCAATATTTGCTACTTGACTGTGCGAAACCCGAAATTCCGACAGAAATTTTGGTGTCAGCTCGGTGGTAATATTGGCGTCCCAATTTCGATATTTGTAGAATTGTATGATATTGACCAACCGTGGTTCAAAAAGGGAGTAGACCCGGGCATCGGTCAAAAACTCAAAAGTTCCTATTTCACGAATGTCTTTTGCATAATAGATATTAATCCACGTTTTTTTCTCTTTGTTTACCCGAACGCCTGCACTAAAGCCGTACTTTAGTTCCTTGTCAATGAATCCGTATGCTCCGTATCCCCCCAACCTATAATTCTCGAAAAGTCTATCATTTGTAAGACCCCCGATCCCCAATCGAACCCCTTCGTAGTTATTGTATTTGATGAGGGTTTTAAGGTCTATATCGAAAAACCCGATGGGGTAGTATCCATTGGATAGCGGATGTTCTTTTGCTTCTCCAATATCAGAAATTGAATCCTTTTGAGTTTGTATCGCCGGTTCTTGTGCAGACAAAAGACAACCACAAACCAAGAAAACAAAAAGGATGATTTTTTGCATAGAACAGACTTGGGACAATTTCAAATGTAAAAATAAAGCGGCTCTTATAGCCGCTTTATTGCAATAGTTTAACCAATTGGTTAGACCGTCATAATTTCTTTTTCTTTTTTCAACAAGATTTCATCGATCTTTTTTATATGCTGATCTGTCAATTCTTGAATGTCTTCTTCTAAACTTTTCTTCAAATCTTCAGATATTTCTAAGTTTTTAAGATCGTTGTTTGCATTTTTTCGGTCGTTTCGAACCCCTATTTTTGCTTCCTCGCCCGCTGACTTTGCCTGTTTTGCCAAATCCTTTCTGCGTTCTTCAGTCAATGGGGGAACATTGATAATTACACTTTCGCCATTGTTCATGGGGTTGAAGCCAAGATTGGCAAGATGGATTCCGCGTTCAATTTCGGAAATCATTGCTTTTTCCCAAGGCTGTATGGAAATGGTCATTCCGTCCGGAGTACTGACATTGGCCACTTGGCCCAAAGGAGTTTGGCTGCCGTAATAATCGACCATAACGCCGGCCACCATTGCTGGAGATGCTTTTCCGGCACGAATGTTCAATAGTTGTTTTTCCAGATGCTTCAGCGCATTTGCCATAGCCTCCCGGGTTCCCTCAATAATAAAATCTATTTCCTCTTCCATATCTCGACTTCGCTCGATAATCGTGCGAATTTATTTGTTAATTATTTAGTTGGCAACAAGTCATTTCAAAATTAAGGACTTGAATTTTTATTTTCCCTAGTCCAAAACCAATTAATGAACAAGCGGTTTACGAAAGCAAAATTAATGAAATTAGAGCAAATTTTATAAATTCACTTTTGTTCCAATTTTTTCTCCACAGACTACTTTCAATAGATTTCCTTTAGTGTTCATATCGAAAACTATGATGGGCAGTTCATTTTCTTGGCTTAAGGTGAACGCTGTTGTGTCCATCACTTTTAGTCCTTTTTGGAGCACATCCTCAAAAGAAATAAAATCGAATTTTGTGGCGAGTTCATCTTTTTCTGGATCGCTGGTATAAATGCCATCAACGCGTGTTCCTTTCAAAATAACGTCAGCGTGAATTTCAATTGCTCTTAAAACGGCTGCAGAATCGGTGGTAAAATATGGGTTTCCTGTTCCGCCTCCAAAAATGACCACACGGCCCTTTTCCAAATGGCGAATCGCCTTTCTGCGGATGAATGGTTCTGCAACCTCATGAATGTTTATGGCCGTCTGCAACCGGGTTGGAACCTCTTCGTTTTCCAATGCACTCTGCAATGCCAAGCCGTTGATTATGGTGGCCAACATTCCCATATTGTCGCCCTGGACCCGATCCATACCGCTACTGGCGCCAGCCACGCCCCTAAAAATATTTCCACCTCCAATGACAATGGCAACCTGCACGTTTCTGTCAACGAGCGCCTTGATCTCTATGGCATAAGCCTTAAGTCGCACCGGATCTATTCCGTATTGTTGGTCGCCCATCAGCGCCTCTCCCGATAGTTTTAAAAGTACCCGTTTATATTGCATAATTTCAGTTTACTGTGGGCAAAAATAAAGAAAAAATTTGATGCGGTGTACCTAACGCATAAAACTAGTTTTTCTGATCAATTTTGAGTTTTCACATTTATATATTTACTTTGAAAAAATCTTCTAAAATTAAAAACAACTATGCTTCTGATTAAAACCTACCTTGATTTTTTATACCTTGCACAATAGATTAACTTAAAAAAATTAAATCAATCAAAATGAAAACAGTATTATACATACTTATATTCAACCTTAGCGCAATCTCCTTTGCCCAAGACCCACGTATTTTCAATACCACTTGGTATTTACAAAATTTGATTATTGACAGTCAAGATAATTTTCCGCCATCAAATTCGGAAGTTCCTTATGTGGGATTATGGATAAGCGATCCCGAGATGCATTTGGAGACGGGGGTCTGTAACATGGGCTTTGGACCTGTGGAATTCGACAATTCAAATTCGAGCTTTATCTTTCCCTTTGGAATAAGCATAACTTTGGGCAGTTGCAACAATTCCCTTAATACAGCCTTTGAAAGCAAGTATCTTAATGGTTTCTTTGGATGGCTAAATATCTCAGACCCGTATTATTATGACATAACTGATGATGGCACAGGAGATCTGACCCTCGTGATCACTTCCGAAAATGGGCCTCAAGCAATTTATGGAAACCAAATGCTTTCCACAACGAGCTTTGATGATCCAGAATTCACAATCCATCCCAACCCTACATCTGGGCAAATTACGTTAACCTCCAGATATGGAAATGAAGCTGTTGCGATCAAGATTTTCGATAGCACGGGAAAGATGCTGAAAAGCGAACTTTTAACGGCAGAAAGAAATCACACGGTGGACATTTCAAACCATTCCAGCGGAATATATTTTCTGAAAATCCATACTGAAAATGGAAATGTGGCAGTAAAGAGGATTATCAAAGAATAATCCATTTCGACATTGCCCAATAAAAAAGAGACTGAAATCAATCAGCCTCTTTTTGATAAATAATGTATCTAAAAGTTTATGCCAAAGAAACTCTTTTAAAGGCAACAACCTCAACATCGCCATACGATTTAACGTAATCGGCAACGCTTTTCTTTTCGTCTTTGATAAAGTTTTGGTCAAGCAATGCTTTTTCATGATCAAGCGTAGTATTGTCGCTGATGAAACGCTCCATTTTTCCGGGAAGGATTCTGTCCCAGATCTGCTCTGGTTTTCCTTCGGCCTTCAATTCCGCTTTTGCATCCTCTTCGGCCTGTGCCAAAACTTCTGGAGTCAATTGTGCTCTTGAAATATATTTTGGGACATTCTTTTGTGTTTTACCCAAACGGTAAAGCTCAATGTTATCCTTTTCAATAACCGCAATCCTCGCTTCGGTTTCGGAAGCAATATAGTCTGCATCAAAATCTTTGTA
>CAZMDY010000126.1:0-5504 GCA_964565295.1 uncultured Aequorivita sp. | reverse complement strand
TGAAACGGAACGCTTAAAGCTAAAACGAGAAAAATTAGCCGCCCTGCAAAAAGTGCTTTACCCCAAGAAAATAATCAGACTCAGAAAAGCAGAGGAAGATTTTAAGCGGGAGTTGCTGGATAGATATCGACAAGGCAAAAAGGATCATGGGAAACCTTAAAAAAAAGAGAAACTTTAAAATTAAAAAAGGTCGCTTAAATTTGCTTTAAGCGACCTTTTTTTACGGATTTAAATAGATTAAACATTTGTCCAACTGTGGGTTCTGCTTGACGAGCGAATCAATCCAGAGTTTCAGCTCCTCTATTTCATAAGGAAGCAACCTGGTCAACGCCTTCTTCAATTCCTTGCAGAACAAATTCACATCAAAACTGACTTTTGAGAGCACAGCTTTGGTGTAATCAAACATTGCTCTGGCCATAGCTAATTAGATTTAAAATTAGAGGGTAGAATTGTTCAATAGGAGGGTTTTTATTGATTAATTGCATAAATATAACAAATTTTTATGAGTAAAAGTGTTTTCAGAAAAAAATTGTTTGCTTGATAGTTCTTAATTTCTGATAAAAACTATAAACATCAGGTTGTCAATTTAAATCGACAAAAAAAATCCCATAAAAAAATCGCTTTTCGGTCTCAATTCCGTTTTTATGAGGGTTTTAAGAAAATGCTTTAGTTAAAAATAAGTTAAATACAGTACTATGTCATACACACTACTATCTTTTGACCATATATTTGCAGGACAATATGCGAAAAAATGGACACAATTGTAAAATATTCCACAGCTTTAGCATTGCTATTGATAGTAAATTTTAATCAAACATCACCTTTCAAACAAGAAAAGGAAATAGAAACTTCCATGTCTCCTACTTTCATACAAGAGCAGATAATTGGAGAAAAATGTTGATGCGATCTAAATGTAAATTTTCTTCGGTTAGGTCCAAAAAAATGTATCCAAATGAAAATCGAAAACACAAAAGCACAAATGAGAAAAGGAGTATTGGAGTTTTGCATCCTTTCCATTCTAAAAGATGGGGAAGCCTATACTTCCGATATACTTGAAACGTTGAAGAACGCAAGAATGTTGGTAGTGGAAGGCACAATTTATCCTTTGCTCACAAGACTTAAAAACGCCGGTCTACTTTCCTATCGTTGGGAAGAATCAACAGGTGGACCCCCGAGAAAGTATTACGCTCTTACCGAAAAGGGAAAACTATTTCTAACCGAATTGAATGATACCTGGAGCGAATTGCAACAGGCAGTAAACAAAGTAACCAGCGAAAAAAACAAAAAATGAACAAGACAGTAAACATTAATTTGGCAGGAATTTCGTTTCATTTGGACGAAAACGCCTACGGAAAACTTTCGCGTTATCTCGATGCCATTCGGCGATCCTTAAAGCAAGGAGAAGGTCGCGGGGAAATAATGCAAGACATAGAAGCCCGGATTGCAGAACTCTTCTCAGAAAAAATTGAATTTCAGTCACAAGTAATAGGACTGAAGGAACTGGATGAAGTGATCGCTGTGATGGGTCAACCCGAAGATTATCAAGTAGATGATGAGATTTTTGACGATTCATCTTCAACTTCCCATTCCCATTCCAGAACCAAGACTGGGCAGGTACGAAAACAGCTTTTTAGGGACATTGACGACAAATATATTGGAGGGGTTTCTTCTGGTCTGGGCCATTATATAGGAATAGACGCCCTTTGGATCCGACTTTTATGGGTAATTCTAGTATTGGCCGGACTGGGATCGCCCATCTTGGTTTACATTCTAATGTGGATACTGGTTCCCGCAGCCGAAACGACATCAGAAAAACTGAAAATGACCGGGGAGCCAATAAACATTTCAAATATAGAACGAAAGTTCAAAGAAGGTTTTGACAATGTGGCCGAAAAAGTAAAAAATGTTAATTACGATAAATACGGAAATAAGATCAAAACTGGAGCCTCCAGCTTTTTCGATACATTGGGAGAATTTTTTGTCGCAATTTTTAAAGTATTCTCCAAAGTGATTGGAATTTTGATAATCATCATTTCCTCGTCCACAATAATTGGGTTGACAATTGGTTTTTTTGCTCTCGGCAGCATGGATTTCTGGGGTAACCACGAAATGGCTGAATATATAGGTCTGATGGATTCTACAAATATGCCTGTTTGGCTATGGGCTTTATTGGGTCTTCTTGCTATCGGAATTCCCTTTTTTGTTTTGTTCATTTTGGGACTGAAACTTTTGATAAGCAATTTAAGACCAATAGGTTACACGGTCAAGATTGTTCTGGTCGTACTTTGGGCGTTGTCCATTATCGGGTTGATTTTTCTCGGGATACAACAGGCCACTGAACAATCGTATAATGGAAATTCCATCACTGAGAAGGCATTGAACCTCCGCCCCAGCGATTCGCTTCAAGTAATGATGCGTGCAGACTTGCAATATGACTATAGGCTGGGAAGAAATTCAGATCTGGAAGTAAAATATACGGCAGACAATAAGAAATTAATCTATTCAAAAAATATTCGAATCAATCTAAATTCGACTATGGACTCCATTGGAAAAATTATTGTGGAAAAATCTGCGGAGGGAACTAATTCCTTAGAAGCAAAAAAACGCGCAGAGGCTATAGAATACAACTATTCATTTAATGACAATAAATTGGATTTGGACGGGTTTTTTACCACTGACATTAAAAACAAGTTCCGTGGCCAAAAAATTGAAATATCTGTTTTTGTTCCGGAAGGCACCGTATTTTATACTGATGACAATGTTGACTCCTATTATGGTTTCAATTCAAATTTAAAAGGATTTCCCAACCGAAGCGAAGGTTATTATTTCAGGATTTTAAAAAACAAAGTGGAATGTCTGGACTGTAACGATAAAAAACAAACCATTAAACTTAGGGACACAGTCTACAAGGACACAATCAACAAGGACAAAGTCTATGAAAACGAGCCTGTGGACACTTTGACGCCAGTAAAGACAAAAAGCTGGGAAGACGAAGTGTTGGATGATTTTAGAGATTAATCCAACATCTTTTAAAAATCACATAATCAACCATTAAAACTAACACCATGAAACCGATACAAATTTTATTAGTACTTCTCTCGGCGGGAATTTTTTCTGCCTGCACCTTTAATCTTGGCAAAAAAGGAAATGGACACGTTGTTTCCGAAGAGCGCCAAGTTTCTGAAAACTTTACTGAAATCAAGGCCAGTGGTGGACTTGACATCTATCTCATCCAAGGGAATGAGAACAAAATTGAGGTTGAAGCAGATGAAAATTTACTTGAACAAATCCAGACCTACATAAAAAACGGAAAACTCTACATCACTTCTAAAAACATTGGTAAATCCTCTGCCAAAAATGTATATGTAACTTTCATAGAGCTCAACAATATCCAGGCCAGTAGTGGAGTGGATATTGTGGGGAAATCTGTTTTGAAGAGCGAAGAACTGACCTTAAAAACAAGCAGTGGCGCTGAATTAAAACTTGAAGTCCTTTCTCGAGAAATTAAAGCAAACTCAAGCAGTGGCGCAGAAATGGAGCTGTCGGGTAAAGCAACAAGCCTTTATGCTTCAGCTTCAAGTGGAAGTGAATTGAACGCAAAAAATCTTTTGACGATAAATTGTACTGCCCGCGCTTCCAGTGGCTCTGAAATAAAAATTAATGTTCAAGAAAAACTTACCGCAAAAGCCAGCAGTGGAGGTTCAATAGATTATTATGGAAATCCTCTTTCTGTTGAATCGAACAAAAGCAGTTCTGGAAGTGTCAAAAGAAAATAATTAGAAATATTTCACATTTCATATTGTAAAAACCTAACATTTTGCTAAATAAGTGTTAGGTTTCTCTTATTTATATCAAATTTAATAGGCTCATAAAGGAATAATATCGAGTTTTAAACAAAAAAAGATGAGAAACATTTTACTATTACTTTCGACTATTATATTTATTTCCTGCAGCAGCGACGATGATGCAGGGGACGTTATCACAAATGAGTTCAAGCAGATTGAAATAATTCTTCCACAGAGCGATTGGCGAGTTTCTGAATATTTCTCCAATGGAACGGATCAGACCATTGAATTTGAAAGTTTTGATTTTACCTTTACGGAAGATGGCACCGTTGAAGTTCAGAACGATCTTTTTACTGAAGTTGGTACTTGGAATTACGTAAGTACGGCCGAAGCCGGCGAGCAGTTATTGCTTCAATTTTCACAGACAGCGACACCTTTTGATAGACTTTCAAAAAATTGGAAAATCCTATCGCTTAGCATTTCAAACATTGAACTTTCAACTGTCGACGCCAACGGAGAAATAGACCGGCTGACCTTTACGAAATTGTAAATTTCTATTGTTTCGAGGCTTTTTTGCTACCTTCATACATTTCGTAGCGCACGAGCCTTGCTTCCAATTTTCCATTGAAGAGCTTTATTTTCTTGGACGGTCGAAGTCCTACAAATTTAAGGGCCTCCATATTGGAAGATATCATCCACGCTTGGGTCCCGGGATAATTGCGCTTTAAAGTGTTCCCGATTGAACTGTAAAAATGTTGTACATCTTGTACCGAAATACGTTCGTTATATGGTGGATTGAAAAGCATGTGCAACGGACCGGGATTTTCTTTTTCACTTTCAAAGAAATCTTGTTCTTTCACCTCGATAAAGTCCTGGAGATTTGCATTTTTAATATTTTCCTTGGCTTTTTTTATTGCAACTGGATCTTTGTCAAAACCGAAAATTTTACGTGGAAAATCCCTGACCTTACTTAGCATAGCCGTTTCGATTTTCTCATACAGATCAATATCAAAATCGGGCCAGGTTTCAAAACCAAACTCTTCCCGATTAATATTTGGAGGAATATTACAAGCAATCATTGCGGCCTCGGTCAAAATTGTTCCACTTCCACACATCGGATCCAAAAAATCACTTTGACCATTCCATCCTGAAAGCATTATCATTCCAGCTGCAAGCACTTCATTGATCGGTGCAAGCGTACTTTCTGTTTTATAACCTCTTTTGTGCAATGATTCCCCAGAACTGTCCAAAGAAACGGTGCAAATATTTCGATCAATATGAATGTTGATACGCAGCGTGGGATGGTCCAGGTCAACATTGGGCCGTTCCCCTTCCCTATCGCGGAAGCGGTCCACAATAGCGTCCTTAGTTTTGAGCGCAATATATTGGGAATGTGTAAATACGTCGGAAAATACCGTAGCGTTTACGGCAAGTGATCCCTTAACCTTCATATATTTTTCCCATGGCATTTCATAAATTTTCCTGTACAAGTCGTCTTCCGTAAAAATGTTAAATGCGGAAATGGGCTTTAGAATCTTGATTGCGGTCCGGCAACAAAGGTTTGCTTTGTACATAAAACCCGTATCGCCTTCAAAGGAAACGTTTCTGATCCCTATTTCAATATTCGAAGCGCCAAGTTGTCGAAGCTCTTGCGCCAGAAGTTCTTCCATTCCAAAAAGAGATTTGGCGACCATTTTAAAATTCATAGTACAGCGTATT
>CAZMDY010000125.1:0-5608 GCA_964565295.1 uncultured Aequorivita sp. | reverse complement strand
AATAAAATATTTTTAAATAAAATCTACATGTAACGAAAAACAGAAAGACAATATTCAATGATACGACAAAACAAATTAAAAAAAACGCCAATAATCTAATAAAACATCAATTATGTTAAAGTTAAAGCTTGAAAACCCATGATATTCAATTCCAGAAAATTAGAAATAAATAGTCTTAAAATTCGGCTTTCCTTAATGAATTAAAAGAAAATCGGAACCAGTTTCAATTAAGCAATTCCCAATAAACGAAATAACTATCTTTGCCACAAACATCAAAGAACTACAATGAATTACTTCTCCACGAGCTTTACCCTCGGCATACTAGGCGGCGGACAATTGGGCAAAATGATGCTTTATGAAACGAGAAAATGGGACATCCGAACCCACGTGCTCGATCCCAGCAGTGAAGCTCCGTGCCGAATTGCGACAGACTATTTTCAGCAGGGCGATTTGATGGATTTTGAAACGGTTTATAATTTCGGGAAAAATGTTGATGTGCTCACTTTTGAAATTGAGGGCGTAAATATCGAAGCACTGGAAAAACTAGAAAAGGAAGGTGTAAAAGTATTTCCAAGCGCACAAACTTTGAGAAACATCCAGGATAAAGGCGTTCAAAAACAGTTTTATAAAGATCACCAAATCCCAACCTCACCATTTAAGGTTTATAAAAACAAAAACGCGTTAAATGAAGCGATTGTAAGAAAGGAACTCCATTTTCCGTTTGTATGGAAAAGCTGTACGGGCGGTTATGATGGAAAAGGCGTGAGCATTATTAGGGATGCCGAGGCAGTAATTCCTTTATCTGATGGTGCCTGCATCGTGGAAAAACTGATCCCCTTCAAAAATGAACTTGCCGTAATTGTAGCCCGAAATCCTTCTGGGGAAGTAAAAACCTATCCCGTAGTCGAGATGGAATTCCATCCCGAAGCCAACCAGGTGGAATACGTAGTCTGTCCAGCTCGAATTGACGAAGGAGTGGCGAACAAAGCCAGAGCGCTCGCCACCAAAGTTTCAGAAGCTTTTAAACATGTTGGGCTTTTGGCAGTTGAAATGTTCCAAACGGAAGACGATGAAATCCTTGTAAACGAAGTTGCGCCCCGCCCACACAACAGCGGCCATTACAGTATTGAAGCCAGTTATACCAATCAATTTGAGCAACAAATAAGAGCCATCCTCGATTTGCCTTTGGGAAATACCGATAGCAAAGTTGGGGGCGTAATGGTAAATTTGGTTGGTGCCGAAGGACATACAGGTCAGGTTGTTTACCAAAATATAGAGCGTATTTTGGCAATGGAAGGCGTAACCCCCCATATTTATGGCAAAAAAGAAACCCGGCCATTTAGAAAGATGGGCCATGTAACTATTGTGAACAAAGATCTCAGTGAAGCGAGACGGATCGCGGAGGAGGTGAAGAATGCTATAAAGGTAATTTCTGGAAAATAGATTTTGTATCTTTCTAAAAGTTTTGAATTGACTTAATAAAGAAAAAAATGCTGAACAAGGCCACAGAATCCTTAAGTGAAGATCAGTCGGATGAAGCCTTACATCTAATTGAAAAAGTTAAAAGTCAAGATTAAATACGAATATGTAAAGGACCTCCTCCTGATGTGGAGGTCTCGACTACGCTCGACCAGACACTCAACAATTAAGAAACCAAAAATGAAAAAAGTAGCAATAATAATGGGAAGCACCAGCGATCTGCCAGTTATGCAGGATGCGGTAGCTATTTTAAAGGAATTCAATATTGAAGTGGAAGTGGACATCGTCTCTGCTCACCGAACGCCCGATAAACTTTTTGATTATGGGAAAAATGCCCATAAGCGCGGGATTTCAGTAATAATTGCCGGAGCTGGAGGCGCGGCCCATCTTCCAGGAATGGTAGCCTCGCTTTCGCCATTACCTGTAATTGGCGTGCCAGTAAAATCGAGCAATTCCATTGATGGCTGGGACAGCATTCTCTCCATTCTGCAAATGCCGGGAGGAGTTCCCGTTGCCACGGTAGCATTGAACGGAGCAAAAAATGCCGGCATCCTCGCCGCTCAGATTCTTGGCGCTTCCGACAAAACTATTTTGGATAAAATTATTGCTTACAAGGAAAATCTTAAGACAAAGGTTCAGGAAGGCGCGAGGGAAATAAATAGATAATTTTAATGATTGTCTGATCGTTGCTATCCTAAATTCAATGTGTACTAGAAAACCAAAAAACATGAACAATCCCCTATTACAACCCTACAGCACCGCCCCATTTTCCCAAATAAAAAACAGCCATTTCCTTCCTGCGATCACTCAATTAATTGAAGAGACCAAGGAAGAAATCAATGCCATAACCTCAAATCCTGAACCGCCTACTTTTGAAAATACTGTGGAAGCCTTGGAGCATACGGGAGAAAGACTGGATAGGGCCACCAGCATTTTTTTCAACTTGAACAGTGCCGAAACCAATGATGAGATCCAAAAATTGGCACAGGAAATTTCCCCAATGTTGACAGAATTCAGCAATGACGTATTGTTGAATGAAGAACTATTTATCAGGATAAAAACAGTTTACAAAGAAAAGGAAGCTTTAAATCTTTCCGAAGAGCAAAAAATGCTGCTCGACAAAAAGTACAAATCATTCTCCCGAAACGGCGCCAACCTTTCAAAAGATAAAAAAAACGCACTGCGCAAAATAGACACGGAACTCGCGAAGCTAAAACTTACCTTCGGGGAAAATGTTCTCGCCGAAACCAACAAATTCGAACTTCAAATAACCGACGAAAAAGATCTCAGTGGCCTTCCCGAGGGAGTGATTGAAGCAGCTTTACAAACCGCTGCAGAGAAGGAAAGAAAAGGTTGGGTTTTCACATTGGACCATCCCAGCTATGTTCCGTTTCTAACTTACGCCGATAATCGCGAACTCCGTAAAAAAATGGCTATTGCCTTTGGTGCAAAAGGTTTTAATAATGATGCACTGGATAACCAAAAGAATGTTCTCCAAATTGCAAAACTTCGCCACAAACGCGCCAATTTATTGGGTTATGAAAGTCACGCCCATTTTGTCCTGGAAGAAAGAATGGCCGAAACGCCAGAGAAAGTAAAATCGTTTTTGAATGAATTGCTGGAAAAAGCACGACCTGCGGCGCAAAAGGAATTTGAGGAATTGACTCTTTTCGCCAAAGACCTGGACGGAATTGATCGTCTGGAAAAATGGGACGGCGCCTACTATTCCGAAAAACTAAAACAGAAAAGATTCAATCTCGATGATGAAAAACTCAAACCGTATTTTGAACTGAAAAACGTTATCAATGGTGTCTTTACAATTGCTGAAAAGTTATATGGACTTCATTTTGAGGAAGTGCAAACCATCGATAAATACCATCCCGATGTTAAAACCTATGAAGTGAAAGACGATTCCGGAAATTCGGCCGCCATCTTTTACGCAGATTTCCATCCTCGAGCGGGAAAACGCAATGGCGCTTGGATGACCTCATATAAACCTCAGCAAATAAAGGAAGGCAAGAATGAACGGCCGCATATTTCCATAGTTTGCAATTTCACCAAGCCTGTCCTGGGTGCAGCGGGATCAAAGGCCAGCAAGCCCTCTCTTTTAACCTTTAACGAAGTTACAACCCTCTTCCACGAATTTGGCCACGCATTGCACGGAATGTTGGCCAACACCCACTACCCGAGCCTTTCGGGAACAAGTGTTTATTGGGATTTTGTTGAATTGCCCAGTCAGATTTTAGAGAATTGGTGCTATGAAAAAGAGGCCTTGGAAATTTTTGCCAAACATTATAAAACAGGGAAAACGATCCCGATGGAATTTGTAGAGAAAATCAAGGAATCCGCTGCTTTTCTCGAAGGAATGGCAACTTTGCGACAATTGAGCTTTGGGCTTTTAGATATGGCTTGGCACGGAAACGATCCTTCCGGAATTGAAGATGTAAAAGCTTTTGAGATTGCTGCATTTAACAATACTCAAATCTATCCTGACGTTCGTGAAAACTGCATGAGCACTTCATTTTCACATATTTTCCAAGGAGGATATTCCGCAGGATATTATAGTTATAAATGGGCCGAAGTTTTGGATGCGGATGCTTTCGGCTATTTTCAAGAAGAAGGAATTTTCAATAAAAAAGTGGCGGACAAATTCAAGTCTTTCGTGCTTTCACAAGGCGGAACACAGGACCCGATGGAACTCTATATCAAGTTTAGAGGACGAAAACCAGATCCGGAGGCACTTTTGAAACGTGCGGGTTTGCTTAAGATCTAACAACTCTTTCATCAAAACAATCCTGAATAAAAAACCGTCCCAATCATAAGACTGAAACGGTTTGGACCTTGTTAATCGAATTTAAACCCGATTATTTTTTTGGATTAAAGTTTTCAAAAACTTTATTGCCCTTGTCAACGCTAAATTTGTAATAATTTGGCGCCGAAAATTGGTTTTGACCCCCATTACTTCTTGGTGCAGTGCCATTTATATTGAATTTCATAACTGAAACCTTTTCATAGCTACTTGGAGTCAAAACACCGCTATGTGGGTTTTGGCCGGAAGTGGTGCCAATAATATTTCCACCATAATAAACGACTACGGTGTAATTTGTATCGGGAGCAACATCACAATTGGACCATAGATTTACGAATACTTCATATTCTCCAGTTGGAATTGAAACATTCGGTGAATCCTCATAATAGATATTTTCATTATTGATATTGTCGATGGTGCATGCGGCATTGCTATCCACGTCCAATTGGCCACCAGAGGCAGACACTGGATTGGCGTAGTAAATTTCTTCGCCAGTTGGATCTATCAAATGCAAATCAACATCATTCTCTTGGTCCCAAGAAAGGTTTACCTGCAATAAACCAGTCCCGGCTTGCATTAGGGAAACATCCAAATACTCATAAGAACTAAAGTTTCCTTGCCCATCTCCTACTGAAATAGCAATTGTAAAAGATCCTGAAACTCCTTGACCAACCAATAAACGGATATCGACCAAGGACAAAATAGCCCTATTCTGTCCTTCGCGGCTTGCAGTTATGGGTTTAATGTAATACCCCTCGACGTTTTTCACACCTATAACTACTTCCGTGGCATTTTCACTTCCTTCCAAATGAATTAAGTTGCTTCCTCCTGCAAGAACGGTAGAATTCCCGCTTATGCTATGAATTTGAAGTGATTGTGAATTCCCCGCAGGTAACGATCTCCCCTGAAAGTTGGCTTCTGGAACATTAAAATAATTATGTTCAAAATCTGCTCGGCCCACAGCCCCGCCCCCATCATCGTCTTTTTTACAGGACACCAAAATTGCGCCCATAAAAACAAACAGGAAGAAATACTTCCCTGTGTTCAAAAAATTCTGTTTAGTTCTTTTCATCTTTTATCGAATTAAAATTTAAAATAAATATAATATTAATTAAATCATATAATTTACCAGTAATAATCATAATGTTGCTATATAGAAGGCCGGTGACAGACGAAGGGAGGCTTTAAAAGGGAGGCAAGTGAAGGAGCAGCCAAGGAGAGCAATGGCCTAAGAAGGTCACCGACTCCACCGAATGAGGGTTAAAGGAGCCGCTGCCCAGGCCAAGGCGTTGGGATGGCCGCATACAGCAGGAAGAACCC
>CAZMDY010000124.1:0-5629 GCA_964565295.1 uncultured Aequorivita sp. | reverse complement strand
TTTCATTGTTATTCTGGTGTATAGCTATAAAGGCGATAAAAAACTACATAAAAAATATTATAAGGGAAGTGTTTGGATTTTGGTCGGGTTCATTCTTTTTATTGTTTTTTTGGTTCTAATGAAAACCTATTTAAAGGGTTAGATCGGAATTAGAAAAAACCGGTTGGTCTTTGATATTCCTTTTATCCAAAAAAAAAGCTCTCCAAAACCGAAGAGCTTTTAAATTTTAAATTTGTTTTTTTAGTTTCTTTCTGGAAGGTTGCTATAATGCTCTGAATAATACAGCATTTGTTCAGCAAAAGTTTCCGGTTGTTGCATGGTAAAACTTTCTATTTCCCCATTTTCATTGGTGTTTGGACTAATAACAGGATTGACAAAACCGCTGTAAGGCGCTGCGGTAAATTGTTTGTTTCTTTCCAAAATCTCTTTGTGAATGTCTTGGTCCACTTTAACTCCATAGGTTTCTACTAACTTCTGTACAGCGTCATAATCTCCTTCCGACTTAATTCTTTGAGTTTCGCGCAATAGCTGACCAAACAATTCACGTAGTTTTTCGTAATCATTGATGTTGTAATATGTTTTTCCATCCCGTGTCACTTTTTCAATTACGTTGTTTTCTTTCCCTTTTTCGACTACCCAAGCCGACACCCACATACGGTTGCGCATGTGTGCTTGCACTACATCATCGCCCAGGTTTAGACGGATCAATTGCATCATCAAACCATTTCGGATGTAATTGTCATACGCAGCCATCCCCAGTTTTTCCCAGTCGTCCACGAGGCCCAATTCTTCTAATTTTGGACTGTAGATGTAATATAGGCTCACCAAATCTGCCCTTCCCTCTTCCAAGGTGGAGGCATAATTTTTAAGAGTTTCTTTTGTTTCTGCAACACCGGGATTTAGTTGTCCTGAGGCGTGGCCCACTACTTCGTGGAGCGCTGTATGCAATTTGCTTGCCAGTTCCCCATATTCTTTTTGAAGCTCAAGTTCCTCTGGGTCGTTTACAAACTCCTCCAATCTTCCGGAGCTTCCCGCATGATTGTACGCATCAATTATATTTCCGAGGGAAACAGACTTGCTGCCCACCTCTGCACGGATCCAGTTTGAATTGGGAAGATTTACGCCAATGGGGGTAACAGGAGATGCATCCCCGGCCTCGCCTGCAACATTCACAACTTTATAAGTCACGCCAACCACGTTTTTCTTTTTATGTTCATCCATTAATGGAGAATTGTCTTCAAACCATTGGGCATTTTCAGAAAGCACCGCCATTTTCTGGGACATATCAAAATCCTTTATCTGGACAATTGATTCAAAAGAACCTTTGTAGCCAAGTGGATCTTGGTAGACTTCAATAAAACCATTGATATAGTCTATATTGCCTTCCGTCGCTTTGGTCCACGCCACATTATAATCATCCCAGGTCTGAAGGTTTCCCGTTTTGTAGTACGCTATCAAAAGTCCGATAGCTTCACCTTGGGCTTGGTTCTCAGCAACCTTTTGTGCCTTTTCCAGCCAACCGATAATTTTGTCGATCGCCGACCCATAAAGGCCCCCGGATTTATAAACTATTTCTTTTAGTTCTCCATTTTTCTTGACCAATTTTGAGTTTAATCCGAATGCATACGGTCGTGCAGAATCTGGTGATTTCATGTTGGAGTAAAATTCCTCTACGTCTTTATTGGTGACTCCTGGCCCGTAAAAATTTACTGCACTGTTTGCTACGTTGTCAATATTTTGCGATTGGTCCAATTTCTTAAGATCCTGGTCGTTAAATATAACTTCAAAAGCTTCTCCATCCAAGGTGGTATTGGTTTCAGCCAGCAATTGTTTTAAGTAATCAGAAGAGAAATCTGGCTTTAATTTATCATTCGCATAATGGTGGTGGATGCCATTGCTGAACCATACCCGTTTCAAATAAATTTCAAAATTATTCCAATCTTCCCCTGATTTATCACCTTGATAATTAATGTATATATTTTCCAAGGCTTTTCTAATGGTAAGGTTATGACGGTAATTTTGGTCCCACATAATGTCCCTTCCCTCAAGACCTGCTTGGGTCAAATAATAAACCAATTTTTGTTCTTTTAGGGTAAGCTTATCCCATCCTGGAACTTGGTACCGCAGTACACGAAGGTCGGAAAACTGCTCCACGCTAGAGTCCCAATCTGAGGACTGTTCAGTTAAGGTTGAAACCTCGTTTTTGTTTTCCTCCTTCTTTTCCTGACAAGAAAAAAACAGCAGACCGCAGGCAGTCAGCGCAATAAAAAAAATGTTTTTCATTTTGGTTGATTTTTTAGTGTGGAGCAAATGTAGTAATTTTTTCTCCGTCTTAATTAATTCATAATTCCATTCGAATTGTTGTTGATGAAGACCAAAGGCTTCTACAGTTTTTTCCTATATTAGCCACCCCAATCAATACTTCCACCATGAAAATATTAAAATACTTATTGTTTCTTATTCTTCTTATAATCATAGGAAGTGCGATCTACTTTGGAACAAAAGACGGTTCGTATGACATAGAGAATTCCATAATAATCGCGGCTCCGTCAGAAACGGTTTTTGAAAAAGTAAATGATTTTAAGAGTTGGGAAAGTTGGATGGCCTGGAAAGACGATGACCCCGATATGGAATTTAATTTTGCTGAGAAAACATCAGGTGAAGGCTCTTCTTTTGCGTGGGAAGGCGACAGGAGTGGATCGATAAAGACCGTCAAAGTAATTCCAAATAAGGAAATCCATCAAGAATTCACCTTTGAAGCACCCCTTGGAAAAAGAAATGCCGAAATGAACTGGAAGTTTGAAGATATGGATGACAGTACCAAAGTAGTGTGGAACACAAGAGGCGAACATACCTTGGTGGACAAAATATTCTATGCTCTTAGAGGAACAGATTTTAAAGCGCCAATCAACAAAATGAACAGAGCGGCATTGAGCAATATTTCGGAAGAAGTAGTTTCTGAAATGAAAAAATACTCAATCAATGTAGATGGAGTCACAGAATATGGTGGCGGTTATTATATGTATACCACTTCCGTGGCAAAAAACCAGGAGTTGATCCCAAGATCGATGACATTGATGACGCATGTAAAAAACTTTGTTTCTAGGCATAATTTAAACAAATCGGGAAAACCGTTTACGTTGTACAATGAAAGGGACACTTCAAACAACACGGTTATCTTTTCCTCTTGTGTTCCAGTAAAAGAAAAAGTAATAACTCCCGATGGTAGTTCCATAGTGTGTGGATTTATGGAACCTGTTTATGCGGTAAAAACAACATTAAAAGGTGATTATATCAATCTACCTGAAGCAATACGAGAAGGAATGGAATATATCGCTGGCGAGGGTTTGCAGCTGAACCTTGACAGAAAAATATTTGAGGTCTATGAAACTGATATCTCGGAAGAGCCGAATCCTGCAAAATGGGTCACGGATATATATATTCCAATTGTCTTCGCGGCGAAAACACTTTAATACAGGTCCAGTTTAATTTTTCTGCTGAACGACTTTTTGGTTCTGCAATTACTTATGTGGTTTCAAATCATTGTTTTTTACAACATGTGAAAGGACAATTTGAGTTTTTGTTTCCCCATACACTATCAATTGATCAATAAAAGATTCCAAATGTTTTTGGTTTTTAAGGACCACCTCCATCACAAAATTTTCATTTCCAGTAATTCTGTAACAGTTAAGGACCTCTTCATAAGTTTTTACTATTTCCAAAAAAGGCTTCATTTTTCCCATAAAGGCGCGAAGAGTAATAATGGCTTTAAATTGATATCCGACCTCAAAAGGAGATACCACTGTAAAATATCCATCGATTATTCCTGAATCCTCCATTTTCTTTATACGCTCCGATACAGCTGGCGAACTTATGCCAACCTTTCTGCCTATTTCGGTGTTGGGCTGTCGCGCATTTTTCTGTAGGCAGTCTAATATTTTCCAGTTTAAATTGTCGATATTCATTTTAAGGTTAAATTAGATTAAAGCGTAATAATTAAAACAAATATAATACTTTGCTTTAATATCGATTATGAAATATCAATTCAAGTCTTTAAATTTGGATAAATTAAAAATTTAAATATTTCAAATTAATGTCCCATACTTTCGGAAACAATTCAAATTCCGCTATTTACAGAAAAGCTCAGGAAATACTCCATTTAGCGAGACATATTTCTTATTACCTTAGCCAGGATCTTGAACATCTTAAGAAAAATGGAAAAGAACATTCTGAAATTTATTTTACGGGCGACTTGATCCAGCAGTCCACTTCATTGGGGCCGCATATACTCAAAGCCGAGAGTCAGTTGTTTCCGGAAGAAAAGCATAAATATGCAGCGGCGGTGAAACGAATGTCCAACCTGCTTTATAAAAATTGTAGACGCTTAGAACGCATAAATAGCAATGGAAAAGATTTTCTACCTTTGTTGCTTATGGAATTAAGAAAGTTCCGAAAGCTTCAACAAGTTTGGCAGCTTACACTTTGAAACCTATGAAAAAACCTGATTTATTTTTAAACATGCTGAAAGATGGAAAGCTTTACGGTGATCTACGAATGGATTACAAACAAGCTCCTGTCTTTTTAAAAGCAAGATCGATCGAGGGATTGGCATTGGAATTTGCTGATTTGGCTGCTATATCCCAAAATGAAGTAAACGATGACCAAAAGCTACAGATAGAATATGTACAAGCGATCGTTAGGAATGCGTCGAAAATAGCTCCTAGTGTTTCCCATGTATGTGTAAAAGCTCCTTATGATTTAAAATCAGAATATCTCGAAAAAACGCGCAAGGCCATAGCTCGATTATCGCTTAATTTGGAAAAAATTGAGATAGTGGATTCCGAAGTTTCTGAATATCTTGCTTTGATCCACGACGAAATTGCAGAATTTCTAAAACTATTGGCTAAGTTTAAGAGAAGTCTCGACCCTCGGGAGTATATCAAAAAGCGGATGGAAGAGCTCACTGACGAAAAGTTAGAAGATATGAATGCCTTAGATGCACTAAATTTTGACCCTTTCGAAATTATTTACGGCGAACTGGACGAAGACTCTATCTGGAATAAAGATATGCTGGATGAAAATGAGGATGATTATATTGATGACGAAGAAGAATAAATAGTTCGACCTATTTTTCAATATAAACTTGATATTAAATCCAGTTATTCCATTCCAACGATTTTTGTTGTTGTCCTCTCAGGCAAACCCTATCATCACATTATTTTACATGTTTCGTCTATATTGTCCTCCCACTTCGAATAGAGCATCGGTTAACTGACCCAAGGAACATACTTTTGTGGCTTCCATAAGTTGCGTAAACACATTGTCGTTATTGATGGAAGCCATTTTTACTTTTTCAATGGCTGGACCCGCTTCATTTTCGTACATTTTGTGTAGATTTTCAAGCGTGTTGATTTGGGCCTGTTTTTCATTTTCCGTAGCACGAATTACTTCTGCCGGCAGTACCGTTGGAGAACCTTTGCTGCTTAAAAAAGTATTGACACCAATAATCGGGAACTCTCCATTATGCTTTAAAGTTTCGTAATAAAGACTTTCCTCTTGGATCTTGCTTCGTTGGTACATGGTTTCCATAGCGCCCAACACGCCACCACGCTCAGTAATACTGTCAAAC
>CAZMDY010000123.1:0-5699 GCA_964565295.1 uncultured Aequorivita sp. | reverse complement strand
GAATTCAAGGCAAGGTCAATTAGTTCCTTGCGATCGTGATCTATTTACACGGGTTTCGTTTTTAAAATTCGCAGTTACATTGAAGTATGTGCAATCATTAAGAACTGACCCAAAACTTTTTCAATCTCGATGCTGTCGATCAAAAGATCATTTGTATCTCAAACGATCAAAAAAGTTTGTAAAGTGATTTCTTTTTATCTTTTCAAATCTAAAAGCTAACAGACTTTCGAACGTCAGCTTCATTATTAATTTGGAAAAAATAGTGTAAAAGAACGTCGCTTTATTTTATCAAGTTGGTGGTTGCACCGTTTTGATACTGCTAATATAAGACGGAATTTCGGTTGCGCAATTATTTTTATGGTATTAAAAATCAACAGTTTGTCCACAGCGGTTATGAACAATTGTTGATAAAAAAAGCCCTGTGTTTACAGGGCTTGACAAGGTTTTCAACAGAAAATGTATTAATTACGCTTTTCCTTGATTCGTGCTTTTCTTCCGGTAAGACCTCTGAAGTAGTAGATACGAGCTCGGCGTACACTACCTTTCTTGTTGATCTCTATTTTTTGAAGCGCTGGCATATTTAAAGGGAAAATACGTTCCACTCCAATAGTACCGCTCATTTTTCTAATAGTAAAGGTTTTGGTAAGTCCTGTGCCTTTTACTTGGATAACAACGCCACGGAAAAACTGTGTACGTGTTTTTTCACCTTCACGGATTTCGTAATAAACGGTGATTGTGTCTCCTGCACCAAATTCAGGGAAATCTTTTTTGGTAACAAATTCGTTCTCGACAAATTTTACTAACTCTTCCATTTTTATTGAGTAGATAAGGTTAAAATTAAAACAACATTCGCGGTTTTCGCCAGAGGTTGGATTAAGTGGGTGCAAAAATAAACAAAAAGGTTTATACGGCAAGAGTTTATCCTCTTATTCTTTGTGTAGCATTGAGCACAGATTAATCTAACAAGTCCGGTCGGCGCTGCAGGGTTCTTTTATATGCCTCGTCTTCGCGCCATTCCTCAATTTTCCCTGTGTTTCCGCTAGTGAGAATTTCAGGGACGGCCCATCCTTTATATTCCGCGGGCCTCGTGTAGATAGGAGGTGCCAACAAATTATCCTGAAAAGAATCTGTCAGCGCACTTGTCTCATCGCCTAAAACCCCGGGAAGGAGCCTGATCACGGCATCACAGACCAAAGCGGCTCCAAGTTCCCCTCCGCTAAGCACAAAATCTCCAATGGAAATTTCGCGAGTGATAAAATGATCACGAACCCGTTGGTCTACACCCTTGTAGTGACCACAGAGTAGAATTATATTTTCTTTTAAGGACAATTCGTTAGCTGTACGTTGATTAAAGGTTTTTCCGTCCGGAGTCATATAGATTACCTCATCATAATCCCGTTCCGATTTCAATTTTGAGATGCATTTGTCAATGGGTTCTATCATCATGACCATTCCTGCACCTCCTCCATATTGATAATCATCTATTTGTTTGTAAGAATTTGTGGAAAAATCACGAAGATTATGCGTGTGAACCTCCACTAACCCATTCGTTATGGCACGCTTTAAAATTGAAGCTTCAAAAGGGCTTTTAAGCAATTCGGGTACAACCGTAATAATGTCAATTCGCATGGTGAAGGCAATGTTGGATGAGGCCTCAAAAATACGGATTTAATCAACCATTTTTCGATTCACGATCTTTTTTGCGCTTTTCCCTTTCGGCTTGCCTTTGCTTTTTCTTTATTTCTCTTTTTTCCTTTCTGGATAGGTTTTCATCTGTAAGGGCATCCTTAAAATTAATGTCTTCGTCCACTTGGCTGCTGAAGGCCTCGATCCAACCATTTTTAAAAATGTTTAAAACGGTAGGCCAAACACCGGCTTCCACGTTGTTCAAGTCGCCTTCAATTGGAACCTTGGTCGCTACTGTGTCGGTTCCTTGGTTTTTCAATATGAATTTAAAGAAACCCACAAAGCCTTCCCATAAAACATCGAGAAAACCATCGTCTTCGCCAATTAGTTTTGAATTGGTCAAAAGTGGCTTCACGTAGCCCACCAAAAATCCGTCGGCAATGGCGACTTCGTTGAACAGGCTGAAATTCCCCTTTTCGAAGTCAAGGCCAGCATAATACTTTGTGAAATCATTGAAGGCCGTTATATCGGCATCCTCAAGAGAAAAAGAAATGTCCATATCTGGGATTTGTTTTAGAAGGTTCATGTTCCCTTCCATGGAAATCCTTCCGCCGCCGATGGATATTCCTGATGCGGTAACAGATGATGGGAGAATGCGTTCACGTTCTACGACATTTCGGAGGTTTGTGGCTGTAAGGTGTAAATTGTTGATCTGCAGGTCAATTTCTGGCTTGGCTGAAAGTTGAACAAAGGCCAGTTTTCCATTGTGTACTTCCAAATGGTTGATATCGATAGGGACCAAATCGGTCAGAGCCTCGGTCCAATCGTCCACATCGGCATCGCCTGTTTCTTCTTTTTGATCTTCAAAAACATAGGTGATCTCTGGACTGTCCATAATTATCTCACTAACAATTTTTCCTTTGAACAAAGACCTCCACTCAATGGAAATATCGGTCTTCGGAAAATTCAAAAACGGAATCTGTGACTCCGCAGTTCCTTTGTTCAAATACATCCCATTAATAACATAAGCGCCACGGATGAGCGCAATGTCAATATCCTCCACATGGCCGTAGTAACCGGGGATTTCTGCAAGCACATCATTTACATAATTTTTAACAAGGGTGGGTAGATAAAGCCGAAAGGCGAGAAGCAAAATCAGTATGGCCAGAGGAATAATATAGCGTTTCTTTCCGCTCTTTTTCTTATCCTCTTTATTTGCAGATTTATCTATTTTCGACATAAAAAGATTGATTTGTATGGTAAATTTGATAGAAATAGATTGGTTCTTGGGTTAAAGAAGTCATAAAAAGCCGATTTTAGAGACCTGTTAAGAAATTTTTGAATTGAAATCCCTTCATCAACGGGAATTCCTATCTTTGGACCAATGCAACAAGTAAAGATTATAGAATGTCCACGGGATGCAATGCAAGGCATCAAAAATTGGATTCCGACCGAACTAAAAGTGCAGTATATTCAGTCACTTTTGCGTTGTGGCTTTGACACAATTGATTTTGGCAGTTTTGTTTCGCCAAAGGCAATTCCACAAATGAAGGATACGGCCGAAGTTCTTTCCAATTTGGATCTGTCTAAAACAAATAGCAAACTTCTGGCCATTGTTGCCAATGAGCGGGGGGCGGAACAGGCCGTGACCCATCCGGAAATTGATTATCTGGGATATCCGTTTTCAATTTCTGAAAATTTCCAGATGCGAAATACCCATAAAACCATCGCAGAATCTTTAATAATCCTCCAGAGAATACTGGAACTTGCCCATAAAAGTGATAAAGAAGTCGTAGCCTATTTGTCCATGGGTTTTGGCAATCCGTACGGCGACCCGTGGAATGTGGATATTGTTAGCGAATGGACCGAAAAATTATCGCAAATGGGCGTAAAGATATTGTCCTTGAGCGATACCATAGGGTCATCAACACCAGATATTATTACGTATTTGTTCAGCAATTTGATACCGAGATATCCGCAGATTGAATTTGGTGCACATCTCCATACAGTGCCAAACGCTTGGTATGAAAAAGTGGATGCAGCTTTTAAAGCCGGTTGCCGAAGATTTGACGGAGCCATCCAAGGATTTGGAGGTTGCCCAATGGCCAAGGATGAACTGACGGGAAATATGCCCACGGAACAAATGTTGAGCTACTTTACTACCAAAAAAGTGGTTTCCAACTTGAATCCCATGTCCTTTGAAAGTGCTTATAACGAAGCAACAAAAATCTTTACAAAATACCATTAGAATGGGAAAATACATTTTTATTGCCATTGCAATTTGTTTCTTGGCAAGTTGTGGGCCTCTAAAATCGCCTGCAGGGAAAGCGGAGACGATCACACTCAAATTTGTCCAGATAAACGATGTTTATGAAATTTCTCCGCTCGGGGAATTTGGTGGGATGGCACGGGTTGGCCATATCCGCGACTCTATAAAAAACATTTATCCGAATACCTATCTCTTTTTAGCCGGCGATTTTCTGAATCCATCTTTGTTGGGAACATTAAAAATGAATGGCGAACGAATTTATGGAAAACAAATGGTAGAAGTTTTGAACGAGTTGGAAGTCGATTTGGTAACCTTCGGAAACCATGAATTTGACCTCACCGAAGATGACCTCCAAAAAAGACTCGATGAATCCAATTTCAAATGGACCTCTGCCAATGTTCGACATAACACCAAAAATGGACCAATTCCATTTTTTGCCAATAGAAATGGCGCCACAGTACCCGTTTCTGAATATGCCATTTTTTCGGTGGATAGTAAACAAGGAAGTATGCGTTTCGGAGTCATTGGGGTTACGATTCCTTCAAACCCAAAAGATTATGTCGCTTACCAGGATATATATGAAACGGCGGAACGAAGCTATAATTCGGCAAAACAAAAAACTGATTTTATAATAGGACTTACACACGTTTCCCTCGGGTCGGACAAGGAAATTGCAAATCGGATTCCTTCACTTCCTTTAATTATGGGAGGACATGAACACAATAATATGTTGGAAAGACAAGGAAATACAATTATTGCCAAAGCCGATGCCAATGCCAAAAGTCTTTATGTCCATACCTTATTATATAATGTAAACACCAAAAACCTACACATAGATTCTGAATTGGTGATGGTTACCGACAAAATAGCCTCATCAGACAAAGTGGCCAAGGTGGTTGATAAATGGACAGAGATAATGGAAAGCAAACTAAAGGAGGTCATTGACGATCCCTATGAAAATATCCATTACACGTCAATTCCTTGGGATGGTACTGACGCAGCAAGCCGAAGCAAACAAACCAATCTGGGTGAAATTATCACCAAATCCATGGCGAATGTTTATGGGCCGAATGTCCAAGCGGCGGTTGTAAATGGCGGCTCCATTAGAATTGACGACAACCTGTCCGGAACCATTTCCAGTATGGATATTTTTAGGATTCTTCCTTTTGGAGGAAGCGTGCTGCATGTGGATCTAAAAGGAAAGCTCTTAAAGGAGACTTTGGATTTTGGGAATGAAAAAATAGGAACTGGTGCGTATTTGCATCGGTATAACCTTTCAAAAAACACTACGGGACAATGGCAAATTGGAGCCGAAGAAATTGATGATGAAAAAATCTATTCCGTTGCATTTAGTGATTTCTTGCTGAAAGGATTGGATATTCCCTTTTTAAAACCAGATAATCCAGACGTGTTGAAAATATATTATCCAAATAATAGTGAAGATGCCAACGACATACGAAAGGCCATTATTTCCTATTTGAAATCGGAAGAAGGCCTCGACTGAAATAATTCTCACCAAAAACATTGTTGAAATTAGGTTTAGAAACAATAGCGTCCTAAACGTTCTTACCAACTTAGGTTAAATGTTATAAGAAGATGAAAATTAAATGGTAAATGGGCCTATGATAAACTTAGATAATGTTTCGTCAGCCTAGACTTTTTTGTTGAAGCCTGTCCTGAGCCGAGCCTAAGGGTTTTGGGCGATGCGAAAAAGAAAAGAGGTCGAAAACAATCAAAAGTTTTTCAAAGGGAAGAACAAAATTTATTGAGGACAGAATTGGTTTAGAAAAATCAGTTTGAGAAT
>CAZMDY010000122.1:0-5842 GCA_964565295.1 uncultured Aequorivita sp. | reverse complement strand
AATCCCCTACTTGCAGTTCCGAATTGACAAAATTGGAAAACTTTCCTTCCGGAATCGTTTTTACCGCAACCTGCCATTGGTTATCCACGGGACTGGAGCACAAACTATAAGAACGGCGGGTATCTTCACCATTTAAAATAGTCCGTAGAGTTAGATGCTGTCCTTGACGAAAATGGAACTCTTTCGATAGGTCTTCCGGCACTTCAAAAGTAATGACCGAGCAGTCCCGAGTTTCCTTTTGAATGTTTTTTACTTTTAAGTTATGAAATTTAGCCACTTATTTTTTTGTCGTTTAAGAGTAACAAAACTAACAGTTGTTAGTTAGAATTGCAAATTTGCGATAAATTTACACAATCCCTTTTATCAATACTGAAACCATATCCTTCTTCAATACATTTACATCTAATTTCCCTCGTTTTTCTTGCCACAAATACAACGTTCTCAAGGTGGAAAGGATGGAGAAAAGGATTACTTCGGGTTGATAAGGTTTTATTTCATTTGAATTTATTCCTAATTTGATAAGCTTTCTGAAATTGTTTTCATAATCATCCTTCATTTTTATAAAGTCGCTGAGATTTTTCCCTTCCAAATGCATCCAATCATTATTGAGCGATGCAAGAGCTTCGGAATGGTTTAGCGTAATATCAATATGAAGTTCGATTAAATTTTCAATCTTTTTTAAAGCTGAAGTTTCTTGGGAAATCACTCGTTTCATTCCTTCAGTAAATTCATTTGCTACTCTTAAAACAATAGCAGCCAAAATTTCTTGTTTTCCGCTGATATGGTTGTAAAGGCTCGCAGCTTTTATATCCATTTCAAAAGCAATATCTCGCATAGAAATGGCATTATAGCCCCTTTTTCTAAAAAGCGAGGCTGCTATTTGAATAATCTCGTCTTTTCGAGAAGGCACTTTCATTTATGCAATATACCAAATAGGGGGAGACATTTTAGCGAAAAAATGTAATTTTGTGTTCTATTAAAACTGCAACCAATGGGCTTCTTCGATTTTTTATTCGGAAACAAAACAAGGAAAATTCAAGATTTTAGAAACCGAGGAGCCATAATTCTTGATGTTCGAAGTAAAGGCGAATATGAAGGCGGCGCAATTCCAGGATCGAAAAATATTCCACTACAAAGCTTAAACTCAAATTTATCTATTATAAAGAAATGGAACAAACCAGTAATCTGTTGCTGCGCCAGTGGTATGCGAAGTAGCAGTGCGGCTGGAATTCTGAAAGCACAAGGAGTAGAAGCTATGAATGGCGGCGGCTGGCATAGTTTGAGCCAGAAATTGTGAGATATTCAAAAATCCATCTCCTAAACAACCAATTTTCAACTTCGATTTCAACTTCGATTTCGATTTCTTAGAGCTTTAATTCCTGAAAATCCCTTTCCTTTTCAATCGGTGTTCCGTTATATTTAAGCGTCCAGCCCATGGCGTTGGTAAGGATATAAATTTTTGAAAGTTCGGCAATAAGTCGGTTTTCGGCATTTGTTTTCAATTCTGATTCTTCGACCTTTTCACGCATTAATTTTGTGACCCGTCTTTTGATAGTGTTGTAATCAGAGGCCTGAAATTTGTTTAAATATTCCTGCTGCACGTCATAAAATTCTATCTCGGGATAAATGTTGAGTTCAGGTTCTGGAATTCTTGTGATGGTAACCGTTTTGGATGCTTCGTCAATATGTGTTTCAACCTTGCTTAAATCATAAGCAATCGTGGCCTTCGCGTTCACAACGACCAATGCTCTTTTCCGCGCATCAAATAAACCGTACATCAATTGGCGACTGGCGTTATAATTGAAAATTTGTGCGTAGGTACCTTCAGTAACAATAAGTTTTCCTACATTCTTGAGTTCTTTCTGGATCATCGCCGAACTGGCTTCTATCTGCTCCCGCTCATCTTTTCTATATTCGCAATAGCGCAGAGCGAAAACGATAACAAAGGCAATTACAATTCCGAGGAGAATATTTCGCATAAAATTTATTTAAGGATAGGGGTGATAAATTATACGGGTTTTTTATAAAAATAAGGATAATTAGAACAGTATCAGGCATCCTCCCCGATTTTGAGAAAGATTTATGACCGCAGTATCCTCCAAAAAATAAGAATCAAAGTTGACATTTTTAAAGCTGATCGGATCTTAATTTTTCATAAGCTAACCTTGGGCTACCTCGAAAATGAACCTCGCCACAATACCTGTAACCAAATCTTTGAAACAAGTGAATCATCGGAACATTATCAAAATTAGTATCGGCCTTAATACTATTGATTCCTTTGGAGCGGGCAAACTCTTCAATGTGAAAAAACAATTCCTTGGCAAGACCTTTTCCAAGCCATTTTTGAGCAATTGCTACTCGATGGAAAACCACAAAATCGTTATTAGAGAGCCATTTGCCGTTAAGCCTGGCGTATTCTGGTTCATCGTTGATGAGAATTGCCACGTAGCCAACAATTTCGGTTTTAAGCACCAAAACATATCCATTACCTTTTTCAATATCGTTCGCAATTACTTCTGGATTGGGATATCCGTCCTGCCATTGGTTACTGCCGTCATTCTTTCTCCGTTCAATGGCGGACTGGAATATTTGCCATATTTGGGAAGCATCAGACGCAGTGGCTTTTCTAAATTGTTTGTCCATTGATGATTTCTTATAATGGGGAAAGATAGAGATTTTACGTTATACAGGAGATCGGGAATGGATTTAGGTTCGCGCAGACTTTCAACTTATGGACATTCTTGCCTGATTTAAAGTTTTTCTGTCAATTACTGACTCCTTTCCCCCGAGAATTAAATTGTCACTATATTTCAACCAAAAATTAAAGACAAAATAATCTGATTTAACACATACATGCTGCTAAGTTTTATAACTTTGTATTTCCATGGAAATAGATACAGAACATACTGCCCAAAATATTGACCTCAACCATTATAACGGAATTCTAAAAGACAAATCGCCGGAATATATCATTCAGTGGGCTTTGTCAAGAGCTGAAAAACCTATTATTACCAGCAACTTCCGACCTTATGCCACCGTGCTTCTCCACGCCTGCACCGAACAACAAAAGGACATTCCCGTAATTTGGTGCGACACTGGGTTCAATACGCAATCTACTTATGAGCACATCAAAGAAATTGAAAAAAAGCTCAATCTCAATCTTCATAAATACAAGCCCAGGTTTTCAAAGGAATTTATGAGTTTTTACTATGGAATTCCTGACACTAATGACCGCGGCCACGCATTGTTTACCGAAATGGTTAAAATTGAGCCTTTCAGAAGAGCACTGAAGGAACACAAACCCGATGTGTGGTTTACCAACATCAGACAAACCCAAACGGAGCATAGGGGCAGTTTGGATATTTTGAGCTATACCCAAAACGGGATTCTAAAGGTGAGCCCATTTTATTATGCAACCACCAAAGATTTATATAACTATACCCAAAAATACGAACTTCCCGTAGAGTTTGATTATTATGATCCGACCAAAGGAGAAACCGGCAGGGAATGTGGCATCCAGCTTTTGTAATTCGAGGTTATAAATCATATTTCACCACGAACATCACAATCCGCGGCATTACAAAATACTGACTGGTAATGCTGAACTGATCGTTGAAACTGTCATTGTTCAAGGATTTCGTATCCAATATATTCGTGGCGCGGACGGAAAACTCCCATGGACTATCTCCATATTGATAATACAAATTCGCATTGAAGAAGGAATAGGTATTTTTCACTGTATTTTCGTTATTGGCATAATTGTAATAATCCCATTCTCCCGTAAGTTCAAAATTCTTTAGAAATCGCAAATTTATATTCACGTAGGGCTTATTCGTAAAAAAGATCTGTTCCACACCGCCGTTATCATAGTTGTTTTTCATAAACTGATATCCAACTTCGAAATTGGGAAATGATCTGAAATTACTTAAAATACTGGCGTTATAATTTTGCGTAAAACTCTGGCTTTCTTGAATTTGATTGTTAACGGTATTGTTGGTCTTGCTTAGAAAAAGATTGGCATTCAATTTAAACTGGATCCTCTTAACTCGTTTACTGAAGCTTCCAAAAGCCGAAAAGGTTTCATCGGGAAAATTGCTGTCAAAATTCATTGGGCTACTGACTTGATTGATCCCAGCCATAGCGATATTTGTTTTTACTACATCAATTCTTCTACTATAGTTCAAATTTCCTGCAATATTGGTGTAATTGAACAAGTTGAAACTAAAATACGACAGATTATAATTGTGCGAAAGCGAATTTTCCAAGTCCCGGTTTCCACGGAAAAGCCGGTTGTAATTATTGAAAACATAAGCTTGGGCATAATTGTTTACATCGCTGTATTCTGAAGAAATCGAATAGCTGAAACGAAGGTTCTCACTTTTTTTCAATTCCATCACCACGATCAAATCTGGAAGCGCGCGCCAATCATTTTGAGTAGCGATGTTTCCCAATTGTTCATTTTTCAGATTGTAATTGTGAAGTGTAAATCCGGGCGTTATGATAAATTTCCCCGTTTTCAGCTTATAGCGGATTCCAAAGAAAACATCTGAGAATGTATAAGAAACATCATTGTTGAAATCATCGTCATCAAAATCATTTCGGTTTCCATTATCCAATATCTGGAATATTCCTGAGTTAAAACGTTGGTTGCTATAAGTAGTTCCAAAAGTGAAATTAAGATTGCTCACATTGTTGAGAACGTAATAGTAATCCAATTTCCCATCAATTTTGTTGCTTTTGACCGTTTTGTTTTGATTGATATTATATCGGTCGGCTTGTTCCAAAGGTTCAAAAACATCAGCATGGCTGTTGAACGGATCTAAAGGATTTATCTGTGTAAAAACTCCACGAAAAGGAATGGAATCCTGCACGGCTTGGTAAAACGGATCTTCATTCTGATACAAATGTTGTACTTGGGCGGCAAAAATGTTCTTCTCGTTTAAAGTGAAATAAGCATTCACATTTTGATTGATGGAGAGTGGTTTGTTCTCCTTCATTTCCGAAATATCATTTTGGTTTCCGCCAACAATTGAAATGGTAGAATCATCCTGACTTTGTTTTGACGTTTTTAACAAAGCATCATAATCCAGTTGAAAATTATGGTTTGGTTTATAAACGCTGGCCAGTTTCAGCATCGCCAATTGGTTGCGCTGATGGTTTTCAGAACTGGTATTTTGGGTAATTCCCGTGAGAATATATTGACGAATACTGTTGTTTACAATGTCGGTTTTATTATCGCTCAAGATTCCAAATCCGCTAATATCCAATTTACTATTAAAGGCATAACTGAAATTTCCAGCAATAAACTTTGCATCAATGGCTTTGGCCCGATCGTTTTGCGTGGTGGCGAAACCCAAATCGCTGTCGCGAATACTGAAATTTGTTCCGCCGCCTCGATTAAAATTACGGAATCCACCCGTGAATTTAAAGTAATCCATAAACGTAAAAGGCACTTCCCCAATATTATTAAAATCGGTAATGAGGTTTATGCTGTATTTTGGGCTGTAATAAAAAAGTTTGGGATGTGCTAAATAGCGACCATTTTCATCGCCATAAGTATCACCAACACCGGCCCCGGCGGTCACTTCGCCAAACCAAAAATTCTTTTTCCCTTCTTTTAATTTAATGTTTATGGCAATATTGTCCTGATCGTTTCCCAGACCGCGCATTTGGTCAACTTCGTTATAATTTCGGAGCACCTCCACTTTATCTACGGCATCGGCGGGAATGTTTTTTGTTGCAAGCTTGCTGTCGCCGTCAAAGAAATCCTTGCCTTCAACCATTACTTTTTGGACAGTTTTTCCTTCCACCTGTATTTCGCCATCGTCATTTACCTCAACTC
>CAZMDY010000121.1:0-5877 GCA_964565295.1 uncultured Aequorivita sp. | reverse complement strand
AAATTCCTTCGACCACAAAAAAGTCTTCCCCGTGCTTGATATTCTGGGTTGTTATCGGATTAAAATAGCTTTTTCCAAAGGAAAGATGATAGATCGCATCGAGCACATTCGTTTTTCCAACGCCGTTATTTCCCACAAAACAATTTATTTTTGGGTCGAAGTTGAAGGTTTCCGCTTTAAAGTTTTTATAGTTGAGAAGGGAAAGTTTTTCTAATATCATAATAAATAGAATGTTGTAAATCCAAATCGCAAAAAGCGCAATGGAAATTCTGCCCTGCAAATTATCGAAAAATAAGAAATATTAATCCTTTCAGATTCCATTTAAAATTTTAATTTTGCGCCACAATAACCTATAACTATGGCGACTTATAAAAAACGTGCTGGCAGGCCGAGAACAAAGCAAGACAAGGATGCCCAAATTGAAGCAAATAGTACCACCGCGGGGGTATTCAACAGCCTTGACGAAGGCGCTTCCAGAACGGAAGCTTGGGTAGAGAAAAACCGAAAAATATTAATTGGGGCTATTGGAGTAGTGGCAGTCTGTGTTTTGGGATATTTTGCCTATTATGAGTATGTTCAAAAACCCAAGGAGGCTGAGGCCATGAATGAAATGTTTCAGGCTCAGGATTATTGGGAACAGGCTTTGACTGCTCCTGCCAAAGATTCACTTTTCAATCTTTCCCTTCAGGGAGGTGGAGGAAAATACGGCTTTCTTGACATAATCGATACATATAAAGGCACTGATGCCGCGAATCTTGCACAATATTATGCAGGGATGGCATATTTAAATTTAAATAAATATCCTGAGGCAATAGCCCATTTGGATAATTTCAAGAGCAAAGACGACATTTTGGCCCCTTTGGCAAAAGGCGCAATAGGAGATGCATTTGTTCAATTGAATCAAAACGAAGATGCCCTTAAATATTATGAAGAAGCCGCCAAAATGCGCAGCAATGAGTTTACAACGCCTCGATTTCTTCTAAAAGCTGGGATTGCAGCTATGTCCATCAATAAAAATGACCAAGCTTTGAAACATTTTAAAAAAATCAGTGAAGAATATTCTGATTCTCCTGAAGCAGCCAAAGCCGAAATATATACTGGTCGGGCAGAAGCATTGAACAATTAAAATGGCTACCAAGAACAAAAATTTATCAGCCTACGATAAGACCACAATCCCAAATGCGAAAGATTTTCGGTTTGGGATTGTTGTTTCAGAATGGAACCAAAATATCACCGAAGGGATGTTCGACGGAGCCATACAGGCGCTGAAAGATTGTGGAGCTACAGATAATAACATAATCCGCTGGAACGTACCAGGAAGCTATGAGCTTATCTTTGGGGCAAAATTAATGGCCGAAAAACACGATGCCTTGGATGCGATCATTGTAATTGGAAGTGTGATCCAAGGAGAGACCAAACATTTTGATTATGTGTGTGAGGCCGTAGCCCAAGGAATAAAGGACTTGAACATTCAAGGTAGAATTCCTGTAATTTTCTGTGTCCTTACTGACAATAATATGCAACAAGCCATCGATAGAAGTGGTGGAAAACAAGGCAACAAAGGTACGGAAGCCGCTATTGCCGCCATAAAAATGGCACACTTAAGAAAATAATTTCTTTCTGTTTAATACGAGAATCGAAAGCCTTCTCGGAATAAAAACATATCCAAACATCCTTTTGTTGGCCTCTCTGCCCAAAGTACGTTATCTGGTTATGGCTGGTTTT
This sequence comes from uncultured Aequorivita sp., assembly GCA_964565295.1. Classification (GTDB taxonomy): domain Bacteria; phylum Bacteroidota; class Bacteroidia; order Flavobacteriales; family Flavobacteriaceae; genus Aequorivita. Next base: position 4,152 of record CAZMDY010000121.1, on the reverse strand, counting down.
TTCAAATCATTTCATTTTTCTTTTGGATTCGCAATCTGATCGAAGGAAAAGTCGTAGAAATTGAAACATCTTGGTGCAATATAACCTTCTTTCGAAAACACAATTGTCCACAGATTGAACAAAATATATCGTAAATCGGTACAGATATTGTTCAAATCCCTTTCTCTTCGACTGTAAGAAACAGAGTATTTTCAGTATCTTTGAGGAACGACAATTATGGGATTTTTAAGCAGAAAAAAGAACAAGAAATTCAATTACAAACCGCGCTATTATCAGCAAGATGGGGAGGGTAGCCCTTTTTCAATTGAACATAAATTTGACAAATTTCGCCACACTGTTGGCGAGAATAAAAACCTTAAGGGAAAATTCAAGACCGCATGGAATGACCTTAAAACCACATCCGACAAGAAGGTGCGTTTCCGACTTTTGGCCATAATTTCGATCCTGGTACTGATTTTTCTTTATATTATAGAGTTTGACCTATCCATTTTTTATAGATAAAACTTCATGACAGACATTATTCAATTATTGCCAGACCATGTGGCCAACCAAATCGCAGCCGGGGAAGTCGTGCAGCGACCTGCATCTGTTGTCAAGGAATTATTGGAAAATGCCATAGACGCACAAGCCACTTCAATAGCGCTGATAATCAAAGATGCGGGAAAAACATTGGTGCAAGTGACTGATAACGGAATAGGAATGAGCATCACCGATGCACGACTTAGTTTTGAGCGGCATGCCACTTCAAAAATAAAAACAGCCGACGATCTTTTTAATCTCCACACCAAAGGATTTCGTGGGGAAGCTTTGGCCTCCATAGCCGCCATTGCCCATGTTGAATTGAAAACCAAGACCGAAGAAGGGGAGATTGGAACCCATCTAATCATTGAGGGTAGCAAGGTTATTTCCCAAGAGCCGGCCGTCGTACCAAAAGGAACTACCATTTCCGTTAAAAATCTGTTCTACAACATTCCCGCTCGACGCAATTTTCTAAAAAGCAATCCTGTTGAGACTCGTCACATCATTGATGAATTCCATCGTGTGGCTTTGGCCCATCCTTCAGTTTCATTCATAATGGTTCATAATGGGAGCGATATTTTCAATCTACCGGCGTCCAATTTAAGACAACGGATTGTCAATATCTTTGGAGGTAAAATGAACGAAAAATTAGTGCCAGTAAGTGAAGAAACCGAAATTTTGAAAATAAATGGTTTTGTATTGAAGCCAGAATTTGGAAAAAGGAGTAGGGGAGAGCAGTTTTTTTTTGTGAACAACAGATTTATAAAAAGCCCGTATCTGAACCATGCGGTATCATCAGCATTTGAAGGACTTATCAAAAATGATGTCCATCCCGGTTATTTTCTTTTTTTGGAGGTGGATCCACATTCCATTGACATTAATATTCATCCCACAAAAACCGAGATTAAATTTGACGATGAACATTCCATTTATGCGATGTTGAGGGCTACCGTCAAACATGGTCTGGGACAATTCCAGATTGCACCTGTTCTTGATTTTGAAAGGGACAAAGGTTTTGACACTCCTTATGAATATGCTGGCAAAAAACCAGTACTTCCATCTATTGAAGTAGACCGCGATTTCAACCCGTTTAAAGAGAAACCCAAACAGGAAGGTATCAGGTTTCCTTTTGAGCGAAAGCGGTCCAGCGAAGTCGGTGCTTCGTGGGAAGCGTTATATACGGGCCTAAACAATGGATTGGAAACCCCGCAATCCCATAGGGAAATAGAATTTGAAAGTGAAGAAGTTACTGGAAATCTTTTTGAGAACAGCAAGTCCGAATCTGGACAGGTAACTTTTCAGCTCCAAAACAAATATATCGTCAGTCCATTAAAAAATGGATTGATGGTGATTCATCAGAACTTGGCCCATCAGCGCATTCTTTACGAGGAGCTTCTAAAGAATATTACGGTAAAGGAGGCCATAAGCCAGCAATTGTTGTTTCCGTTGGAACTGCATTTCTCAAAACCAGATGTAAAAATTCTTTTAAAAATCAGGGAGCAATTGGAGCATACTGGCTTCATCTTTTCCGAAATTGATGATGAAAAGATTGAGATTAGTGGAATTCCAGTAATGATTGCGGAAAGTCTTGTCGTAAATTTGCTACACCAATTGATCAATAATATAAAGGAAGACCTTCCCGATAGCGGTTTTAGTCAAAACGACATGTTGGCAAAATCCATGGCAGCGAGTATGGCAATAAAAAGCGGGGTCTCCATTGATTCCAGGGAACGAGAACATTTGGTAAACCAATTGTTCGCCTGTAAGGAGCCTACCATAAGTCCAGATAACAAAGCTGTTTTCACCATAATAGGAATAGGGGAGATCGACAAAAAGTTTATATAATTATATATGGGAAGAATATCCGAAACCATTAAGGTTTTAATAGTAATAAATGTACTGTTCTTTGCCGGGACCATGATTATTGGTGATCTGGCCTATCGCTTGTTCGCCCTTTTTTATTTTGAAAATCCGAATTTTCAATATTGGCAACCGCTTACCTCAATGTTCATGCATGGTGGGATTATGCATATACTTTTTAATATGTATGCGTTATGGGCTTTCGGCTCGCCATTGGAAATGCGTTGGGGACGCAATAGGTTCCTCTTTTTCTATTTTTCCGCAGGATTGGGTGCGGCGCTTATACACACAGTGGCAAACTTTTATCAGGTCCATTCTGGGATGGAAGCCTTATTGGCAGCAGGTCTGAATGAAGCCCAGGTTTATGATATTTTTATTACCGGAAATTACGATACACGAATTCTCGAATATGTTCCACAGCAAGTAATCCAGGCCGCCTACAATGCGTTCAACATCCCCGCAGTGGGAGCGTCCGGAGCAATTTATGGCGTGCTCGTGGCGTTTGGGTTAATGTTCCCAAATATTGAACTTATGCTCATTTTTCTGCCCATCCCGATAAAAGCAAAATACTTTATTCCAGCACTAATTTTACTGGATTTGTTTTTCGGACTTAGTGGAACCGCGTCAGGAATTGCGCATTTTGCACACATTGGAGGCGCACTCTTCGGGTTTATAATGGCCTATTATTGGAAGAAAAATAGTTTTGATAATCATCGTTGGAATTAAAAATGGCAACAAGTCTTTCATATAAATACAAAACGGCCAACATCTTGGTCAAACTTATCGTAATCAATGTAGTTGTATTTCTCGTTGCCCGTCTTGGGTCGTTTATAATGGGAATGGGACCTGGATATTTTTCACGGTGGTTTGTGCTCAGTGATGATCTGAATTATTTGCTTTATCGACCGTGGACCTTGATTTCATACGGGTTTTTACACTTTGATTTCTTCCATATTCTTTTCAATATGCTTTGGCTGTATTGGTTTGGACAGTTTGTCCTAAACCTGTTTACTGGAAAAAGATTGTTGACCGTCTACTTGTTGGGAGCTTTGTTTGGCGGATTGCTTTTTGTGCTGTCCTATAATTGGTTTCCTGTTTTTGAGGAGAACAGAGGATATTTGATCGGAGCGTCCGGTGCCGTAACTGCAATTATGGTCTTCATAGCTACCTACACGCCCAATACGCAGTTTCGGATCTTTACATTTACTATCAAACTCTGGCAAATAGCCCTTTTTCTCTTCCTTATGGACTTGATACGTATTCCAACTTCGGGAAATGCTGGAGGTTTGCTCGCACATGTTGGTGGTGGAATTTTTGGATATATTTATGCCATTCAGCTGGCAAAAGGCAACGACATAGGGAAATGGTTTGAAAATATTATGGATTGGATCACGAATTTTTTCAAACCGCGAACAAAAAAACCTTTTACAAAAGTACACCGCACTGCCCAAGCGGCTCCAAACCGTTCAAAAAAGGATATAAAATCGGATCGCCAAAAGAAAATAGATGCTATTTTGGACAAAATAAGCAAAAGCGGTTACGAAAGCCTCACAAAAGCCGAAAAGGATTTTCTGTTCAAAGCTGGAAAAGAAGAGTAAAACGATGGGCAGAATCCTTAACACAATCGTCTATTGGATCAATATGGTCTTGTCGTTTATGCTTTTATTGGCTTTCGTACTCCCTTATCTTCCTCCAAACAGATTTCCAACCATCTCCCTGCTCAGCCTTCTGGTGCCGCTACTTCTTGTACTCAATATTATTTTTGCTCTGTAC
>CAZMDY010000120.1:0-5939 GCA_964565295.1 uncultured Aequorivita sp. | reverse complement strand
AATTCAGAAATAACCGCCAAATTTACAGCTGATGGGAAAGTTGGAATCAACACTGCTGCTCCTACTGAAAAATTGGATATAATAGGAGCCATCAAACTCAATGACGGAGGCTACACCGGTGTTTCAGATGGAGCGACTACCCCCGTACCCTCAGGCGGGGCTGGAACTATTATATACACAGAAAATTCCTTCTATGGTTGGCTCGGAACCTCTTGGAAAAAATTGGATAATTAGAAAGATAAAATTAATATGCTATTTTTTCTTTGTTGAAACTGATTCAAAATTCAGCCAGGCCTATTCGTGTGTTCTATAAGACCAAAAAAAATATTCTATCCTTAACTACAGCCTTTCTCAGAAATCCTTCTTCAGGTCTTCCAGAAAATGAGAAGAATCATCTTTGACACAATAAATTATTTTTCTATTTCTTTATTTCTGATAAGATCCAAGGCGATATTCACGTTTCTGCTATAATTCTTCTTTCTGTTGTAATTTTCACCTAAATTATCTAGTATCAACTGATCAAGGGAAACGAGGTTTTCCTGATTATCAAATATATATTTATAAAATGTTTCGGCACTGTATTCCTTAGTGGTTTCGCCTGTAAGTCTTAAATTTAGGGAAATCGGATCGTTTTCGTCATTTCCAACGGAGTCAAGTAATTCTATGCCGAATCCGATTCCGTTTTCATGAAATTGGATCTTATTTTCGGGAAGGATTAACTTTATCTTCTGTCTCCCCGCATCAATTTCTTTTATCTCGCTATATATTTTTTCGTCAAGCTCGTTATAGATATTAATACGGATTTTCTGTCCTGAAGGTGATTTTTCACGAATGGAATTTTTTTCAAACGAAAAATACACTGCCTCAATAATAGAATTGGCGTTGGTCTTGTTGGGTACAATTCGCATGAAAATTTCATGGCCATTCATTAAAGGGAAATATCCTATGTCCCTGGTATTCTTCAAAAAATCAATCTTTACTTTCTTTGTAATGGTCTGAAGAATTACCTCAGGCAATTCAATGCTTTTCGGAACCATCCGTACAGTGAGATTTTTATATGTGCTGGGATGGAGTATGAAATCCTCATAGCCCAGATAGGTTATCTTAATTTTATGTGCTGGGATTCCATTTAATGAAAATTGCCCATTGTTATCCGAGTATAATCCACCTCCCTTATAAAGTACGGTGGCATATGGTAATTTTTGTCTGCTAATTGAATCGGTAACTGTAATTGACTGTGCCTGAATTTTGAAAAAGGACAAAATCAGGAAAATGAGGAGATATTTATTTTTCTGTTTCAAAACTCACTAACAAAATGAAGTTTCACGTTCGGATATTTTGATTGGGTCATCTGCAGCGTAAATGCAGAGTCGGCGAAAAACACCAATTGCCCTCGTTTGTCCCTGGCCAAAAACTTTGACTTTACTCTTTTAAAATCAACGAACTCCTCACTTTTTGGATCTTTTGGTTCTATCCAACATGCTTTGTGGATATTTAAGTTTTCGTAGGAACATTTTGCGCCATATTCATGTTCCAATCTGTATTGGATCACTTCAAATTGCAATGCGCCAACTGTTCCGATCACTTTTCTGCCATTAAGTTCCAAAGTAAAAAGCTGTGCCACGCCTTCATCCATCAATTGGTCAATTCCCTTTTCCAGCTGTTTGCTCTTCATGGGATCGGCATTGTTGATAAATTTAAAGAATTCCGGAGAGAAACTGGGAATACCTTTATAGTGCATCACTTCTCCCTCGGTAAGGGTATCGCCAATCTTGAAATTTCCAGTATCGTGAAGACCAACAATATCGCCGGCATAAGAGGTATCCACAATCTGTTTCTTTTCGGCAAAAAATGCATTTGGACTGGAAAATTTCATTTTTTTCCCTTGCCGTACGTGTAAATAAGGCGTGTTTCTTTCAAAGATCCCCGAAACGATCTTTACGAAGGCCAGTCGATCCCGGTGCTTGGGATCCATATTTGCGTGGATTTTGAAAACAAAGCCACTAAATTCCTTTTCGTCTGGTTTGACCAATCGGGTATCACTTTCCTTGGGTCGTGGAGTAGGGGCTATTTCCACAAAACAATCCAATAATTCCCGGACCCCGAAATTATTAAGAGCAGACCCAAAGAAAACAGGTTGAAGTGCACCATTCAAATATTCATTTTTTTCAAAATCTGGATATACTTCGTAAACCAATTCCAATTCATCACGAAGGGTTTTTGCAGCTTTTTCCCCAATCAGTTTTTCGAGCTCCGGACTTTGAACATCCTCTATTTCTATTGTTTCCTCAATATTTCTTCTACTATCACCGCTAAAAAGATTTATGTTTTTCTCCCAAATATTATAGATTCCCTTAAAATCATATCCCATCCCAATTGGGAAACTCAACGGAGTTACTCTCAGACCTAATTTCTGTTCAATTTCATCCAGTAGATCAAAGGCATCACGCCCTTCACGATCCATTTTGTTGATAAAAACGATCATCGGGATATTTCGCATTCTACAAACTTCGACCAGTTTTTCGGTCTGTTCCTCAACCCCTTTTGCGACGTCAATAACAACGATTACGCTATCCACGGCGGTCAGGGTCCTAAAAGTGTCCTCTGCAAAATCCTTGTGGCCCGGGGTGTCTAAGATGTTTATTTTTATGCCTTCGTATTCAAAAGCAAGCACTGAAGTCGCAACAGAAATGCCGCGTTGCCGCTCAATTTCCATAAAATCGCTGGTTGCTCCCTTTTTTATTTTGTTGTTTTTTACGGCACCGGCTTCATTGATCGCGCCTCCAAAAAGTAGCAATTTTTCGGTAAGCGTGGTCTTTCCCGCATCTGGGTGGGCGATGATGGCAAAAGTCCTTCTGCGTTTTATTTCTTTTTGTAGCGACATTCCTCAAAATTATAATGCCGGCAAAGATAAAGTTTGTTGGCGTGAATTGACAGTACGGAAGTAAGTAATTGCTTTTTAAATATCCAAAAAACAACCCTCACGGAAATCTTGCGGTTTCCTGGTTTTCCCTTTCATAACAAATTCCCATTTCGTATTTTTGTTGGTTAAGACAAAATTTTAAAATGAAGGAAGAACAGGTTGTATTGGTAAATGAAAAGGACGAAAAAATTGGATTGATGGGAAAACAGGAAGCCCACGAAAAAGCATTGTTGCACCGGGCGTTTTCTGTTTTTATATTTAATGAAAAGGAGGAGCTTATGCTTCAACAGCGGGCACTGAACAAATACCATTCCCCAGGACTTTGGGCCAACTCCTGCTGCAGCCATCAAAGAGATGGTGAGACATCCATTAATGCTGGCAAACGACGGTTGATGGAAGAAATGGGTTTCACCACTGAACTTAAGGAAACAACAAGTTTTATTTATAAAGCCCCGTTTGACAATGGTCTGACCGAACATGAACTGGACCACATCCTGATCGGGCATTATAATGCAGCTCCCAATATAAATCCGGAAGAGGTGGCCGATTGGAAATGGATGGATCTCGAAGCAGTAAAAAAGGATATGGAATTGAATCCGGAAAGTTATACTGCGTGGTTCAAAATAATCTTTGATAAATTTTACCACCATTTGGCCGTATGAGTCTAACTGTCTATCGTAAAGCTTATTTCAATGCCGCGCACCGTCTTTTTAGAGAGGAATGGGATGATGTTAAAAACTTTGAAGTTTTTGGAAAATGCAGCAATCCCAATTACCACGGCCATAATTATGAACTTGAAGTGGGAATATCCGGAGAGCTCGATCCCACAACCGGATTTTTGATGAACCTGAAGGTTTTGAGCAGGATAATCAAAGAGGAAATTGAGGATTCATTCGACCATAAAAACTTGAACATAGAGGTCCCTGAATTCAAAAACATGAATCCCACGGTGGAGAATATCGCTATCGTTATTTGGGAAAAACTACGGCAACGCATTGACCATAAATTTAATATTTCAATAAAACTATACGAAACTCCACGGAATTTTGTGGTTTATACAGGGAAATGAAAGACTCGCCACAACTATATCCTTTAAAGTTCCGTCCAATTCTAAAGGAAAAAATATGGGGCGGAACGAAATTGCATTCCGTTTTAAATAAAGAATCCAACGAATCCATTGGCGAAAGTTGGGAGATATCAGGGGTGGAGCAGGAGATTTCCATAGTGGAAAACGGACTTTTGAAAGGAAAAGGGCTCGACGAATTGCTCAGTTACTACCAAGGGTATTTGGTTGGCGATCGGATCTATCAAAAATTTGGCAATACATTCCCTTTGCTGTTTAAATTCATCGATGCTTCCGATGATCTTTCCGTTCAAGTACATCCGGGCGATTCCCTTGCCAAGGAACGGCATAATTCTTTTGGGAAAAGTGAAATGTGGCATGTGCTCCAAGCTGACGAAAATGCAAAAATCATTGTAGGATTTGAGGGCAAAAGAGATAAAAAAAAATATGTAAAAGCCCTGGCTGAAAACAAAATTTCAGAAATCCTAAACTCAATTTCGGTTGAAAAAGGGGACACATTCATCATCCATCCAGGAACGGTCCATGCGATAGGAGCTGGAGTGCTCTTGGCTGAAATTCAACAAACATCTGACATTACCTACCGTATCTACGATTGGGACAGACCAGATACCGATGGGAAAATGAGATCTCTCCACACCGAATTGGCGTTGGCGGCTCTTGATTTTTCCACGACTTCAAAAAAAATGGAGTTCGTGAATAAAATGGATGTTCCAGTCCATATTGGAAAAACGGAATTTTTTTCTGCTAACAAATTAGATCTTTCCCAGCCGATGGTGCGCCAATTGGCCGGGATGGATTCTTTTGTTGTGTATATGTGCCTGGAAGGGAAGGCTATAATTGAAACAGACGGTTTTTCGGAACCAATCCAAAAAGGAACTACGATTTTAATTCCCGCCGAAATCGAAAGGATAAAAATCACAACCAAAACTGCTTCATTTTTAGAAGTGTACATACCTTAATTGTTCGTAACTTGCGCAAAATTTTAAATTAATAATTCAGTACAATGGCAAACGTAAGAAACTTAAAGAAAGACATCAACTATGTGTTGGGAGATATTATTGAAGCGGTCTATATCTGGGAATTGACCAATCCAGGGAAGGACACCAAACAATCGGAAGGCATCATTGATGACGCAATCCAGACATTTGACGAACTGATAGCGAAAGTTAACCAAAGGGGCATTGAAAACAAAAAGCAACATTTTAAAGGCATCCAAACCGAACTTGAATCGCGAGGAAGGAAGTTGATCGATCAGATCAATGCACTATAGAGCGCTGTCCGCATCTTTTCTAACTTTTATAAAAGACTCCAATTCCTTGCCGTATTTGGAGTCTTTTACTTTTGGGGAAAGGGAGTTATAGACTGTATCCAAATATTTCAGCTGTGAATTATAAGCCTCACTCAATATTAAATAGGGAGCAATCTCATAATTTGTATGATTAAGGGCGAAATTGATCGTTGCCATATTTTTATTTGATTCAAGACTCCGTTGCTGTCTCTCAATCGCCTTAATCAAAGAATCATTGTTATTTATTTTGGCGTTAAGTCTCTCCTCAATCATATCTAAGTTTTTTGAAACATAGCGTTCCTTCAGCCTTTTGTAATAGCTTAAAAGGCTGTCGTTCTTGGAACCCGAAACTCTTGCAGCACTGCCAAAATTTGCGAGATTGGTCTTAATATTTAGATTTCCGGTTTCTCCAAAAAATATAATTCTGTCATCAGCCAAGGTGCCGTCTTTCAGTCGAACATATAAATAATGGATTTCTGGACTTTCCACTTTTTTAGTGAATTTAAAATCCGAATTTCCGTTTACAACCACAGAATCTATCGTGACAAGTACAGTGTCCTCAAATTTTTGAAGCAGTAAGGTTCCTTTTTTTAGCCCATTTACAGAGCCCGTTAAATTCATCATTTCTGTTTCGGATGAACAGC
>CAZMDY010000119.1:0-6071 GCA_964565295.1 uncultured Aequorivita sp. | reverse complement strand
CACCACGACGTTGTGGGCACGAATCCAAAGCAACCGATTTACTCTTCTTGGTTATTCTGGTCCTTCCTTTACGTACTAATTGTGAAATTGTTGGCATATAAAATATATTATTACTGTTTATAATAAAACACCCCGATTTTTAGGGGATGCAAATGTAGAATATTTTTTCAACTATTCAAACCATAGCGAATTAATTTTCAGGATATTTTCATTATTCTACTTTTTAAACATGAAAAGGAAAGTTGAAACGTTAGTTTTACACGTTCAATTCGAAAACCTCTTGAAATATTTTCCATACATTTTTTTACTCCTTAATATATACGGCAATTTTTCTTTCGAAATTTCTGCCCAAAAGGCTACGCTTACCATAAAAGCCGAAAAGCCATTATCGGAAGGTCTAATCGATTCGCTCCAACTACCCGAAGCGTTCGAGGATTACAAATCCATCAAGGCAAAAACCGACACCTTAAACAAAACCCTTCAGCATATGGGCTATGTAGATGTGGAACTTCGTGAAATAAAAAAAGAAAACGACAGTAATTATGTTGCTGAATTTCATCTCGGACAAAAATACCGCTGGATAAAAATATTCTACCCAAAGGAAATGTTCGCACAAAAAGAATTGAATCAAATTTCACAAAATTCCGGACCAGGGCACTTTGTTGTTCCAATTGAAGCCCTTCCCTCTTTTATGGCAAAACTTGTTGCCATTCAAAACAAAAAAGGGAACGCTTTTGCCCGATTAAACCTAACGGAAATCGAAAAAGACGGAGCCAATGGACTCACCGCCTCCTTGTTTTTGGAACTCGGAACGGCACGGACAGTGGATTCAATCGTAATCCAAGGCTATGAAAAATTCCCGAAATCGTTCTTAAGATACCATTCAGGGATCAAGGCCGGAAAGACATTCGATAAAAAGAAGCTTGCGGAACAGAGTGAAAACCTGAACAGCCTGGGATTCGTGCGGGCCATAAAACCCCCAGAGGCTCTATTCAGAAAAGACACAACTATTGTCTATTTCTATCTTGAAAAAGAAAACAACAATCTGTTCGATGGGATTTTGGGCTTCACCACAGATGAAGAAACCCAAAAGCTGGAACTGAACGGATACCTCAATCTAGAATTGAACAACAATTTAAATTACGGCGAGCAACTTCTTTTAAATTACAAAGCCGATGGCAAGGAACAGATACAATTTCGGGTCAAGACCGTGCTACCCTATTTATTCAAAACTCCTTTTGGCGTTGGCGCAGAATTAAAAATATTTAAACGCGATTCCAGTTTTGTCACAACTGAGCAACAACTCCAGATCAACTACCAAATCAGTCCAACTTCGCAGACCTACATAGGGTACCGCGGCTTCGACTCGAGCAATCTTTTGGACCAAATAGTAGCGGGAAACCCGATTGAGGACTTTAAATCCAAATTTTTTATTGCAGGCGCAATTTATCGCAAAACGCAAAACAGAAAAATGTTTCCAACCAAGACCTATATGTCATTCGATCTGGGCATAGGGACAAGGGAGAAGAAAGACCGCAAGGAGGACCAGTATCGGGCAGAAGTCCAGCTAAGCAATATTTTTCAGCTCAACCAAAAGAACTCTTTCTTTGTACAGACTATGACGAGCGCTTTGTTCAGCGACACACATCTAATCAACGAACTTTTCCGATTTGGGGGAATAAACAGTATCAGAGGATTTGACGAGAACAGCATCGACGCTTCGCTTTTCTCAGTTATAAATACAGAATATCGCTATCAATTCAATGAGGGCGTATTTGCGCATTCCATCATTGATATTGGATATTTCGAAAACCAGATCTTGTCATTAAAACAGAACCTATATAGTTTTGGATTGGGGCTTGGATTAACCACCCAGGCGGGATTGTTCCGATTTATTGTGGCCAATGGAATCCCCGAAAGCCAAAATTTTAATTTTTCCAACACCAAAATCCACATTAGTTTATCTTCAAGATTTTGAGTTGTTTAATTAAGACTTAAAGTTTTCGCACGTTAAAAGGAAAAATATGAAAAGAAATACTTGTGCGATTAACTTTTTATTAGCACTTTTGCCATTGGCTAATTCAAAAAACACATAAAATGAGAACAAAGTTTAGTGGAATTTTAACGCTGTTATTAGCGTTGGTTGTGCAGCTTACCTTTGCACAGCAAAAAACTATCACAGGTACGGTGACAGACGATACAGGTCTGCCACTGCCCGGTGCAAACGTTATTATTAAAGGAACAAGTACAGGAACCCAATCGGATTTTGATGGAAATTATTCCATTACCGCCAATGTGGGGGAAGTGCTCACCTTTAGTTATGTCGGTTTTGACACCCAAGAGGTTAGAGTAGGGACCCAAAACAACATAAACGTATCCTTAAATCCAGGCTCTGCACTGGAAGAGGTTGTTGTTAGGGGCTATTCCACCAGAAACCAAACCGTTTCTACTTCAGCCGTTGTATCAATCTCGGCTGCGGAACTGTCCCAAATGGCCCCAACTACCAGTATAGACAATATGCTTCAGGGTAAAGCCGCAGGGGTACAGGTTACTGCTGCTAACGGGAAACCCGGCCAAGGAGCTTTTGTTCGGATACGAGGTATGGGATCACTAGTTGCTGGCGGCTCTTCCCCGCTTTACATCGTTGATGGAGCACCAATCCGTGAAGAGGATCTAGCAAATATCCCCAATGAAGATATAGATAATATTGAAATTCTAAAAGATGCTGCAAGAACAGCGCGTTACGGTTCCAGAGGATCAAACGGAGTTGTGATCATCACTACCAAAAGCGGTAGTCGTAGCAAAGATGCCTCTGTAAGGTTTAGCTCTCGATACGGGGTGACTTCCCGTGTCAGTCCAAACTATACAATGATGAACGCTACCCAAAAAATGCAATACGAAGCAGAAATGTATGCTTTGGGCATTACGGGAGCAGCAACTCTTCCAGGTGTTGCTACAGCCCCAGGATCGCCTGAGCGCCAATTCCTATTGGACAATGAGGTTGACTGGGCAGACCTTATGCTAAAAGATGGGATTATTCAAAGCAACAGCGTTTCCATTTCTGGGGGAGCTGAGCGAATGGATTATTACTTCTCGGTCAACAATGACAGAAACACTGGTATCATCGACCAACTTGATGGCTTTGAAAGATTAGGCTCCCGATTGAACGTCAATTTTGACGCCAAGGATTGGTTAAGGCTTGGGGTCAACGTTGGGTATTCACGAACTACAAGTGACGAACCACGAGACAGAAACAACGCCCAAAACCCATTTAGGGCATTGCTTGACTACAACGCCTATGAAACCGAATTCATATTGGATGAAAATGGCGACCGAGTTCTTGACGAAAACGGAAACCCTGTTTACAATCCTACCCACAGCGGTTTCCCGGTAAGAGGAGCTCTTTTGTCTGAGCCTAATATTATTATTGAAAACACTACACTGGCAAGCGTGGATGCTTTAGTTACATTTAATAAAAACTGGAGCTATAATATGAATGTGGCCGTTAACTGGATTGCTGGTAGAGTAGAAAGTTATTCAAAACCTGGTGGAATCCTGGATGATCTTATTGGTGACCCAACTTTGCCTGGAAACAAATATGACCGTCAATATCATCGAACAGACTTTACAATAAGCAATCGTTTAAACTATCAATATTATGAAGATAAACACGATTTAAATGTTTTAGGTCTATACGAATTCAATATGTATGAGTATAACAATCTATTTGTAAGAAGTATCGGCTTTCCTTCAGCCCAATTGACTACACAAGCGAATGCCGGTTTAGTAGAGGACGGATATACACAAAGAAGTAGGCTGACTTTGTTGTCCTACGGTCTATTTGCTGACTATGTGTATGACGAGAGGTACTCAATTGCAGGAAACATACGACGCGATGGATCTTCAAACTTTGGTGCTGATGTCCAATTTGGTAATTTCTATAGCGGTAGTGTTGGTTGGAATATTGCAAAAGAATCCTTTTTCAATCTTGACGCAATCGACGATCTAAACCTTAGAGCCTCTTATGGTTCAGTTGGAAATAGAATGATATTGAGCAATTACGCTGCACAAGGAACAGTTCAATTTGGATCATATCCAGGAGGATCCAGTACTTTACCAGCACGGGTTGCCAACCCAGATTTGAGTTGGGAGACAACCACAACAACAAATGTTGGCCTGGAATTAAGCATGTTCAATAAACGTCTTACTCTGGTAAGTGATTATTTTATTAGAAACACGGAAGACTTGTTGTTTAGTATACCAAAATCCTATGAGTCTGGCGTTGGTACTATCCCAGGTAACCTTGGGGATATCCAAAACAAAGGTCTTGAAATCTCCTTGCAAGGTGATGTCTTAAGAGGTGATGGGTTTGTGTGGACCGTGGGAGGAAATATCCTTTTCCTTGATCACGAAATCAAGAAACTTCCGGATTCAGAAATCGAGGGTAACCCAATCGATGCACCTAATACGTTCTCTATCCGTTGGGAAGAAGGAAGGATGATCAATGAACATTTCATGATCCGATATGCAGGGGTCGATCCAGCTACTGGTAGAGCTCAGTTCTACGGGGGCGATGGTGAAATTTATTTTGCCGACCAAATGCCAGACATGGAAAACCGAGTGTTCCAAGGAAAATCTACTATAGCGGATAAAGAGGGAGGTTTCTTCTCTAATATCACTTATAAAGGATTTGGATTGCGTACCGATTTTGCATTCAAGTACGGAAACTGGATCAATAATTTTGTCCGCTCCCAAAGAGAAACGGATGGACTTCAAATTGCGGACAACCAAAGCGTTGGAGCGTTCAACTATTGGAAACAACCAGGAGATACAGGTGTACTGCCCAGCCCAATTTACGCTGCTGCTGACAATACCGTTATGGGAAATTCAGACAGATGGTTGGAACGAGGGGATTATATCCGTCTGAGAAATATTACCCTTTCCTATACTTTTCCAAGCAAATCCTTGGATAAATCACCGATCAATTCTCTTAGATTGTATGTACAAGGACAAAACCTCTTGACCTTCTCCAAATTCTGGGGTGATCCGGAAGTTGGATTAGCTTCAAGCGAAACGATTAGTTATGCTCAATCTGTAGCACCTGGTGAAGCCACGCTATATAGCTATCCGAACCTCAAGTCCATCCAGGTAGGATTGGATGTTAGTTTCTAATTTTAAAATTGATACAAATGAAAAATATAATTTCAAAAATAACTGTTTTAGCGTTGATCGTTGGGTTGTTTTCTGCCTGCGATGACGAACTGAACCAAGTGCCGTTCGATGAATTTGGAACGGAAAACGCCTATATTACCGCTGCTGATTTTGATAATGCGATTAGAGGTGTCTATTCAACCTTCACATCTGAATCTCTCTATGGAGGTAGCGACCAAGGAGGAATGATAGATGCCCCTGATGTTCTATCGGATAACCTTGTTTTTGCCCAAAAAGGTAGAAGTACACGTAGAACATTGCACAACTGGTTATACGGACCAGCCGATGGACCTATGTCCGGATTACATTATTCTTCTTATTTTGCTATTAACAGAGCCAATCTAATATTGCAAAATATAGATGATTTTGAAGGAGAAAATAAGGAAAATGTGATGGCTGAAGCAAAAGCTTTGCGTGCATTGGCCCATCTGAACGTAGCTACATTTTTCGCCAAAATACCAACACAATCCGCTGATGCAAATGGAAGCTTGGGTGTGGCTTATGTAACTGAACACGATCCGGATATGCAACCTTCACGAGTGACCGTAGGAGAAACTTACGATCTTCTCGTCAAGGACTTGACTGAAGCTGCGGCCGGTATAAATGATACCAACCCTGTGGGCAGGTTAAACAAAGATGCTGTAAACACGCTGTTGTCCAGAGTCTATTTGTATATGGGCCAGTGGCAAAATGCTATTGATGCCGCAAACAAAGTAACCACACCAGTAGCTCCAAGAGATCAAGTGGTAGATGTATGGGAAGATAACAGCCAAGATGGATTACTTTTCTACATACCAAACGAAACTGGAGTAATTGGAATAAATATTGGGGTTACTTATAGCCAAGGTGGTTTGACAACC
>CAZMDY010000118.1:0-6090 GCA_964565295.1 uncultured Aequorivita sp. | reverse complement strand
AAATAATGGTGGACAAATTTCCACTGGTAGTGCCCCAACGAAGCTCTGCGGAAGCAATGCCGTCTGTATCGATCAAATCGGCAGAAACGGAAACAGCATCTGAAGGAGTTACATTATTGGCCCCTGGAGTCTGGGTAATATTTGAAATTACAGGCGCAATATTGCCTCCCGTGCCAAAAGCAGTCCAGGTTATATCGTCAACGATTACTTGATTTGAGGTGATATTCTTAATCTCAATAACTACAGGACCTGATATATCTATCCCGCTCATTGCGAAAACATGTTCATTAAAATCATTGAAGGGGGTTGATGTGCCTTGGGAAACACCATTAACAAACAATTCTACTTGTCGGTTTCCACCTCCGGTAAATCCTTTATACAATTTTACGCTGAAATCTCCGATTCCGTTTGGGATTGAACTCGAAGTTATTTTACTATCATCTGAAGATCTTCGGAGCATCAATGCCGGAAGGTTAATCCCAGAGTTGTTTGAATCTCCATCTCCATCACGCGATTCCACGTAAGTCCATTCAATTCCGTTATTTCCAATAAAAGAGCCGTCAGTATAACCACTTCCGGCTGTCGAGTTGGTAAAATCCTCAAAACCCTGTCCCCATCCGAGGGAGGCAGTAAGTAGGAATAAAGTCAATAAGCCTGCTGAGTGCAGCTTGGTCAGTAAAGTTGAAACCATAATTTCTGTTTTTATAAGTTGTTATCTAATACTTTGCAAATATAATGATTAAAACCCCGGTAAGGGAATTTCAATGCTATGCTATCGTTAAATCGCTTATTTTTGGAAGCCCTTTTTTCTGAGGTAACGTTAAGCCCCTGGATTATTCAGTTGCTTTTTTATCGAGTTCTGAAAAAACAGAATTATGACTTACATATTCAGGAATCAAAGCTTTTAGTTTCTGGATAATATATTTCTTTTTTCCGACGGAGCTTGCCATTAATTCAAGTTCATCGATAAGCGTACATATTTCGGAATAATCGTGGAGCACTACTTTGCTCACCATAATTTTTGGGTGAAAAGTGGGAAGAATGGTTTCCCCGTTTATTAGCAGTTCCTCATATAATTTTTCACCATCCCTTAAACCTATAATTTCAATTGGAATGTCCTCATAAGGCTTTAATCCAGAAAGTCTGATCATTCGTTCCGCCATATCGAGGATGCGAACGGGTTTGCCCATGTCAAACACAAATATTTCACCTCCTTTGCCCATTGTTCCTGCTTGCAGCACTAATTGGCAAGCTTCTTTAATGGTCATAAAATAGCGGGTAATATCCTTGTGGGTAACGGTTACTGGACCTCCCTTTCTAATTTGTTGCTTAAAAAACGGGATTACTGAGCCATTGCTTCCCAATACGTTGCCGAACCGTGTGGTTATAAACTTGGTTGTTACCCCAGGTTTGTTCTGCAGTGCTTGTACATACATTTCGGCCGCTCTTTTCGTAGCGCCCATAACATTGCTGGGATTGACCGCTTTATCGGTTGAAACCATTACAAAACGTTCACACCCATATTGGATGGCCAATTCCGCCAAAATCCGTGTGCCCATTATATTTGTCCGAACACCTTCCCGGGGATGTTTTTCGATCATTGGCACATGCTTATATGCCGCGGCGTGAAAAACCACATCGAACCGGTACTTGTCAAAAATTCCTTCCATGCGGTCCCGTTTGGTGACATCGGCGAGATACACATTGAAATCCAGCTCTGGAAAATTTTTGTGAAGGTATAGGTCTACTTCATGGAGGGGACTTTCGGCGTTATCAAGTGCGATCAATTTTGCTGGACCCAACTCGGCAATTTGGCGCACAAGCTCACTACCTATGCTCCCTGCCCCACCCGTTACCAAAACCTTTTTTCCGCGAAGGTCTTCTGAAATCAATTTGATATCGGTTTCAATTACATTGCGTTCCAATAGATCCTCTATTTCAATAGGTGAAATATTGATTTTCATATCCGAAAGCTTTTCCCATTTTTCAGGCAATGTTGTATTATAGACTTCCAAATCGGAGGAAAATGCACCTTCAACAATTCCATTCTTTTCCTGAACAGTCAAGCTATCTCCAACCAATAGTACTCCCGTTACATCCAATTCTTCTTTAATTCGCTTAAGGTCTCTTTCAATATCAGCAGAACAATTCAATACAGGCAAGTCCATAATTTTAAACTTGAGCTTTCTTTTGCTCATGCTCAAAAAAGCTACCGGGCGATAAGGCGAATGTGAATCCGACAAGAGTGATTGGGCCAAACCTACGCTGTTGTCATTTACTCCAAAAACAAGAATGCGTTTCTTGGAATTATTTGCGGCAGCTGTCCTCAAAAAACGGTAGGATTCCTTGACTGTAACTCTGAAAGTCATTAAAAAAGTCAGCGACAAAAAAGCATACAGCAACAGCCCCATTCCAGAAAATATCTTCTGTCCGGAAAACGATTCATAGGCACTGTTCATAAACATCGTAATCACAAATGACAAAGCGATGGCCAATGCCAATCTATATACATCGGTGAATGTGCTGTGCCTTATTATTCCGGAATAAGCTCGAAACAATGCAAAACAAATAAGGTTGATAGAAACAAGGATCAGTGCCTGTAGCGGAAAGTTCAGCACCTCATAGGGCTCCAATAGCGATTCGTTCAGGATAAGGACAGTAATAAAATATGAAAAGAGACAGATGCCCAAATCTATGACAAGGACCATCCATCTTGGCAAAAAGCGCTGTTCGAGCAAGAAAGTTCGGAAAAGACCATATCGTCTGGTCATATATCTCGGCAAAACTTTTCCTTTGTTCATAATCCTATGAATTAAAATAAGCCAAAACAGTATTTTTTATACGTTCCCTGTCCAATTCATCCAGATTACTGCCAGATGGAAGACAAAGTCCGTTTTTAAAAATCGATTCACTAATTTTGTCTCCATAGAAAGGTGCATCTTTAAAAACTGGTTGTAAGTGCATCGGTTTCCACAAAGGCCGTGACTCAATATTCTCTTTCAACAAAGCCAGTCTCAAGTCCGTTGGGTTCTTTCCTCCCTTTACATCTTTAAAACTGATACAAGATAGCCAATGATTACTTAAAAAGTCCTTATTTGGTTCAGAAAATACTGCAACCTCCTCATAATTCTTAAAAAGATGTTTATAAAATTCGTTCATTTTCCTTCTAAAACCCACATGCTTATCCAAAACTTCCATTTGTCCTCTCCCAATTCCGGCACTTATGTTACTTAGGCGGTAATTGTAGCCTATTTGACTATGCTGATAATGCGGGGCATCGTCCCTTGCTTGTGTGGCCAAGAAAACAGCTTGCCTTTTGTGGTCGGGATTTCTGGAAACCAAGGCACCTCCTCCAGAAGTGGTAATGATTTTGTTTCCATTAAAGGAAAGAATAGCCAAATCCCCAAAAGTTCCACACTTTTGGCCGCGATAATTGCTTCCCAATGCTTCTGCACTGTCCTCAATTATTGGGATCGAGTATTTTATTGATATTTCTGCGAGTGCATCCACTTGGTAAGGCATTCCATAAAGATGGACTGCAATGATGGCCTTTGGTTTTGTGCCTTTTGCGATGCGGTCTTTGATTGCTTCTTCGAGAAAGGACGGGGAAATGTTCCAAGTGTTAGGTTCACTATCGACAAAAACAGGAGTGGCCCCAAGATATTTGATAGGATTGGCAGAAGCCGAAAAAGTCATACTCTGGCAGAGCACCTCATCGCCTCTTGAAACTCCGAGCAAGATAAGGGCCAAATGGATGGCGGCCGTTCCCGAACTCAAAGCGGCCACGTAACTTTCCTTTCCCAAATACGATTCCAAGGCTGTTTCAAAACCGTCCACATTGGGGCCCAATGGAGCGACCCAATTGGACTCAAAAGCTTCGTTCACATATTTTTGTTCAGTGCCACCAAGATGTGGCGATGAAAGATAAATCTTTTGGTTCATTTTGAAAATAATCTTTTACTATATCGAAACAATTTTGTTTACATTACTTTGGTCCAAAAACCTACTATGTAAAAAATTCATTAATTAGTTAGGTTTGCCTATAATAAAATATAGAAAAAATCGCTTTCTGGGGAGTACGCAAATGTAAAAATAATAATCAAGCTAAAATAATTTAAAACAGAAGGAAAGGGGCCGAAGATACCTTTCAGAAAGAAGATTATTCGGTTTTGGACTATTTTCCTACTCTGGGTTGAATGATGCGTTTGGCCGTGGCCCACATTATTTTAACATCTTCTTTAAATGATCGGTTGTAATAGTAATCCAAGTTCATCCGCACCTTGTCGGGAAAAATAACCTCATCATTATATTGAAGGGGATATTTTTGTTTTCGGAGCAAAGTTTCTTCATCAATATATTTCAAGGCGGTCCAACTGCATAGCCCTGGATTTAATTCTAATATTTTGCGATCCTCGCCCTGCAATTTGTCATAATATCCCAGAATATCAGGTCTGGGGCCCACAAAGCTCATCTGGCCGAAAAGAATGTTCACCAATTGTGGGAGCTCATCGATTTTGGATTTTCTCATAAACATTCCAAATTTTGATATTTTGGATGTTTTTGCGTGCATGGTCCTTATTTTGAATATGTTGAATGGTTTTCCGTGTTTTCCTACCCTTTTTTGTACAAACAAACCAAAAGAAGCCGTATCAATACTTGCCAAAAGAAGGCTTACCAATATAAGCCAACCAAAAAACACCAACAGGACTATTGACAAAAGAGTATCGAAAAGTTGTTTCATATCACACGATCGATCTTTCTGATATCCATCTAAATCTTTTCCAAAAGGGAAGCGGCCTCTCGATCCAAAAAATATTCTAGGTTGTTTCGTGTTTTCAAAAAAGTGGCTGGAATTTCCTCAGTGATGTCACATTCCATTGCCATTTTGATGATTTCCGATTTTCGTTCGCCGAGCGCCAACAACAAAATCCTTTTGGCGGCCGTAATGGTCTGGATTCCCATGGTTATTGCCTGTGTTGGAACCAAGTGCAATCCTTTGAAATCGTGGGCGGCATCGGATCTGGTAAGGGGATGCAAATTGACCAATCTGGTACGGGAATCAAAAGAGGAGCCGGGTTCGTTAAAACCTATGTGCCCGTTGCGACCAATGCCCAACAACTGAATGTCTATGCCGCCGTAGCTTTCTATTTTCTTTTCATATTCGAGACAAAAGCGCACCAATTTCTCTTCTTTCCAAGTGCCGAATGGCAAATGGATATTCTCCGGAAGGATGTCCACATGCCCGAACAGGTGGGTTTGCATAAAGCGATGATAGCTCAACGGATGGTCTGGCGCCATTCCGTAGTATTCATCCAAGTTAAAGCTCACTACATTTTTAAAACTCAAGCCTTCATTTTGATGCATGCGCACCAGTTCGTGATATACTTTTTTAGGTGTATTTCCGGTAGCCAGGCCTAAAACTGCCAATAGTCCTACCTTTTGTTTTGACAAAATAACTTTGGCAATTTCTTGTGCCACTTTCTGGGATGCCTTTTCCGGAGCGTTAAAAATGCAGATGTTCGTTGCCGGATGGGCGCAGCTTTCATTTGTCATGGCAGAAAAATTGGTTAGTCAATAGTTTGGGGTGCAATTTAAGGAATTTATATTAATTGCATTATTGGATTTTCGCTCAGCGTGAACATAATGGCAAGAATCGCAAAACAGCTTAAACATGGTGCATTTGTCCTTACCAAACAATTGCCCCATTAGCGCCTGGGCAAGCCAAACGGTTTCTTCCTGCAAGCGCACATCTATCTCGATGTTGCCGTCTGGGTTTTGATAAATGAGAATGTCGCTGGTCATTGATTATAAAATTTATCGCCTGTCCATTTTGCAGGATTGTTGATAATGTATTCCGTTATGCGTTGATACGATTGTTCGTTGCGGATAATGTGTTCGTGATAATTACGTTGCCATAATTTACCCATTATTTCATTTTTCGATTTATAAATATCCAAACAACCATTCGCCACCAATGATTTATACGCCCCCACGATGTCGCCAACCGTTTTCGTAGGGGCAGGGCTCGCCCCTGCCCGAATATCATCGCCAACAATCACATCATCCGCCCCTGCCCGAATATCATCGCCA
>CAZMDY010000117.1:0-6101 GCA_964565295.1 uncultured Aequorivita sp. | reverse complement strand
CCCAATCGCCGCGGATGGCAGCACCTGGTCCAATATAACAGTTTTTTCCGATTATTACATTTCCCGTCACCGCGGACAACGGATGGACAAAACTGCTCTCGTGAATGACTGGGATGTGCTTTTTGAAAGAAAAGATCATGTGTTTAATTCCTGTATTATTATTTCAATGGATTTTTTAAGAACGGTGGCATTAGTTGCCTAGAGGGTTTAAGAATTTATCGTCTAATTTTATGAGCACCTTTTATTTATTTTTATAGAATAATATTCAAAGCCACTAACTCCTCTATTGTGATTATACATAGTTGACAACTAACTTTTTTACTTATTGCGCTTGATTCTTTCAGGATATTGTCTGGTGTCAAAAATATCCGCAATTTTTACGAACCCGTTTTCTTGGTCAACGGAATAAATGATTTTGTGATTTTTACAAATTAGATATCGATAAGTTGTTGTCCTATCTTGGAGTAAATCCTCAATTTGCCCTACAAATGGATTTTTAATCAATATTTTAGGTTCGTTCAATAGATTTTTAATCAGTCTTTTTGCAACTTTTGTACTTGCTTTTTCATTGTAATATTCAAAGATTCCATCAAGTTGCTTTTCGGCAAAATCTGACCAAATAATTTCTAGCCTCATTCCTCGTATTTTGCCAAAAGCTCTGAAGTCCGTTTGTATCTATTATTTTTGAAATCAGATTCTGATTGGTCAATTCGTTCGTTTAATTCTTTTTCAGTCATTGTCTTAAAGTCCTCATCAACGTCGGTTTTCCTTTCCTTTTTCAACAAATTTTCAAGTTTGCCAATTGCCTCTTCGCTTTGAAGTTTTAAAAATTCTTGAACGAACTTTATTTTCCTCGTTTGTAAATCCATTTTATTCAGCTTTTTATCAAAGATACGGAATATCAAATTTATTGCCGTTTTTTTAGTTTGTTGCCAACATGGGCATATGCCCAATAATAATTATGCCGCATTATATTGGGCTAAAAAATCATTATGCATTCAAAACTATTCAAACCTCTTCAATGTTTCCTTAGTAAAATCACTTAATACCAATCTTCCCGAGATCACAGCGCGCTCGGCCAGTAATTTGTCCCAATCCTCCGTGCCGCTCCAAAATACTTTTTTCATTTCCCTCATCGCCTCTGGATTGTAGTTGCATAGATTTTCAGCGAACTTTTGGACTGCTTCGTCCAACTCTTCAACGGAATCATAGATTTGGTTATACAGCCCTTTTTGTTGTGCCCAACTTGCTGCATAGAATGTATTTGCGTCAATGGCAATCTGGCTCATAGCGCTCAATCCCAGTTTGCGCTCAACGGCGGGACCGACAACGAAGGGACCAATGCCAACATTGAGTTCGCTCAATTTAATGGCGGCAAATTTTGTCGCCATACAATAATCAGTTGCCGATGCGACACCAACTCCGCCCCCAACGGTTTTTCCCTGCACCCTTCCGATAATGAATTTTGGACATTTGCGCATGGCATTGATCACATTTGCAAAACCGCTGAAAAATATCTTTCCCGTTTGGGCATCATTGATATTTATAAGCTCATTGAAACTAGCTCCGGCGCAGAAAGTTCGGTCACCGCCGCTTTTCAGGATAATTACTTTTATTTCTTCATTATTCCCAGCTTTGGTAATTGTATCTGCCAAGCTGGCTAACAAATCACCCGGCAGACTGTTTTGCGCCGGATGGAAAAATTCAATGGTGGCGATGCCGTTATTTATTTCTTGTTTTACGTATGCTTCTGTCATATATATTTTCTTTGTACTATGATAATCTACTTTATTAACCGGCTTTTAAACACGAGAAAAAAAACTCAATTCGCCATACTTAAAGCCATCAATTTCAGGTCAAACAAAATAAGCTAACTTTTTAGAATTATCACTCGAAAAACCAGCTTTTGTTGGCCGAAAAAAAACTGGGTCCAACCCTCAACGACATTTGGGATGAGATGAATTAGCTAAAATTTTCTAAATCCGAAACTGTTCAGAAGGTTTATTTCGTAGTTTTCCTAAAATTTTACGACTTTGAGCCTACTACCTGACCAATATGACAAATATTTTCGATTCTTCAAGTTTATGTTGAAGTATTGGAACAGTGATGTTTTCACTTATACCGAGGAAAAAATTGCAGATTCCGAGGCAGATATTGAATCGGATCATTTTGACCATTCTCCTGAGGAATTGGCGGAAGATTTAAAGAAGATGGGGCCGACGTACGTGAAATTAGGGCAACTCCTTTCCACACGCCCAGACCTTTTGCCCCCTTCATTTTTGGAAACTTTGGCCACGCTTCAAGACGATGTGGAGGTTGTGGATTACGCAGAAATTGAAAAGATATTTAAGGAAGAACTGGGTGTGAGAATTTCCAAAGCATTTGCTTCCTTTGAAACTGAACCTTTGGCCAGCGCTTCCATTGGACAAGTACATCGCGCTGTTTTGCATTCTGGAAAAATAGTGGCGGTAAAGGTTCAAAGACCGGGAATTCGAGAACGATTTATTGAAGATTTGGATGCCCTAATGTCTATGTCCGAGAAGTTTGAAAATTTTAGTGAAACTGCACGCAATTATGCCGTTCACAATGTAATTGAAGAACTTCGGTACATATTACTAAAAGAATTGGATTATACCCAGGAAGCACAAAACCTAGATACTCTTAAATCCAATTTGGAAGAATTTGAACATCTTTTTATTCCAGCCCCTATTTTGGATTATTGTTCCTCAAGGGTATTGACCATGGAATTTGTGGAAGGTGGAAAAATCACAAAAGTCTCTCCGTTGAAAAAGCTGGAAATACCTTTGGAACCGCTAGTTGATGATTTGGTGAAGGGATATTTAAAACAAATTATCGTTGATGGTTTTGCCCACGCCGATCCGCATCCGGGCAATGTGTATTTGACCCCCGAAAACAAGATAGCTTTAATGGACCTGGGAATGGTGGCCAAGTTCAGTAATGAAATGCAGGAAACCATTTTGAAACTGATGATCGCTTTAAGCAATTATGATGGTTCACGAGTGGCGGATATTCTGTTGAATATAAGCGAGTACGACGAAAAAAACAAGGCTTTGAAGAACTTCAGGAAAAACGTGATCCGGATAACGCAGGAAAATGAAGATTCCAAAGCCAAAGATCTCCAGACGGGTAGGATTTTGATCAAAATGAATCAAATGGCTGCCAAGGAAGGCATTCACATTCCCGTGGAACTTAACATCTTAGGAAAAATCCTCCTCAATTTAGACCAAATTGTTGCCCACCTCAATCCTGAATATGACCTACAGCGGACAATGAAGGAATATGTTCAGCATTTGATGCAAAAACGGATCAAAGAGAATTTAAAACCGGGAAACCTAATGGAGCTATTTCTGGAAATGAAAGAACTTTCAGAAAACTTGCCTTTTCGGCTTAATAAATTCACGGAACTTTTATCAGAAAACAAACTAAGAATCAAAGTTGATTCAATTGACGAACAGCGTTTTACGGATGCATTTCAAAAAGTGGCAAACCGCATAACGGCTGGATTGATCATTGCTGCTCTAATCGTCGGCGCTGCTATGTTGGTAAGAGTGCCAACTGCCTGGAGTATTGCCGGTTATCCTGCCTTTGCGTTTATTCTGTTTTTAATTGCCGCCGTCATCGGCCTTTATCTTCTTTATCAGATATTGTTCAAAGATGAAGACAAACCTGAAAGGTAAAAAGGCAACGTTGATCTAAATTAACCCAAACTGCTCAAAGTGATGGTTCAAATGCTTTCTTTCCAATAAATAGGATTCGTATCTGTTCAATTCGCCAAAAACCATATTCTTTAAAACCGCATCGGGGTTTTCCTTAAAAAAGTCCAAGTATTGTCCACGGGCTTCCAAAAACTTTTCTTTCGCGGTTGCAAGATCTGGATGTTTTAACTTTTCCAACTCTCCTTTCTTCATCGTCGGAAATCGGGATTCGCGCCGGAATTTTTCATAATTATAAAGACTATCATGAACCTTTTCCAAAATCTTTTCAGGGGTTGCAACTTCAAAATCCTGAATTTCCCCGGAAAGAATACGATAACTTTCTTCCAAATGTTCCAACAAATGTTGGGGAGTCATTATCCCCCATTTTGGTTTGGTGTTTTCAGTCAGCTTATCTAATGCCGTTTGGATTTTCCCATCGGTCATTTCCACAAAAACGTCTTGCTTTTTCTGTACCATTGTAAGGATCGTAGCAACAGCCACCAGCTCATCTTCCTGATCGAAAACCTCAACAAACCACTTTACAATTCCGCTCGGATGTTCGGCTCCGGAAACATCGCGATCTACTTTTTGTTTGCAGGTCAAACGCACATAGATAGTATCGCCGTGGTACATTGGACGCAAAAACCGACAGTCTTCCAGACCGTAATTTGCAGCTACGGGGCCTTTGTTCGGATACACAAACAATCCTGCGGCAGCGGCGATTATGAAATATCCGTGGGCAGTTCGTTTTTCGAAAATACTTCCGTCCAAGGAGGTTGTATCGGTATGAGCATAAAAATGGTCCCAAGTCAAATTTGCAAAATTGATAATATCACTATCAGACAAGGTTCGTTTATGGGTTTTTAAGGACATTCCCGGTTCAATATCTTCCCAATGATATTTAAACGGATGCTGTTCAGCCTCTTTATATTTTGCATTCGCTTGATAAATTCCGGTAATTTCAGTTAAAGTTGTGGGTGAACCTTGAATTGCCGTGCGTTGCATATAATGCTTTATACCACGCATTCCGCCCATTTCCTCCCCTCCACCGGCTCGTCCCGGGCCACCGTGGACCAAGCTTGGCAATGGAGAACCGTGGCCTGTACTTTGCTCAGCGCTCTCCCTGTTTAGGACAAGAATCCTTCCGTGGTGTGAAGCTGCATTTACAACGTAATCCTTCGCTATTTTATCGTCATTGGTCGCGATTGAAGAGACCAATGAACCTTTGCCCATTTTAGCCAATTCGATGGCTTCATCTAAATTTTTATAAGGCATAATTGTGCTTACAGGACCAAAAGCCTCTGTTTCGTGTACAGATAGGTTGTCGAACGGATTGTCTTCCCGAAGTAATATTGGAGCTAAAAAAGCTCCCTTTTTGGCATCAGCGCCGATGACTTCTATTTTATCCAAATCGCCATAGACAATTTGAGCGGTTTTGGACAATTCCTGAACTCGTTCCCGAACTTCTTGAACTTGATCCAAACTTACCAGCGATCCCATCCTTACTTCTTTTAAACGAGGGTCACCAATCGTTACTTTTGAAAGTGCTTTGCCAAGAGCAATCTGAACATCTTCGATTAAATTTTCCGGGACAATGACTCGACGGATTGCAGTACATTTCTGTCCGCATTTTACTGTCATTTCTCTTCTGACTTCTTTAATAAAAATATCAAACTCGGGTGTTCCAGGAATGGCATCTTCACCAAGAATTGAAGCATTTAAGGAATCGGCTTCCATAGTAAATGGCACTGCTTCTTCAATAATTCTAGGATGCGCTTTCAGCATGCGTCCCGTTGTTGCAGAACCTGTGAACGTGACAACGTCCTGTGATTCCACCGAATCCAGAATAGTGCGTGCGGAACCGTTTATCAATTGCAAAGCACCTTCGGGTAAAATTCCGGAAGCGATGATTTCCCGAACTACAGCTTCGGTCAAAAATGAAGTGTTTGTCGCCGGTTTTACTACTGCTGGCACTCCGGCCATCCAGTTTACCGCACATTTTTCAAGCATTCCCCAAACCGGAAAATTGAAAGCATTGATGTGAATGGCAACACCACGTTTAGGCACCATAATATGATGCGCCATAAAACGTCCGCCTCGCGAAAGATCTATCGGGTCGCCTTCCACATGATAGGATTGATTTGGAAATAATTTACGGAGGGAAGCGTTTGCGAACAAATTTCCAAAACCACCCTCAATATCGATCCAGCTATCTACTTTGGTTGCACCAGTACGATAACTAACTTCATAGAAATCAGCTTTCTTTTTCACCAGGTGAAGCGCGAGGGATTTTAGCATATTTCCTCTTTCTTGAAAAGTCATTTTTCTAAGTACTTCTCCACCTTTGATTCGGCCGTAGTGAAGAATCTCATCAAAATCAAGCCC
>CAZMDY010000116.1:0-6162 GCA_964565295.1 uncultured Aequorivita sp. | reverse complement strand
GGGACTTACACACAACAAATAAAACATCGGAATTTTGGATACTCCAGAGAACGAAAGATTTAGGGATAGGATTGGAACTGTAAATGAAGATGGGAAGAGAGCTTGGATATTTCCCAAAAAACCTTCAGGGAAGCTTTATAAATATCGAAAATATGTAAGCTATGTTCTGCTTGCATTTTTCTTTATTTCCCCATTTGTGAAAATCAATGGCAACCAGTTTCTGTTGTTTAACGTTCTGGAACGACGTTTTAATATTTTTGGATATCCGTTCTGGCCCCAAGACTTTTACATTTTTGTGATTATGATGATAATTGGGGTCGTTTTCATCATATTTTTTACGGCCGCTTTTGGAAGGATATTTTGTGGATGGATCTGTCCACAGACCATTTTTATGGAAATGGTTTTCCGCCGTATCGAATATTGGATCGATGGGGATCGTGGTGCTCAAATACGCTTGGACAAACAACCTTGGAATGCTGAAAAAATCAGGAAAAGAGTTTTAAAATGGTCTATATTTCTGTTTATTTCCTTCCTCACCGCCAATGTTTTTTTGGCATATCTTATAGGAAGTGATCGCTTGTTGCGCTATATCGCCGAAGGTCCAATGGATCATCTTAGCACACTCTTTTCTCTCTTAATTTTCACCGGTATTTTCTACTTTATTTTTGCCTGGTTTCGCGAGCAGGTCTGTATAATCGCCTGTCCTTATGGAAGGCTGCAAAGTGTGATGTTGGACAACAAATCCATAGTGGTCGCTTACGATTACAAACGAGGCGAAAAGGAGAAAGGACGGGCAAAATTCAAAAAGAATGAAGATCGAGAAGTTTCAGGAAAAGGGGACTGCATCGACTGTTTCCAATGTGTGAATGTGTGTCCTACAGGAATAGACATCCGTAACGGAACGCAGTTGGAATGCATAAACTGTACCGCCTGTATGGATGCCTGCGATGATATTATGGAAGCGGTAAACCTTCCAAAAGGGCTAATCCGATATACCAGCGTTGAGAATATTGAAAAGAAAGCGAAGTTCAAATTCACACCTCGTCTGAAAGGATATATTGCGGTGTTAACGATCTTGGTAGGAGTTCTATTGGGGTTATTGTTTTTACGAAGTGATGTGGAAGCAAATATTCTCCGACTTCCGGGACAGCTTTATGAGCATAAGGAAAACAACATCATCAGCAATGTTTTTACGTTCAAACTTTTAAACAAAACCACTTCGGAGAAAAGGGATATTAGTTTTAAACTTAAAGCTCCCAACGGTCAGGTTCAGATTGTGGGGCAAGGAGAAATAATTGTTCCGGCCCAGGGATTGGCAGAAGGAACATTGTTCATAGATATAAATCGGACTGCTTTGGACGGCGACAAAATAAAAGCGGTAATTGAGGTTTACAGTGAAGGCACCTTGTTGGAAACCACGAGCGTAAACTTTCTGGGACCGCGAACCTATAAATAATTTAATTTAAAATCACCTTCCGAAAAAGTTGGAATGGAAAAAAAATGAAAATAAACTGGGGTACGGGATTGGCGATTGGAATGGTCCTATTTATTGGATTCATCCTGTTTTTTGTGATACAGATCATCACTGATGACAAATACGATTACGACTTGGTAACTGAAGATTATTACCAAAAGGAATTGGTTTTTCAAAAGGAACTGGATGATCTGGCAAACAGCAATTCCCTGAAACAGAATTTGACCGGGAACAAAACAGATCGAGGTTGGGAAATAACTTTTCCAAAAGATTTGGACCTTAGCGCCATAACTGGAACAGTGACCCTTTACAGGCCATCGGATAAAAAACTGGATTTCCAAATGCCGTTAGAGCTTACCGATTCAGTTATATTGATTCCGGACTCAAGAATGGTGGGTGGAAGGTGGACCACTATTGTAAACTGGTCCTACAAAGGAAAGGATTATCGCTATCAGAAAGAAATTGACTATTGATCTTTAAAATAGGTATTAAAACCTTTATTTTAGAATGTTCTTGACCGCACTTTTATTTGGACTATTGGGTAGCTTTCACTGCGTAGGCATGTGCGGGCCCATTGCGTTTTTACTTCCGGTGGACCGTAGCAATAACCTTAAAAAAACTTGGCAGATAACTTTATATCATTTTGGTCGAATTTTTTCTTACAGCATTATAGGGCTGGCTTTTGGATTGGCGGGGTCGAGTTTAAATCTTTTTGGAATGCAGCAGCAACTGTCCATTTTCATCGGGATTTTAATGTTGGTAGTTATTTTAATTCCCCAACGAAAATTCAACAAGTATAATTTCTCAAAACCAATTTTTAAGGCTGTTTCCAAAGTAAAGTCCAGTTTGGGAAAGGAACTCAAAAAGAAATCGGCTGACACTTTTTTGACCATCGGGTTTCTTAATGGATTCCTTCCTTGCGGTCTGGTCTATATGGCAGTTTTTGGAGCCATAGCATCGGGAAATGCATTGCAGGGAAGCCTTTATATGGCTCTGTTTGGATTGGGGACCATTCCCTTGATGACCTCGGCAATATATTTAGGGAATTTTCTGAATGTCCACGTGCGCCAACGGATCCGAAAGGTCATCCCAGTTTTCGTGGGGATTATCGCCTGCCTTTTTATAGTCCGAGGTCTTGGACTTGGCATTCCATATTTATCTCCTAAACCAATGACGGAATCTGTGAACGCCAATTTTGAATGTGGGCCAATGCCGATTGAAAATGAAACCTTCACCATTAAAAACCATTGATTATGATATATCTAACAATTTTTTTGGCAAACTGGGGCATAGGGACACTCCTCATTGGCATTTTTGCCTTGGTGTGTGTTGCACTCACAATCATTGTTCTAAGTTTTGTCTTGGGAGGTAAGAGAAAAGATAAGGAAGAAGAGCCTTTTCCTTTGGAGAAAAAAGAGAATTTAACGGAGTAGTTTAATTAAGCCTAGCCGAAGCATGGATGATAATAAATATTTTGTATTTATCGGGTCCTAACGGGCTAAGTCAATGATGGCTTGAACCGTTTCAATGTTGTCCACTCCCAGTCCTTCTTGTTGATGGACCAATTCACCGTTTTGGTCAAACACACTAATTATATTGGAGTGGGAAAAGTCGATGGGTGAAATTCGTTTGTAATTCACTGCGAGCACGGCTGCAAATTCCCTTGTGTCATTCTCGGTTCCGCGCAGAAAAAGCCATTTGTCGTCGTCCATAAGGTTTTCTTTTGCAAAGGCTTTTAACCGTTCCGGGGTATCTGTATCGGGGTCAATACTCACAAATACGTATTGGACATCATCTTTTTTCTCATTCGGAATTTGACTTTCTATGTTCCGCATATCCGCCACCAAGCGCGGACAAGCTGCTTGGCAGGAAGTATAGATCATAACCATAACAACCACTTTTCCGTGAAGTTCCTTTAATTCAATTTCGTTTCCATTCTGGGTTGTCCAGTTTGAGGGCAGGTTATAAATGGACATATCCAAAAAATCTATCTCGGCTGAAGCTGTTTCTGTTTTCGTTTCAGTTTCCAAAGCATCTTGTTCAGCGTTTTGCTTACAGGAAAACATTAAAATCACCGAGCTGAAGAAAATGTATTTAATATATTTCATTTATTTCTTTAAGTCTTATTAATTAGCCGTCTATATCTTTTGCACATCTGAAACCCAAATTATTTCCAGAATAATTGCCCTTTACACTGCTTCTAAAAGCATAACGCATAAAGGCGGCATAGTTCATCAAATCGGTGGCTCCCACGGCTGCGGCACTACAGAATAAATTATTGTTTTGGCCACCACTTCTGGATTCTGAAGTCAGCATTACTGAAGTATAATCCAAGGTCCATTCCCAAACCAATCCGTGCAGATCATAAACGCCCCAATAATTTTCAAAGGTGCTTCCTATTTCTTGGTTTTTTCTTTTGGGTCTTTCGTACCAGTCCAAAATATATTGGTTGTAACTTTCTTTGATCCGCGCATCTGGAGTGGTTTTGTCGGCCATACCCACAAATTCCCATTCATCAACTGTCGGAAGCCGTTTGCCTTGACATTCACAATATGCCTTGGCAGCAAACCAAGAAACATTTGTTATTGGCTGGTTGTCTGTGGTTTCTGGGTTTGGGTGTAAATCGTCAACCCAGCTGTTCAAATAATTTTTGTCGGCGAAAATTCCTTTAACCTGTGAACGTCGCCACTTTGCATGTTCTTTCACAAATTCCTGGAACTCCTTTACGGTCACCGGATATATATCCATCATAAAAGTATGGACCTCTACATTAGGAGAATCGGTGCCATATAATGGTTTATAGTTGCCTCCCTCAATGGTTGCCATTTCTATATCTTGGGCCGAAGCGTTTATTGCTACGGCCCAAAAAATACTGAGTGCTATAATCTTTTTTATCAACAAATCTTCTTATTGCGAACGGACATTCCTGACCATTTCTTCAGTTACATCAGTCCCGTTATTGCCCCAACTATTGTAAATGTAGGTGAGCACACTGGCAGTTTGTGCGTCATCCAGCATTTGGGCGGTCATCACGTTATTGTATTTTTTGCCGTTTACCGTTATTTCACCGGTGAGGCCATTCAGTACAACATCTATCGCACGCTCCACATCGGCATTGAGGTAGTCAGCATTTGCCAATGGAGGGAAAACGTCTGGCACTCCTTGTCCCGTCCCTTGGTGACAGGCAAAACAAGTACGATCGTATATATCTTTCCCTAATTTCATTTTCTCATCCTTCGAAAGGGCAGCAACAGGTTCCGTTGAGGTTTCAGCGTCAGCTTGTGTGCCGCCTACCACGGGCATTTTTTGGATTATTCCTCCTTCAGGCAAATAAACACCTTCTTGGATTCTTCCCTTGAATACACGTTCGTTTTCAGGTCCTACAGCTACCATTTGGGCAAGTGCTCCTTTGTTGAACGCACGGAATACACTGTGGTCCACCAATATGTATTCTCCAGG
Organism: uncultured Aequorivita sp.; assembly: GCA_964565295.1. GTDB lineage: Bacteria > Bacteroidota > Bacteroidia > Flavobacteriales > Flavobacteriaceae > Aequorivita. Next base: position 1,229 of record CAZMDY010000116.1, on the reverse strand, counting down.
GGCATCAACTTTTAACTCGATCATTACTGCTCCTCCGGCAGGGATAAGGGTAGTCTGTACATTTTCGTTGACCAAACTTCCCCCTTCCACGTTTACCCGATCAAAAATTTCACCGATTATATGAAATGAGGACACCAAATTTGGTCCTGCATTCCCGACAAAAAGTCGAACGGTTTCCCCAACATTTACTTCCAACGCCTTGTTTCCGAGCATAGAGCCCACATGGCCATTGAAAACTACATAATCAGCATCTTCATTAATAGCTTTTTGCATGTCAAAAGGTTGGAGTCCGGGTTCTCCATAACTTCCTTGTGTGTAAAAATCACCCTGCATAATATAGAACTCCTTGTCCACTGGGGGCAAACCGCCTTCGGGCTCAACCAAGATCAATCCATACATTCCGTTTGCAATGTGCATTCCCACGGGAGCGGTGGCGCAGTGATAGACATATATTCCAGGGTTCAAAGTTTTAAAGGCAAATGCAGTCTGTTGTCCGGGAGCAATCAAAGAAGATTCAGCGCCACCACCAGGACCATTGACCGCATGAAGGTCAATATTGTGTGCCAGTTTATTATCCGGATGGTTCTTTAAATGGAACTCAACTTCATCACCTACTCGTGTTCTGATAAAACTTCCGGGAACGGTTCCATCAAAGGTCCAATAAAGATAGGAAACACCATTTGTCATTTCGGCCTCCGTTTCGATGATTTCCATATCCACGATCAGTTTTTTAGCCAATCGGTCTCCCACAGGTGTGGGAACAAAAGGTGGGGCAGTGGTCTCCGCTATCATTTCTTGGTTTACGGGGATATCAACCGCATTTTCGTATACTTTGTCGCCCTGTTTATTGACACAGGAAGTCAAAAATGCGGCAACTCCAATGCTTAATACAATAGTCTGAAAATAGTTTTTTTTGAGTAATTGATTCATAGGGTGGTGATTTGTGAGGTTGATTTTATGTTCGTTAACAGGTATTTCATCGGCTTTGATATTATTGATTGTAAACTGTTGGAGTGAATCGTTTGGGTTAAATTACTAATTTACTCCTCTATTTTGAATTCCAAATCTACAGAATTTATAGAAGTCGGAAATATCGTAATACATAAGGACACTCACAAAAAAATTGTGCTAATTTAATAAAAACACTTTTTAAAATGTTAAAGAAACATAAATTTTACTATGAGAAGTAGCCCTATAATTTTTTTAACAAATTATCCAATAAACCACCG
>CAZMDY010000115.1:0-6310 GCA_964565295.1 uncultured Aequorivita sp. | reverse complement strand
CCATAGATTTTAAGGTACGCGAAAGACTGGTGGCTTCCATCCCCATTTTGGGTCCCAGTGCAGTGGAGGGTGTTCCTTCTTCAGGATCGATGCTGATCAGGACAAAACCCGTAGCCATTGTACTTCCTTTTTTTCCAGCTTCCTCATTGTACATTTTGGTCACGTTCATCCAAGTGGACCGTAGAATATAATCTATCGTTCTTTCTTTCATACACTCAATTTGAAAAAAGATAACCAAATATACAAAATTTTATTATGCACGCATAGTAAAATAGGCTTGATTTGATTCGATATTTTACTTTTCGGAATAATCCAATTTTCCATCCACCACCGTTGCCGGTTGCGTAAATGGATGCTCCGTTGCTCTATTTTCTGCCATAATGTGCATCACTTTCCAATTCTTCACCTTCAAAATATCGGCGACGAGCGAACGATGGCAGCGCCACCAGACGGCCTCGGAGCACATAATCGCGGTTCTTTTTGTGAAAGCCAATTTCATTAGAATGTTAAGTGATTTCTGGAACTGTTCAGTTTCCATATAATCTGCGTAGCCCTTAAAAGAATCGTTTCGCCATGCGTCATTTTTTGAATTTGGAACAGGTTTTCTTCTTCCTCCAAGATCTACAAGATGTATATATTCGATCCCGTCTTGGGGAAGGGAATCTTTTAAATTGTCCTTATTGTACTGCGGAAATTTTCGGGAACCGGGATAATGGCGCACGTCCACCAGAATTTCAATTTTGAAGGATTTCAGCAGTTTTATGAATTCCTCAAAGTTTCGGGTGGAATGGCCAATGGTCCAAATGATTTTCATTTCTGGTTTTTTAGACACTTAAAATTAAGAAAACCCGAGTCTTTGAATGAACTTAAAATAAGGTTTAACGCAAGTTTAATTTGGTGTTTGTCGGTGTTATGGAAATTTATGCGGAGTTTTTGCCATAAATCTTATCATGCAGATCTTTGTACATTTCCTTTATCACTTTTCGCTTCATTTTCATCGTTGGGGTAAGGTGGCCGGCTTCAATGCTCCAGACATCGGGTGTCAATTCGAATCTTTTTATTTTTTCCCATTTTCCGAAACGTTCGTTGTAAAAATCGATTTCCTTTTTGATGCGTTTTAGGATCGATTCATTCTTCACCATTTCCGCTGGATTGGATGGAATATTCCTCCCTTTTTTGTTTCCCCACTTCTTTAAAAACTCAAAATCGGGCTGGATCAGGGCCGCCGGCATTTTTTCGCCTTCGCCAATAACCATTATTTGCTCGATAAATCGGGATTGCTTCATCACATTCTCAATGGTCTGTGGGGCAATGTATTTTCCGCCACTGGTCTTAAATATTTCCTTTTTTCTATCCGTGATCTTCAAAAATCCCTCGTTGTCAATTTCGCCAATATCGCCGGTGTGGAAATAACCGTTCTTCAGAACATCGTCGGTCTGCTTTTGGTCTTTGTAGTAGCCGAGCATTATCTGCGGTCCTTTTACCAGAATTTCGCCATCTTCGGCTATTTTCACTTCCGTTTCGCGCAAGGGTTTTCCTACCGTTCCAACCTTGAATCCACGATTGCGCATATCGTTCACCGAAACTACCGGCGAGGTTTCCGTGAGACCATAGCCCTCCATCACCGGAATGCCGGCCGCATTGAAAACCCTTGCCAAACGGGGTTGCAAAGGGGCACTTCCAGATGCGATAGCTTTTAAGTTTCCGCCAAGCGCTTCCCGCCATTTGCTGAATATCAATTTATTGGCAAGTTTAAGCTGGGATTCGTACCACCATCCATTTTGGCCATAAGGTTCATATTTAAGTCCGAGATCGACTGCCCAGAAGAAAAGCATTTTTTTGATTCCGCTAAGGTCGCTTCCTGTAGCGTAAATTTTATCATACACCTTTTCCAGAAGTCGCGGGACGGCTGTCATCACCTCTGGTTTTACTTCCTTAAGGTTATCGCTGATGGTTTCTAAAGATTCCGCAAAATAGATTTCCATTCCGCTATATTGGTATAAATAGAGCAACATCCGCTCATAAACGTGGGATACCGGCAGAAAACTCAAGGCCGACGATTTGCCCGGTTCAATGGGCAATCTATCTTTGCTCGCTTTTGCGTTGGAAGCAATGTTTTTGTGCGACAGCATTACACCTTTTGGTTTTCCGGTGGTGCCGGATGTATATATTAGCGTTGCGACATCATTTTCATCAATGGCTTTCATCCGCGCATCCAATTCATCTTGGTTGTTTTCGTTTTTTCCCTTTTTCAGAAGCTCGTTCCAGTTTTTTGCACCTTCAATGGCGTCAAAAGTGTAAACTTCTTTTAAGGAAGGAACATTAGCTTTAATCGTCATTACCTTATCATACACTTCCTTATCAGACACAAAACAGTAGATTGATTCACTATGGTTTAGAACATATTCGTATTCACTTTCAGAAATAGTTGGATAAATTGGCACATCTTGCGCCCCGGTTTGCATAATTCCGATGTCGCAAATATTCCATTCGGTGCGGTTGTTGGTGGAAATCAGTGCAATTTTGTCGTTTGGTTTTACTCCCATTGCAATCAACGCCCGACTTATGCCATTTGCCTTGTTAATGTATTCCTGGGTGGAAGTAGCTTCCCATTTGCCATTGTATTTGGTATTCAATGCTTTTTGCTGGGGATATTTTTTAAGCTGAAAGTATGGAAAATCGAAGAGTCGTTTAGGTTCTGTCATAACGGAAGTTGTTTGCGGAAGGGAATTTAAATAAAATTCTTCAGATTTATAGATAGTTGGGAATTGAATCTACTGAATTATGCATTTTTCGGAATATTTAAGGAGAAGTATGTTACAAGTTGATTTGGTTAATACGAAACAAACTATAAATTTTTTAGTTGAAAACAGCAGAGGACAAGATGATCCGTCGAGAAAAAATTCGGATAGTCCTAGTGAATTTGAAAGATCAAAATTACCTGTGAATGTGATGTTTAAGTGTATGAAAAGCCCATCGCTTTTTAGCTATTCAAACCATGATCGACATACACTTAAACCGGGGCAAGGAAATTGCAAAAAATGTAGCCCACAGTTCAAACCATGGACTATATATAGTGCGTTGAAATTCCCATAGGTAAATTTTAAGCTGAAAAATTAAAATGGCACGATCGTGTTGCCTTTACATGCACTTCTGATATGGGAGGAAGTGGTTTTATTGTTCCAAAGCCTCCTTAATCCGCTTTACTGCCTCTATTATCTCTGTTTCAGAAGCAGCATACGAGAGTCGGATGCAGTTTGGATCACCGAAAGCTTCGCCTGTAACCGTGGCTACGCGGGCTTCTTCCAAAAGATATAAAGAAAAGTCGGAAGCGGTATTGATGTTCTTGCCCCGCAGGGTTTTTCCAAAGAAGTAGGATACATCTGGGAAAACATAAAAAGCTCCCTCGGGCCGATTTGTTTTAATGCCATTTATTTCCGAAAGTAAAGCAAGGATTATTTTTCTGCGTTCCTTAAAAGCATCGACCATGAACTTTATTTTGCTCGGAGGGTTGGCCAATGCAGTAATGGCAGCTCTTTGTGCGATACAGTTGGTGCCGCTGGTGACTTGGCCTTGCATTTTGTTGCAAGCGCGGGCAATCCACTCCGGACCGCCTATGAAACCAATGCGCCATCCAGTCATTGCAAAGGCTTTTGAAACACCGTTCACTACGACGGTCCGATCGTACATATCGTCAAACTCCGCCATGGAAAAATGTTTTCCCACAAAATTTATATGTTCATAGATCTCATCGCTGATTACGATAATATCAGGATATTTCACCAAAACATCTGCAAGTTTCCGTAGTTCTTTTTTACTGTAAACCGAACCGCTGGGATTGCAGGGAGAACTGTATATGATCAATTTTGTTTTCGGGGTAATTGCCTCTTCCAATGCTTCGGGGGTGACTTTAAAATCCGTTTCAATGGTTGTGGGAATCTCTTTCGGAATCCCTCCGGCAACCTTGCACTGGTCGGCGTAGCTTACCCAATAGGGGGCGGGAAGCAATACTTCGTCCCCTTCGTTTAAAAGCACCATCGTAAGGTTTGCGAGCGATTGTTTGGCACCCGTAGAAACCACAATTTGTGAGGGTTTGTAGTTAAGGTTGTTGTCTCGTTTAAACTTGGTGATGATCGCCTCTTTTAGATCGGCATAACCATCAACAGGTGTATAGGAATGGTAATTGTCCTCAATAGCTTTTATGGCAGCCTCTTTTATGTATTCGGGAACGGTAAAATCCGGTTCCCCGAGACTTAGGCCAATTATGTCAATGCCTTGATCTTTAAGTTCCCTTGTTTTGGCAGCCATAGCCAAGGTGGCCGAGGTTTCCATCTCGTTCACCCGTTTTGAAAGTCTATTGTCCATAGTGATTATGCTGTTATCGCGGGATTTGCCCCCATTTCCTTTAAGTGCTTGAAATGGGCAATGATGGCCATGCGCGTGGTCTTATATTCTTTGTATGGTAGATTGAATTCCTGGGTTGTGCGCTTCACGATTTCTGCGATATTGTTGTAATGGATATGGCAGATGTTCGGAAAAATATGGTGCTCTACCTGATGGTTTAGCCCCCCGGTGTACCAGTTCACAATCTTGTTTTTAGTAGCGAAATTTGTGGTGGTAAACAACTGGTGTATCGCCCAAGTGTTTTTCATAGTTCCACTTTCATCGGGCATCAAGATCTCTGTGTTTTCAACCACATGCGCCAATTGGAAAACAACACTTAAGATAAGACCGGCAACATAATGCATGATAAAAAATCCGATAAGGATTTTCCACCAAACAATGTTGAAAAATAAAATGGGGATTACGACCCATAAAGAGATGTAAATGATTTTGGTGATTACCAAGATGCTCCATTGTTTGGCTGGTGTGGGAAATTTACCGTATGAAAGCTTTCTTGCCAAATATCTTTTGGTCTGGAAAAAATCGGTGGTGATCACCCAGTTGAAGGTCAACAATCCGTATAGCAATATACTGTAATAGTGCTGAAATTTGTGAAAACGGCGCCATTTTGAATGTTGCGAAAACCGAAGAACCCGTCCCGCTTCCAAATCTTCGTCATGTCCTTGGATGTTGGTGTAGGTGTGGTGGAGTACATTGTGCTGCACTTTCCAATTATACACATTTCCTGCTAAAATATACATACTGCTGCCCATTACTTTATTGACCCATTTTTTGGAGGAGTAGGATCCGTGATTGGCATCGTGCATAACGTTCATGCCAACACCGGCCATTCCCACACCCATAATTATGGTGAAAAGCAATTGGACCCACCCAGGGAAATCCAAGGTCAGCATCAGGAAATAGGGGGTAAGGTACAATGAAAACATCACTACAGTTTTAAGGTGAAGTTTCCAATTTCCAGTACGGGAAATATTATTGTCCTTAAAATATTCGTTCACGCGTTTGTTCAGGGTTCTAAAGAACTTGGCGCTGTCGATTCGGGAAAAATTTAAATTTGTATAAGTCAAAGCGGGATTTATGTAAATTGTAGAGCGATAAATTTAGTAATCTTTGGTTGAATTCAGGAAATCCAAAACCAAATTTTTCGGTAAAGATACCATACTTTTGCATCTTAAATTAAATTATGGAACTGATATTAAAATATTTTTCTCAGCTTTCCGAGGAACAAACGAAACAATTTGAACTTTTGGGAGATTTATATGAAGATTGGAACATAAAAATAAACGTTGTTTCACGGAAGGACATCGAAGAGCTTTATCTTCGGCATGTGCTGCATTCCTTGGGAATTGCCAAAATCCAAAATTTTCGTCCTGGAGCAAAAATCTTGGATGTGGGCACTGGGGGAGGGTTTCCAGGAATTCCGCTGGCAATCCTATTTCCTGATGTTCAATTTCATTTGGTGGACAGTATCGGAAAAAAAATCAAGGTGGTTGATGAAGTGGTAAAAGGCATCGAATTGGAGAACGTGCAAACCTTCAATGAGAGAGTAGAGAACATTTCTGGGCACTATGATTTCATCATCAGCCGAGCCGTGGCCCAAATGGAAACCTTTGTGCACTGGGTTCAGGGAAAAATCGCAAAACAAAACAATCACGAACTGAAAAACGGAATCCTTTACCTAAAGGGAGGCGATCTATCCGAAGAGCTCAAAATTTATCGCAATGCCAAGATATATCCGTTAAGTGATTATTTTGAGGAAGAATTTTTTGAAACCAAAAGCGTGGTCCATTTACCGCTAAAGTTCAAAGGATGACAGTTGTTTCCTCCTTTGATCAACAGGAAAAACAAACAAAAAAAAGACAGTTGCTGGATAACGGCTGCTGCTTGCAAACGAACCGCAAACTGC
>CAZMDY010000114.1:0-6330 GCA_964565295.1 uncultured Aequorivita sp. | reverse complement strand
ATTATATTTTTTGGCCGGAACAACCAATTCCTTGGTGGTAGGTACTGGAAACAAAATCGAGGATTTCGGCGTTGGTTTTTTTACAAAATATGGAGATGGCGGCGTGGACCTTAGTCCAATTGCCGATTTGATGAAAAGTGAAGTATATCAAATCGGGAAAGTTCTGGAAGTTCCCTCATCTATATTAAAAGCCCAACCTACTGATGGACTATTCGGTGATAACCGTTCCGATGAAGATCAACTTGGCGCAAGTTATGACGAACTGGAATGGGCGATGAAAGAGGCTGAAAAAGGAAGTTCAATCATCGATTTTTCAGAAAGAAAAGAAGAAGTGTTTAAAATTTACACCCGATTGAACAGAGCCAATCAACATAAAATAAAACCGATTCCCGTTTGCATCATCCCTTTGGATCTGAAGCAATAAGCGTTAATTAACTTCAAGCCTATTCTAAATTTTAGTCTCAGGTCTTATCTCATTCAATCCAACGTGGATATAAATAACATCCTAAATAACGCGGTTCAGCATTTGGGAAAGTAATTGTTTCAACTTAACGTAGGCCAGAATTTCTTGAAGAACTGCTTCATTGTCCAAATCTTCTTCCTCTGTTTTTAAGGTCTCGGAAAGCTCATCAATTTTTTTGGTTACCAGATACCGTCTCAGGCTAAAAATGGTTTCGTTTACAATTTGTGCTATGGTTTTTTCCTTCGTTTTCACGATGATCTGCATCCGTTCCCAATCATGTAGAATATGGCGTTCTTCCTCCATCAATATATTTGTGATGCCGGCAGCTATTTCAGGCTCCAGCTGGTTCACAAATGATTCTGAATTTGATTCGGGGTTTTCTATAAATCGATTGATCACTTCCTTATAGATATTTTTGAATTCAAGATTTGTAAACTCAATTTCATCTTCTTGCAAATCCAAATAAATCTTTTCAAAAACACGCGATCGATTTACTTCGGAGGTAAGTTTTACACCCTCTTTCTCATCACCGTCCAAAACTATTTCCTCAAAATCCTCCTCCCTGTTTCCATATAGCACCAAAAGCTCTATCAGTTTTTGTTCCAATTCGAATTGGACATCCACTTTCTGGACTTTTCCCTTTTCCGAAGAAACCACGGCAAAAGGTTCAGAGGTTTGCTTTCCTTTTTTGGCAACATCCTTGCGTTCCTTTCGGAGCAACTGTGCAATGGAATTAAAGAGAACCTCTTCAGAAATATCCATGATGCGTGCACATTCCTGCAAGTAAACTTCCCGTTTGATAACATCCGGGATTTTAGCAATACTCGCCACCATATCGTGGATGGTCTCAGCCTTTTTTATGGGATCGTTCTTGGCATCATCGGCCAGCAAAGAGGCTTTAAAGGTTATAAAATCCTTGGAATTTTCCTCCAAATAAAGCGCAAGTTCTTCCAAGGAATTTTTTCGGGAAAAACTGTCCGGATCCTCTCCTTCGGGAAAGCTGCAGATTTTTACGTTCATTCCCTGTTCCAGGATAAGATCGATTCCGCGGAGCGATGCCCTAAGTCCAGCCGCATCGCCATCAAAAAGAACGGTTATATTTTTGGTAAGCCTATTTATAAGCCGGATTTGTTCTGGGGTCAAGGCCGTTCCCGAGGAAGAAACGACGTTGTGGATTCCAGTTTGATGGAACTGGATAACATCGGTATAGCCTTCAACCAAATAGCAATTGTCTTCTTTGGCGATGCTTTGTTTGGCGTGGAAAATACCGTAAAGTACTTTGCTTTTATGATAAATATCGCTTTCAGGAGAGTTCAGGTATTTTGCAGCTTTTTTATCCGAAGTCAAAATGCGTCCTCCAAAACCCAAAGTGCGGCCGCTCATACTGAGAATCGGGAACATCACCCTCCCCTTGAAACGGTCGAACTGTTTCTCTTCCTTAACTATGGACAATCCGGTTTTTTCAAGGAACTCAAGTTTATACCCTTTTTTAATTGCGTGGGTAGTAAAAGCATCCCAAGAATCGGGGGAATAACCGAGTTCGAATTTTTTAATGGTTTCATCGGTAAATCCGCGCTCCTTGAAATAGGAAAGGCCTATTGCTTTCCCTTCCTCGGTTTTCAATAAGGTATTGTGAAAATATTCCTTGGCAAATTCGCTGACCAAGTACATGCTTTCGCGTTCATTTGCATTTTCCTTCTCCTCGCTGCTCTGTACAGTTTCCTCAATTTCAATTCCATATTTCTTGGCGAGATACCGAATGGCTTCAGGATAGGTGAAATGTTCGTGCTCCATTAAAAAAGAAACCACGTTTCCGCCTTTTCCACTACTGAAATCCTTCCAGATTTGCTTCACTGGTGAGACCATAAAGCTGGGAGACCTTTCGTCGGTAAAAGGGCTGAGGCCTTTAAAATTGCTGCCAGATTTCTTTAGTTGTACAAAATCTCCGATCACCTCCTCTACTCTGGCGGTCTCAAAAACGTTGTCTATAGTAGTTCTGCTTATCAAAAGGATTTAAGGATTTTAAAGTCAATTTCAGTGCGGTAAAAATAGGAATATAAAAAGGAAAACCCACAAGAACATAAAATCCTTGCGGGTCAAAAAACAACGAATAAAGATTCGGGTTTGGCTAATCAAAATCGAAGCGCAGCCCAAGGGAAATATTCCGCTGGTCTTTAGGATTGTCCTTGAAAATTGTATTTAGATCGTATTTCATATAAATTGAGGTATCCCCCCAACCTAAGTAGCCACTTAAACCGTACACGAAATTACCAGTATTGTAATTTGCTTTAAGTTTCTGTTTTGTGCGCTCTCCGTCTTCCTTGAATTTTAATTTTTGACGTACGCCCAAATTGACTCCTGCATAGCCGCCCAGACCAACTTTTATTTTTTTATCGGTCTTGTAACGGAAATAATCGTCCCGTTCAATCTTCTCGGAAGGCCCAAATTCGAAGTGAAAAGGAACCACCAAATTGTCTATTCTGAATTTGGATTTTTTAAGTTGGATAGGATGGGTTTGAAGCTCCGTATGTTCCCCCGTATCGACAAAATATAAATTGTCCTTAGGCTTTAACCCATTGAACTGAAAGGCTATACCATACTTTACCCTTAACCAATTACTGTTATCAAAAACCCGGGTTTTCCACGACCAGCCAATTTCAAAAAAACGACTTCCGCCAACCTTAAAATCAGCTTCATTAAAAGATTCTCCTTCTGTGATAGCATTGTTCAATCCAAAAGCCAAATTGGGCCCCGAAGTGGTACGGCGATCGTATTTGCGCTTTTTATGTGGCGTACTGTCGTTTTCGATTTTTAAACCAAAAATCATATTGTTATCCGAATCTTCCAGGCCAAAACCCATCACAATTCGTCTTCCGATTCGCATTGTGGAATCAGCTCCATTTCTCTCAATCAATTCCATTTGGTTAGTGGCAATGGCTATTCGGTTTTCAATGTTCAGCGCATGTTTTTCGGCAGCTTTTTTCTTTAAGGTTTCGGCTCTTTCAGGGGTGATCTCACCGGAATCCAAACGGGCGTGGATGGATTCTACCTCAATTTTTAAGGCTTCCTTTTCCTCTTGGATTATTTTTTCTTTTAAATGGGTCAATTGTTCCACTGAATTTTGTGTTTCAGTTTCTTGGGCTTGTCCATAAAAACTGCTGAGCAGGCACATCGTTAGCGCCGTAGATATAAAAAGTAACGATTTCATAAGGTTCAGATTTTAATAGATAATGATAAATATTTGAGTTTATAAAAAACATCTCGCCCGCGCGACTGACCAGACGTAGATTTAATCGTTTCGCTGTGAAATAGCTGTTCGCAACTTTTGAAAACCCTCGCCCAAGGCATCGAAAGCCTTGTCGCGAAAACTTTTTTCCAGTTCCCACTCCACGTCTTCCAGCAATGTGGTCGTATTTACTTTTGGACCACTGTCCAATCGTTGCAATTGGATATCACGGCGGGCATTTTTTAAAAGCATTTCAACCTCTTCTGTGGTGATTTGCTTGTTGTTCTTTTGAAGGGAATTTATGGAAGCCACTACTTCGTCTAACTCGAAAAAAGTATCATCCTGCAAAACAGGGATTTCCGTAGGTTCTTCCTTATCGTTTGTATTTTCTTCTATGGCCGTATTGGCAAACATCTCGGATTCTTTGAATTTCTTGTCGATTATCGATTCTTTGGGAGAGGGCTCTAATTCCTTTTCTGATTGTTTCGGATCCTTTGCGGTTTCAACTTTTTCTAAAACATTTTTATCGGTTATGGGATAGACGGATTCTGGAGCTATTTTCGATTCAACGGGGACTGCCTCCGTGGGCTGTGAGTTTTCAATTACCATTTGGTTTTTCACCTCAATTTTATTTTCGTTCAGAAAAACTGAAATGGCTATCAACACTCCCACAAAACTGGCAGCCAAATAATACCATTTAAAAGTCTTTTTGGGCTGTTTTTTGTTCAATTGGGATTCCAGTTTTTTCCAAGCCCCAGGAGAAGGTTTTTGCTCCCTGTTCTCCAGTTTCTCACGAATATTTTCTTCAAGATTAAAGGGCGCCATAGTTTATATTGTTTTGATTATTTACCATATTTTGAAGCATTTTTCGGGCTTTAAAAAGCTGCGTTTTTGAAGTACTTTCACTTATTTGGAGCAATTCTGAAATCTCACTGTGTTTATAGCCCTCCACTACATACAGGACAAAAACCGTTTTATAGCCATCGGGAAGGGAATCTATCAGTTTTTGGATTTCGGCCGCTTCCAACTCCGTTTCTATATAAGTGGAATATTCCGTGGTATTTTCAATAGCTGCTTCGGAAACGAAATTCAATTTTTTGTTCTTCCGAAGTTTTGAAATACATTCGTTCACCATAATTCTTCGGATCCAACCTTCAAAACTGCCCTCATTCTTAAAATCAGGTAAATGGGTGAACATTTTCAAGAACCCCGAGAGCATCACTTCCTCGGCCAGATTGTTGTCTTTCAAATATTGTCTGCACACACCGAGCATTTTTGGGGAAAACATATCAAAGAGTTGTTGCTGTGCCCGCCGGTCGCCTTTAGACGCTTTGTCTATCAGTTTTGAATAATTCTTGTGCAGTTTGATTGTTTTCAAAGTACAGATCGCGGTTTGGGTCTCTATCTAAATAGACGTAGAATCTTGGAAAAAGGTTGCCCGAAGAAAGGAAAAGTATCAGATTTCTAATTATGTGCGCTATTTTCCAAGTACAAGCAAAATCCTGGATCCCGAATTCAGAATTACTCAATTACTTTTTTCTGGCGATAACATAGTTCACCATCAATTCCAATGATTCCTTATACGGAGAATCGGGATAAGTTTCCAACAGTTTCAGTGCTTCTTGATGGTAGGCCTTCATTTGGGCAACGGCATATTCCAGACCTCCGTTCTTTTTTACATAATCGATAACCTCCCTAACTCGTTTTTTGTCCTTATTGTGGTTTTTGACCGAGTTTATGAGCCATTTTTTTTCTTCTGCGGAAGCGTGGTTGAGGGCATAGATCAAGGGAAGTGTCATTTTTTGTTCCTTAATATCAATTCCTGTTGGTTTTCCTATATGGTCATTTCCATAATCAAAAAGATCGTCCTTTATTTGAAAGGCAATACCTATAAGTTCGCCAAACTTTCGCATTTTCTCCACCTCTTCGTCAGAAGCCATAACGGAGCGGGCACCCATGGCGCAGCAGGCGGCAATAAGGGTCGCCGTTTTTTGACGGATGATTTCAAAGTAAACTTCTTCGGTAATATCCAATCTCCTGGCCTTTTCGATTTGGAGAAGTTCCCCTTCGCTCATTTCGCGAACGGCCACTGAAATAATCCGCAAAAGATCAAAATCGCCATTGTCAATGGAGAGCAATAAACCTTTGGACAACAAATAATCGCCCACCAGCACGGCGATCTTGTTTTTCCAAAGGGCATTTATCGAAAAGAAACCTCTTCTCCGGTTACTGTCGTCCACCACATCATCGTGGACCAAAGTGGCGGTATGAATAAGCTCTATAACGGCAGCCCCACGGTAGGTCCGGTCGTTCACAACACCATTTCCAGTCATTTTCGCTATAAGAAATACGAACATGGGGCGCATCTGTTTCCCCTTGCGGTTTACCACATAATGCGTAATCCTATTGAGAAGCGAAACCTTGGAAGTCATGGACTCAGAGAATTTCTTCTCAAAAAGTTCCATCTCCTTTTCAATGGGAAGTTTGATGCGGGATACTATTTTCATAAAGCCATCAAAGATAAGTAAAATGAGGATTCAACCGGCCGTTCGAGAAGGACTTATGAAGATGACCGGTGATTAATACTATTGCTTATTCGCCAATTGTCCACAAGCAGCATCTATATCCTTTCCTCTGCTTC
>CAZMDY010000113.1:0-6341 GCA_964565295.1 uncultured Aequorivita sp. | reverse complement strand
GCAGTGATGGTATTGGCATACAGAAGATTCGGATCTTGTTCGCCAGTGGGGCTATTCGTGGATTCGCACGAAAGAACGAAAAGGGAGAAAATTGAAAAAAACAATAATTTCATAATTGGTCAGTCAGTTTATTGATTGGGAAATGATAAATAGTCTATTCAAAGGACATAAGCTCAAACCGATCTTTTGCGGCTTCGGCATCGGTCCTTTTTTGATATCGCATTCGGTGGACTTTAACAACCTCTTCTCCGTTCCGATCTTGGGATTTCACCGTAATTTTCACGAGATATTCTACATCGGGCCCATCACCATCTTCAGGATTGCGAGTCACCTCAACAGATTCATCATTGAACTCTGTGCCAGCGGGCAATTCCAATCTTTCAATTGCATCTTTCTTGGCTTGTTCACGAACGGTATCGTGATCCGTTTTGTTGTCTGAAGAACATCCTACAATTACAACTGTCAATACAATAAATAGAAGCTTTTTCATCTTTGTTTACATTTTGGTTGAAGCGTAAAGATAAAATAAGTTTTAGGTCACACTCTAAAAGTTTTGTGAAAAATCCATTTTTGGACTTTTCTCCCAATGATAACTTGCACATTCGTTATATTTGTGAAAAAATTAGAGATTATGAAGATCGAGCAAATTTACACCGGATGTCTTTCCCAAGGCGCTTATTATATTGAGAGCAACGGCGAAGCTGCAATCATAGATCCTTTGCGTGAAACCAAGCCTTATTTGGAAAGAGCGGAACGGGACAATGCTAAAATCAAATACATCTTCGAAACGCATTTTCATGCGGATTTTGTAAGCGGACATATTTCCCTCGCGGAACAAACTGGAGCAAATATTGTCTATGGCCCTCAAGCAAACCCTTCTTTTGACACAATTTTGGCCACGGACAATCAGGTTTTCAAATTGGGTGATATCACAATAACCGCTATCCATACACCAGGCCATACCATGGAGAGCACCACGTATCTTTTAAAGGATAAAAACGGTAAGGACCACGCAATTTTTACTGGCGACACACTTTTTCTGGGCGATGTTGGCCGGCCGGATCTTGCTCAAAAAGCCAATGAAATGACCCAAGAAGAGTTGGCGGGAATCCTCTTCGACAGTCTCCGAAATAAAATTATGCCTTTGGCCGACAACGTAATCGTTTATCCTGCGCACGGTGCAGGTTCTGCTTGTGGAAAAAACATGATGAAGGAAACTGTGGATACACTCGGCAACCAAAAAAAAATGAATTATGCACTCCGGGCCGATATGACACGGGAAGAATTCATAAAAGAAGTAACGGAAGGATTGGCTCCTCCACCACTCTATTTTCCGATGAACGTGAAGATGAACCGAGAGGGATATAAAAACTTCGACGAAGTCCTTTCTGGTGGAACCCGCCCATTAGACCCAGCGACCTTTGAAAGAATTGCCAATGAAACCGCTGCCATAGTACTTGATGTTCGAAATCAAATTGATTTTATTGATGGCCATATTCCCCGGTCGATTTTTATCGGATTGGACGGCACTTTCGCTCCTTGGGTGGGCGCCTTGTTGGCTGATGTTCAGCAAAAAATACTTCTAGTTGTTCCTCCCGGACGCGAAGAAGAAGCAGTGACCAGATTATCGCGTGTAGGCTTTGACAACACAATAGGTTATTTGGAAGGCGGAATGGAAGCTTGGAAAGGAGCCGGAAAGGAAATTGACTCGCTGGAATCCATCGATGCCGAAACCCTGAAGGAAAAATTACAAACTGAAATCCCCATTTTTGATGTCCGAAATGATAGCGAATACGTGAACGGAAATATCGCTTCTGCTTTTCATGCGCCTCTTGGTCAACTGAATGACTATCTCACTGAATTTCCAAGTGGCGACAAAAGTTATATTTATTGCGCAGGCGGTTATCGCTCAGTGATTGCTGCTTCCATCTTGAAAAGTCGGGGCATTCACAATGTCGTAAATATTGCCGGCGGTTTTGGAGCAATTAAAAAGGCTGGAATTCCGGTAAGCACTTGATCAAAAAAAAACCGGGATATCCTTTTGATTTCCCGGTCTTTCCTTGCATTTTTTCTTTTACATTTTTAATAATTATCATCGGCAAGATCTTCCAATCTTTTTACCTGTGAGAGGGTTTGGTGGATCTCATTGGATTGGTTTCTCAGCACCTCAGCTATGTGTGGAGGATAATTATATTTCTCCAGTTTTTCCTCATATTCCTTGGCACTGGCCTTTTCCCCACGGATACATTCTTCAAGAACTGATTCTTCTTCGTTTCCAGTAAAAGCAGATTTAATATCGATCCAAGCTCGGTGCAGATCGCCCGTAACACTTCCGCTCTCAATGGGTTCTTCATTCAAGTTTCGGAGTTCCTGATCCAGTTCTGTGGCAAAACGGCTTCGTTGTGCTGCTTGATTCTTCAAAAAGTTTTTGAGGCTGACGCTTTTTACATTTCCCATAGCTTTTGTAAAACCCTTTTCCGCATCATAATTCTTTTCCAATAAATCTTGGAGACTTTCGGTGATCTCGTTATGCAAATTTTCGTTTGCTTGTTCTCTTGTAGTCTTCATGGTTTTTGATTTTTTGTTTAGACCAAAAGTACTTACCGTCACCAAAAGAACACCTTATGGTTTTCTTAATTATGAAGGGTTTAACGCATGATTTATGGAATCACCAAAGTTGTTAAAATAGCAATATAATAAATAGGACACAGAATTAAATCAAAACCAACTAAAAAATGGATAAAATCGGGATTTCTGATTATTAAAAGGGATCAGGCTTTCAATAGTTCCATAACCTTTGGAACCCCTGTGGATGCTTTTTCAGAAAATACCGTGATGTTGTTCTTCTTGACAAAGGAGGGTTTGGGATCCACAAAATAAATATGGGTATTTTCTTTTGCGTAATGCAACAAACCAGCGGCAGGATAAACTTGCATTGAAGTTCCCACAATAATAAGTACATCGGATTTTTCTACTACCTCTGCAGCCACTTCAATCATCGGAACCATTTCACCGAACCATACTATATGTGGACGTAGTTGATGATTTTTTTCGGAAAGGTCGCCAAGGTTCAAATCGGTTTTCCACTCCAAGACCAATTCGTCATTGTTCGAGCACCGCACTTTTAAGAGTTCGCCGTGCAAATGGATAACATTTGAGCTTCCCGCACGCTCGTGGAGATCATCCACGTTTTGTGTGATCACAGTAACGGCGTGATACCTTTCAAGTTCTGCCAACGCTTTATGGGCGGCGTTGGGGTGCACAGTTAAAAGTTGTTTTCTTCGTTTGTTGTAGAAATCCAAAACCAGTTCAGGGTTTCTTGAAAATCCTTCAGGAGAAGCGACTTCCATAACGTTATGACCTTCCCACAGGCCATCGCTGTCCCTAAATGTTTTTATTCCACTTTCGGCACTTATCCCAGCCCCCGTTAGCACTGCTATTTTCATGGTCTTTTTAATCGTTGATTATTTCTTTTAAAGTAAGCAATTCTATTATCTTAGCAAAGTATCATAAAAAATGGAATTACCCAATTCCAAACCACTTTCTTAAATTTGGATTTAGACTTATTGACATATCTGGAAACCTACTTGACCGAACAAAGGAAAGACCGGTTTAAACAAGTTTTATCTGAACGTACGCGCCATTTCACCGTCGTTACAGAAGATGTTTACCAGTTGCACAACACCAGTGCCGTTATCCGTAGCTGCGATGTGTTTGGCATTCAAGATCTGCACGTGGTAGAAGAAAAAGTGAGCAAAAGAATTGATAAGGAAATTGCCATGGGAGCACAGAAATGGGTTTCCCTGTATAGGTATAACTCCATTACGGACTGCATGAATACCCTTAAAAATTCTGGGTATCAAATTATTGCCACGACCCCGCACGACAATTCTACTATGCTGCACGAATTTGATATTTCAAAAAAAAGCGCCTTCTTTTTCGGAAAGGAAAATGAGGGTTTAAGTGACAAGGTGATGAAAGAGGCAGATGGATTTCTAAAAATTCCTATGTACGGGTTTACGGAAAGTTTAAATATTTCCGTTTCCGCGGCCATTATTCTGCAGGATGTAGTTTCTAGGTTAAAACAGAGTGATGTGAATTGGCAACTAAAAGAAGAGGAGATTCCACAGATTGAATTGGAATGGGCTAAAAGAACCATTAAGGCCTCGGATGAAATAATTGAGAGATATTATAGTAACACTTAAAGAAAACAGTAATGTTAATAATATTTTTTCATAATTAAAAAGATTCTGTTGCAACGAACATATGATATTTAAAAACGGCAACAAGAATCAATAGGGCGGTGAATTTGTAGTCCATAACGATATAGACATGAAGCGAATCGAGACTATATATCAACAACTTATAGGAGATAAAGAAAAAATCATCACATTATTGGAGAAAAAACTGAGGCAGTTGAAAATGAAACCATAATGATCCCATTACTTCCCCCTCTCACACACCACCCCCCATATCGAAAGGGAATTTTTGACAGTATTAATCTTAACATTTTCATCATCGAGCACTTTGAATTCAGACCCCGATCCGAAATCGGTATCGAAAATAGCGGCCAGGGAAAATTTTGGATTTTTAAAGTGTAGTAGTTTCCAGTCCCCTTCGGAGGTATAGGTTCCTTTTTCGGAAATTTCGACCTTTTTTTCATCGGTTTCTGGCTGTGGAATGCTAATAAAATCAAATTTAAAAGTTCCGTTTTCATAAAGTTTTAATGAAATTGAAGCAACATCATTCCCCAAGCTCTTATAGGAGACTACTTGGGTTTTTCCGAGGACAATTTCCTTAGATTCTCTTGAGGAATCTACACTTTTTTTGCTAGTCCCACAAGAAACAAAGACGAACAAGATTCCAATAACCAAAATAGATTTCCACATATTTTATCGAATTAGTTTTTTGTACTTAAGGCGTTTAGGCATTAAATCGCCCCCCAATCTTTTCTTTTTATTCTCTTCGTAATCGCTGAAACCGCCCTCAAAAAAATACACTTCACTATTTCCTTCAAACGCAAGGATGTGTGTACAGATTCGATCCAGGAACCATCGGTCGTGACTGATGACCACTCCACAGCCGGCAAAATTTTCCAATCCTTCTTCCAAAGCCCTTAAAGTATTTACGTCCAAATCATTGGTAGGCTCATCCAAAAGTAATACGTTACCTTCGTCCTTTAAAGTCATCGCCAAATGAAGCCGATTTCTCTCCCCTCCGGACAGCATGGACACTTTCTTGTTTTGTTCACTTCCGCTAAAATTGAAACGACTAAGGTATGCGCGGGAGTTTACCTGACGCCCCCCCATCATTATCAATTCTTGGCTATCGCTGAAGTTTTCCCAAATCGTTTTGTTGGCATCAATATTGCTATGCGCCTGGTCCACGTAGGCAATTTTCGCGGTGTCCCCAACCTCAAAAGTGCCTTTGTCTGGGGATATCTCTCCCATTATCATTTTAAAGATTGTTGTTTTCCCCGATCCATTGGGTCCAATTATTCCTACAATTCCGGCTTGGGGCAATTTAAAATTAAGGTCATCGTAAAGCAATTTATCACCAAAAGCCTTTGCCACCCCTTTTGCTTCGATCACATTTGTTCCCAATCGAGGGCCATTTGGAATATATATCTCAAGTTTTTCGTCAAGCTGTTTTTGGTCTTGGCTCAAAAGTTTATCATAGTTCTGCAAACGCGCTTTTTGTTTGGTCTGTCGTCCTTTTGCCCCTTGCCTGACCCATTCCAATTCGCGTTCCAAGGTTTTTTGTCTTTTCCCGGCCTGTTTCTGTTCGAGCGCTAAACGTTTGGATTTTTGGTCTAGCCATGAGGAATAATTTCCTTTCCAGGGTATCCCTTCCCCCCTATCCAATTCCAGTATCCATCCAGCTACGTTGTCCAAAAAATATCGGTCGTGAGTAACGGCAATTACCGTCCCTTTATACTGGGAGAGAAAATGCTCCAGCCAGTGCACACTTTCGGCATCCAAATGGTTGGTGGGCTCATCAAGAAGCAAAATATCGGGCTCCTTCAGCAATAAACGACACAGAGCTACACGTCGTTTTTCACCTCCGGAAAGGACACCGATCATCTTGTCCGGATCGGGAGTTCGCAGCGCATCCATTGCTATCTCAAGTTTTGTGTCCAGTTCCCAGGCATTGGAGGCATCGATTTTATCCTGAAGTTTAGCCTGTTTTTCCATCAACTCGTCCATTTTTGAAGGATTTTCATAGACTTCAGGCATCCCGAACATGTCGTTTATCTTGTTGTATTCATCGAGAACATCAACAACTTCCTGGACCCCTTCCTTTACTACTTCCAATACGGTTTTTGATTCGTCCAGTTTGGG
>CAZMDY010000112.1:0-6346 GCA_964565295.1 uncultured Aequorivita sp. | reverse complement strand
GCAGAGGTTGGTAAAAACGTTTAGGACTGGAATCAATAATTTTGCGAAATTTGGAGCAGGCATTGTAATATGAAACGCACACTTAAAATCATTCTTCTTGGAATAGCTTCCCTATACATAATCAGTTACGTTGTGCTATATTTTATACAGACCGATCTAATTTTTATGCCGGAGTCGCTTCCAGAAAATTATGTTTATTCCTTTCCAGGGAATTTTGAGGAAATCAACCTTAAGACTCCTGATGGCGCGAGGTTGAATGCGGTTCATTTTAAACTTGATGACCCAAAGGGCGTGATTCTTTATTTCCACGGAAATGCTGGAGAGCTCGCTAGCTGGGGATTGGTGGTACAGAAATTCGTCAAAATGGATTATGATGTGTTGGTGATGGACTTCCGATCCTACGGAAAAAGCACAGGGGAAATGAATGAAAAAGCTTTATATGATGATGCCCAGTTATTCTATGATTTATTGCTGAAGAAGTATCCAGAAGATGAAATAACCGTCTACGGAAGATCTCTGGGAACTACATTTGCTACCTACGTTTCGGCCTTCAACACCCCAAAACAACTAATTCTTGAAGCACCGTTGTATAGTTTGGAGAAAATAGCACAAGAGCGTTTTCCCTTCTTTCCTGTGTCTTGGGTTTTGAAATATGAATTTCCTACTTATGAATATCTAAAAAATGTTTCTTCCCCAATTTTAATTTTCCATGGAACCGAAGACAGGGTCGTGAACTATCGCCACAGCGAAGAACTATCAAAAATCAAAACGAAAGGGAAGTTGGATCTCATTACCGTTCCACGGGCAAATCATCGGAATTTAGTGGAATCGGAACTCTATAAGAGCACATTGGATTCCATTCTTTAGAAATAAAATCTTTTTTTTGGTTTTCGCCAAAGACTTTATTTTTTCAATATTTCCATTGGAAACAGAGTTCATGTTTTTTCGAGGACACATTGTGAATCAATAATGAAAAATCTGGCATGAAGATGTATATTTGCACCCTGAAAAAATATATGTAATGAAAGCAGGTATCGTAGGATTGCCAAACGTGGGTAAATCCACTCTTTTCAATTGTTTGTCCAATGCAAAAGCACAAAGTGCAAACTTCCCATTTTGCACCATAGAACCCAATATTGGAGTGGTGAACGTTCCAGATCCGCGTTTGCTGAAACTGGAAGAACTGGTCAAGCCAGAACGCGTGTTGCCTGCCACAGTAGAAATAGTTGACATTGCGGGACTCGTAAAAGGTGCGAGCAAAGGAGAAGGCTTGGGCAATCAGTTTTTGAGCAACATTCGTGAAACCGATGCCATTATCCATGTTTTGAGATGCTTTGACAATGACAATATCGTTCATGTGGATGGTAACGTGAACCCAATAAGGGATAAAGAAACCATCGATATGGAACTTCAGTTGAAGGATTTGGAAACAGTAGATAAAAAGTTGGACAAGGTAAAACGCGCCGCCCGAACTGGAAACAAGGAAGCCCAAAAAGAGGAAGCAGCCTTGATTAAGGTAAAATCCGGATTGGAAGCTGGAATATCCGTCCGCGCCATCGATTTAAGCGAGGAGGAAAGGATTGAATACGTAGGGCCAACCCAATTTATTACGGACAAACCCGTGTTGTATGTATGTAATGTGGATGAAAATTCCGCAGTTTCCGGAAACGAATATGTGCAGAAAGTAAAGGAAGCGGTTGCCGATGAAAATGCCGAAGTCATTGTATTGGCAGTTGGAACCGAAGCTGATATCACCGAATTGGAAACTTTTGAGGAACGTCAAATGTTTTTGGAGGATTTGGGGCTGGACGAAGCCGGTTCTGCCAAGTTGATTCGTAGTGCTTATAGGTTACTGAATCTTCAAACCTATTTTACCGCTGGCGTGAAGGAAGTCCGTGCGTGGACCATTCCCGTGGGTGCAACGGCTCCCCAAGCAGCAGGAGTAATCCATACGGATTTTGAAAAAGGTTTTATACGTGCCGAAGTTATTAAATATGACGATTTTGTTAAATACGGCAGTGAGGCCAAAGTCAAAGAAGCCGGAAAAATGGGAGTTGAAGGGAAGGAATACATTGTTCAGGATGGCGATGTAATGCATTTCCGGTTCAATGTCTAATTTTCAAGCTCTCAAAAGTTGTATCGATTTTTTCGTTAGATATTAAAAGGAATAGGAAATTACCATGGCTCTATACTCATCACCAGTATAGCTCATCCCAGTAGCTGGATAAATTTGCATTTGACTATCTTTCTTTTTATGAAGCTCAGGAACCAAGATCCCGGTGGCAGCTCCAAGAACATATCCCAACACTACATCAGTCAAAAAATGTTGTCCTGCTTCTATTCTTAAGTAAGCAACCCCAGCTGGAATGGCCGCTGCACCCGCCCACATCCATGTTTTTGCGGGAGAATCGGGATAATAATCATTGTAAACCTTTGCGGCAAAAAACGTAGCAGTGGCCGAGGCAGCAACATGTCCAGCATAAAACGAACGTTGGCCGTTGTTTTGCATTCTTCTATCGTCGGAAGTGTTACCACTGTCGTCATAAACATAAGGCCGCGATCGGTTTACCAACCCTGCCGTTAATGTGTACATAGTGGCGGTGGTGGCCAATGTTTCTAAATAGAGGCCCAAAAATTGCCCTGTATGGTCGTTTATGCCATCATCAAAAAGAAGGGCAAAGGGTGCGGCAAATGAAAAGGCAAAAGGAATATCACTCATTTTACTCGCACTTTCGGAATGGTTTCCTGCCGCCCAACGATCCAGGCCGTTAATCTTATCTATTGATGCTTGCAGGTTGTCCACATAATCCCGTTGGAACTCTTCTTCAGTTAAATCATCTTTATCCTGAATTAATTTAAGTCCGATGGCAGCACCAGCCAAGCCAGCGCCTGTCCATATTCCATCACGGACCCATTTCCATTCATAAGGGGAAGTGGTCTGAGGTTGATCCATCGCAAACGAATTGCTGGAGGTGGTTGAAAACCCAGTTGTCGTTTGTTGCTGATTGGAAATTGTGTCTTTAGTTGTATTGGCAAATTGTTGTGCGGATAAACCCAATGGTAATGCCAAGGCGAGAAGTATGTGGTATATTTTCATAGCGATAAAATTATACGAAACGAAAATTCCCGAAATCAATTTTAACAAATTCTTGGATGGAATTTATCACTCTTTAAGAAGTATCACTCATAAAGGCTTAATTTTTTCTGAAGGAAATCCATTTCTCTTTCCATTCTGCGGAGCCGGTTCAACATTTGGTTTATTACGTCCAATCCTTCATAGTTTACCCCAAGGTCGCTGTGCAGGCGAAATAATCGCTCTATTTCCGAAATGTCGTTTTCATCTATAAAAACTTCCTCTTCACGTTTATGAAATTCTACCAATCCATATTCGTGCAGGTTCTTGACGAAGTCGATTTCTATTTGGGTCTGCTCGCAAAAGAGTCGGACCAATATTTGTTTTTCCGTTGCCATTTATCTAAGTTTTGAAAGTTGGGTGAACAATTCTTTTTCCTTAGCCGAAAGATTTGTGGGCATTGTAATTTTATAGGTAATGAACATATCTCCATGTTGCCCTTTCTTTTTATACTTGGGCAATCCCTTGCCTTTCAGCTTAACTTTTGTGTCATTCTGTGTTTCGGGTTTTACCTTAAGTTTCACTTTCCCCGTAAGGGTCTCTGCCGTTATTTCGCCTCCGAGAAGTGCAGTATATAAAGGAAGTTCAACCGTGGCATACAGGTCGCTTTCAAGCCGCTTAAACTGCGTATTGTTGAGGATTTCAAAAGTGATGAACAAATCTCCTTTGGGGCCCCCGCCAATTCCTTCCGCTCCGTGTCCTTTAATTTTTATGGTCTGTCCATCTTCCACGCCAGCAGGAATGGTAAGCCTGATCTTTTTATCGCCGATACTGATAGTCTGTTTCTGGTCATTTAAGATATCGGTTAAATTCAACCGTAAAGTGGCGTTTAGATCTTGTCCTTTAAACTGGCCTGTTCTTCTTTGACCGCCACTGCTGAATCCACCGCCGCCAAACATAGATTCGAAAAAATCGGAGAATTGGCTTTCATCAAATCCCTGACCGCCACCGGTATAAGTTCTGCCACTTCCAAATCCACCAAACCCACCACCGCTTTGTTGTTGCTGTTGTCGACGGGACTGTTCAAAAGCATCGGCATGTTGCCAATCTTTTCCATATTGGTCGTATTTTTTTCGCTTTTCGGGATCGCTTAAAACCTCATGGGCCTCATTAATTTGTTGAAATTTGCGTTGAGCAGTTTCATCGTTTGGGTTTAGGTCGGGATGAAATTTTCGCGCCAGTTTTCGATAGGCCTTTTTAATATCCGAAGCCGTTGCGCTTTTATCAATTTCCAGAATTTTATAATAATCAATGAATTCCATCTAAATGCAAATGTTTTATGGTACATTTCAAATTTAATGAATTTCATATGAATTCGCATTGATATTTAAGTCGCTTATATTGCGGATCAATAACCACGGACTTCAGCTCGTTGTAAAAGAAAGCACGTGGGAGTCTTGCTCTAAACTACAAGCAATATCCCAAACTTTTTTAGTGCAACAGTTGGCACTTTCGTATGTCCAAAATAAATAGTATTTTGTTCGGCGAGATTAAATTACTGGTGAATCCATGAGGAAGGAAAGTTTACTAACAATCAAGACTGTTTTATTGTTAATTACTTTCCCAGCTATTGGTTTCACAAGTGCTCCCGTATAATTATATTAGCCCCCTACACTGAATTTTTATGATTGAGACCCAATATACCGAAGACAACATCCGTTCGCTTGACTGGAAGGAGCATATCCGTATGCGTCCCGGAATGTATATTGGGAAGCTCGGCGATGGTTCTTCACCCGATGATGGTATCTATATTCTACTTAAAGAGGTCATTGACAACTGTATAGACGAATTTGTAATGGGTGCGGGCAAAACCATTGAAGTCCGCATCAAGGAAAAGGAAGTAAAGGTTCGCGATTACGGCCGTGGTATTCCCTTGGGGAAAGTAGTGGATGTTGTCTCCAAAATGAATACCGGAGGAAAGTACGACAGCCGCGCATTTAAAAAATCCGTTGGACTGAATGGAGTAGGAACAAAGGCGGTGAATGCACTTTCCTCATTCTTCAAGGTGGAATCGGTCCGCGACAACCAGATGAAGGCTGCCGAGTTTTCGTTGGGAGAACTTACGGGCGATTTTGAAGTTGAGGAATCCACCAAAAGAAAAGGCACTAAGGTAATTTTTGTTCCGGATGACGGCATTTTCAAAAACTTCAAATACAGAACGGAATATGTAGAGAAAATGTTGAAAAACTATGTCTATCTCAACCCAGGATTGACCATAGATTTCAACGGCGAAAAATTCTATTCCGAAAACGGGTTAAAAGACCTTTTGGGCGAGACCATTAGCGAAGAAGACATGGCCTATCCCATCATCCATCTTCGTGGCGAGGATATTGAAGTCGCCATAACCCACAGCAAAACCCAGTACAGTGAAGAATACCACAGTTTTGTTAATGGACAGAACACCACCCAGGGCGGGACGCATTTGGCCGCCTTTCGTGAAGCGTTGGTAAAAACCATCCGCGAGTTTTACAATAAAAACTACGATGCCAGCGATGTGCGAAAGTCCATTGTTTCTGCAGTCAGCATCAAGGTAATGGAACCGGTTTTTGAGAGCCAGACCAAAACCAAGCTCGGAAGTACCGATATGGGAGGGGATTTGCCAACTGTGCGGACGTTTATAAACGATTTTATAAAAACCCAGTTAGACAATTATCTACATAAAAATCCTGACGTTGCTGAGGCAATCAATAAGAAAATCGTACAGGCCGAACGGGAGCGAAAAGAGCTGAGCGGCATCCGTAAACTTGCCCGGGACCGTGCAAAGAAAGCCAATCTTCACAACAAAAAACTGCGGGATTGCCGCGTTCATCTACAGGATATAAAGAACGAACGCAACTTGGAATCGACCTTGTTCATTACGGAGGGCGATTCTGCGAGCGGGAGTATTACCAAAAGCCGTGATGTAAATACACAGGCAGTTTTTTCACTGCGCGGAAAGCCGTTGAACACCTACGGAATGACGAAGAAAATCGTCTATGAAAATGAAGAGTTCAACTTGTTGCAGGCCGCATTGAACATTGAGGATTCCATGGAGGATTTGCGGTATAACAACATCGTTATCGCCACCGATGCCGATGTGGATGGGATGCACATTCGATTATTGCTCATCACTTTTTTTCTTCAATTTTTCCCGGAATTGATAAAGGAAGGGCAATTGTATATTTTGCAAACACCACTTTTCCGTGTTCGAAATAAAAAGGAAACCATTTATTG
>CAZMDY010000111.1:0-6631 GCA_964565295.1 uncultured Aequorivita sp. | reverse complement strand
TGCCGGAAGTGAGCGCGCTACAAAAAGCGGACAACACAAGACTTCGTCTACGAATGACAAAAGCGTTTGAAAAACAACAGTTCCAAATAGATGCCATCCACAAGCATAAAGCGGGTACACACAATCCCGTGATCATCTGTGGCGATTTTAACAATACTCCATTTTCCTACAGCTATCGAAAAATGAAAGGATCTATGCAGGATGCTTTTAGGGAACAGGGAACTGGTCTTGGCACCACCTTCCTGTTCGACAAGTTCCCGTTGCGAATAGATTACATTCTCGCCTCTGAAGATTTAGGCGTAATTTCATTCAAGACCTTGAAAAACACATTTTCCGATCACTATGCAATTCGTGCAGTATTAGGTTGGTAGAAAGTGAATTTCTTCTCTAATTTTAAATTTTTTGGCGTTCCAAATATTCCAAAGCGTTAGGACCTTCATTGAACAATAGATCCAATACTGATAAATTCGGCAGAAACTCATTTTTAATTGCCAGAACTTGGGTATAAGGTTCGTTTTGGAATTCTGGTTTTCTTTTGGGATCTATTAAAAAACGAAAATCTCCATAAGCGGGCTCAATTTCAAAACTTGTGGTTTTTTCGGCATCAACCTCAATGCCCATAAGTTCGCATAAGTTGTCAAAAATGTGAAGATTGTGCTCCAATAAATTATCAACAGGTTCCGAAAACAATGGCTCCAGATCATCTTCATAATATTCAAAAAAAGGTGAGCTCCGATAGGCGTTTTTCAAACTTCTCCAATGGTGTTCCTGCCACGGAAAACTGTTTTCCACCACTACATCTTTTGTTTTTTGACGTATTCCTTGTTTGTTGTGCTTAACAGGGACGTTCAAAAGAAGAACTCCATTACTATGCGCAATGTAGGTGCGGTTTCGATACGTCTGCTTTTGGTAATTGTCGTGGATTTCCCAGTAAATATTTCTCGACTGGATAACCGCAGCCATTTGTTCAATGGAGGGAAAATAGGAGGGATGTAGCAGAATAGGTTTCATTACTCGGTTTACAAATGTCAAAAATAAGAAAAATTGCGACGGATAGAGCGGAGATCAGTAGTTTGGAGAATAGGAAAAGCAAAACCTAAAACCTGAAACTTTTCCCTACATTTGCATAAACTGGAAAATTTATGCTTATACTTGGCATCACAGGCGGCACTGGAAGTGGAAAGACCACCGTGGTTGAGCAAATCGTTTCACAGCTCCCCCAGGGGGAAGTCTGTGTCATTTCGCAAGATTCCTATTATCACGATACCAGCCACCTGACCATGGAAGAGCGCAATAATATCAATTTTGACCATCCCCAAGCAATTGATTTTGAGCTGTTGGTATCACATTTAAAGGAATTACGAAAAGGAAATCCCTTTGAACAACCTGTATATTCATTCGTGGAACACAATAGAACGGGTGAAACCGTGACCACTTATCCGAAAAAGGTAATCATTGTGGAGGGAATCCTTATTTTGGCAAATCCGGAGATCCGCGATATGTTCGACATTAAAATATTTGTCCACGCTGATAGTGATGAAAGACTCATTAGAAGGCTAAAACGTGATATTGCAATGCGAGGCAGGGATTTGGAAGAAGTTTTGAACAGGTACAAGACCACTTTAAAACCAATGCACCAACAATTTATAGAGCCCACAAAGGAATTTGCGGATATCATTATTCCCACCAATAAATTCAATACTGTGGCCGTAGATCTGATCCGAAACATCATCCATCAAAAACTGAATTTTTCAGAATCGTGAAGTTTTCCCAAATAAAAAATAACAAATGGTTTCGGTTTCTGAGCAATAAATATTTGCTCATCACCATTCTTTTTATAGTCTGGATGCTTTTTTTTGATACAAATTCCTATCTTATTCATCGAGAATTAAACAATGAGATTGATGGCCTAAGAGAAAACACTGAATATTATCAAGAAGAAATAGAACACGACAAATCTTTTATTGAAAAAATGGAAGACAGCGTTGAGATGGAACGGTTTGCACGTGAAAAATATTACCTTAAGAAAGAAAATGAGGATATTTATATTATCGAACACGAAGATAGTATCGAAAAAAGAAAAGAAAAATGAGTGAATTTTTGTCCGATAAACCATTAGTTGGTTTTACCGAATTTGACAGCGTTTCTGCTAAACAGTGGAAACAGAAAATCCAATTTGACCTTAAAGGTGCCGACTACAATGAAACTTTGGTGTGGCAAAGCCCCGAGGGAATCAACGTACGGCCATTTTACCATAAAGATGATTTTCCCAATGGATTTGAACCGATTCCAGGGCAACCAAGTTCTTGGAAAATAGGCCAGGAAATCTTTATTGATGATGAAGCAATCGCCAACAAAATTGCGATAGATGCTATAGAACGCGGGGCGGAAGCCATTCAGTTTAAAGCCACAAAGGAATTTGATTTTGAAATTGTATTCAAGAATTTTCCGTTCGAAAAAGCGCCCATTTATTTTGAATTTAGGTTTCTGTCAAAGGAATTTCTGAATAAATTGATACATTTCTTCAATAATAAAAATGCCACGGTTTATTACAATCTGGATATCATCGGTAATGTGGCCCAATCAGGGAATTGGTTTCAAAACATAAATAACGACTACCTAATACTAGGGGAAATCCTCCACTTCGCGCCATCACAAAATATTCTGGGAGTTGACGTGGCTCATTATCAAAATGCAGGCGCTACCATCGTCCAGCAGTTGGCTTATGCTCTGGCGCACGCCACGGAATATTTAGATTACTCCGAAAAAAACATTAAACCTAAGGTAAAAGGTAATGATGATAATTATTTCAATATCAATGGCTTAAAAATTTCTTTCAAACTTGCAATTGGTTCTAATTATTTTTTTGAGATAGCAAAAATCCGTGCCCTTCGGAAGCTGTATGCTGCAGTGGCAAGAGAATATGGAGCCAAGGAAACTTGCCATATTTTGTCAGTACCTTCAAACAGAAACAAAACTCTATATGACTACAATGTAAATATGTTGCGTACCACAACCGAGTGTATGGCAGCGGTATTGGGCGGAGCGGACATGGTTTGCAACTCGGCCTACGATTCCATTTATCACAAAAGCAACGAATTTGGGCAGCGCATCGCCCGAAACCAATTACTAATTTTAAAAAATGAAAGTTATTTTGAAAAGGTAGCAAATCCTTCGGATGGGGCATATTACATTGAAAGTCTTACAAATGAGCTGGCCTACAAGGCGTTGGAGATATTTAAGGAAATTGAAAAAGGTGGTGGATTCATAGAACAATTGAAAGCAGGCACAATTCAGAAAAAGATCAAGGAGAGTGCTGAAAAGGAACAACACTTATTCGATGCAGGAAAATTGAAACTGTTGGGAAGCAATCTTCACCCAAACAAAAATGACCATATAAAAGACGAAGTGGAGCTTTTCCCTTTTGTAAAACACAACCCGATCAAAACCTTGATAGCTCCAATTATTGCGAAGCGATTGTCGGAAGCCATGGAACAAGAACGACTAAAAAATGAGAAATGACGGAATAGGTGAGGTCGGTGGGTTTTATTGGGCTCATATTCGCCGGGCTTGGGCTTGGTCTTTTTTTGGAAAAAAAATGGCTCCACAGAAATTTTTTCGCCTCCGTTATTATTTTTATCTCCATAATGTTAATTGGTTTTGGGGCATATCTATGAATTATAGTTTTTATTGAAATGAAAAGAAGAAATTTACAGCATATCAGTCTTGACGGTCCAAGAAATAATGGATCGGGAGGCTCTATTGGTCAAGATTCCAGTAATAACAGGGCAACGCAAATTAAAGAGAAAGTTTTAACGGAAGAGGATATCGATTCCCTTCAGCATCTTGATTTTGCTGCGGGAATTCCGCCATTTTTACGAGGACCATATTCCACAATGTACGTTCGCAGGCCGTGGACCATTCGTCAATATGCTGGATTTTCCACGGCAGAGGATAGCAATGCTTTTTATAGAAGAAACTTGGAAGCGGGCCAAAAAGGACTTTCCGTTGCGTTCGATTTGGCGACGCATAGAGGCTACGACAGTGATCATGAAAGGGTAGTGGGCGATGTTGGAAAAGCAGGGGTGGCCATTGACACTGTCGAAGATATGAAAATCCTCTTTGACCAAATTCCTTTAGATAAAATGAGCGTTTCGATGACCATGAACGGCGCGGTCCTGCCTATAATGGCGTTTTATATTGTTGCGGCCGAAGAACAAGGGGTCTCACTTAATGCTCTGTCCGGAACCATTCAAAATGATATCCTGAAGGAATTCATGGTGCGCAATACTTATATCTATCCGCCGCTGCCTTCTATGAAAATTGTAAGCGATATTTTTGGATTTACGGCAAAGAACATGCCCAAGTTCAACAGCATATCCATTTCTGGCTATCATATGCAGGAAGCTGGGGCAACTGCTGAAATTGAACTTGCCTACACTTTGGCGAACGGTTTGGAGTACATCCGTACGGGGCTCAAAGCAGGAATGGACATTGACACTTTTGCACCACGGCTTTCTTTTTTCTGGGGAATCGGAATGGATCATTTCACTGAAATCGCAAAACTACGTGCGGCCCGAATGCTGTGGGCGAAAATTGTGAAGCAATTCAATCCGAAGAATGAAAAATCCCTTGCTCTAAGGACCCATTGCCAAACCAGCGGATGGAGCCTAACAGAACAAGATCCATTTAATAATGTGGCACGTACCACGATAGAGGCTGCCGCAGCGGTTTTTGGAGGAACCCAATCCTTGCATACCAATGCTTTGGACGAAGCTATTGCCCTGCCTACGGACTTTTCCGCCCGGATTGCCAGAAACACCCAGATATTCCTTCAAGAAGAGACCCAAATCACCCGAACAGTGGATCCTTGGGCCGGAAGTTATTATGTAGAGTCCTTGACCCATAAAATTGCTGAAAAATCCTGGGAATTGATTCAGGAAATTGAAGAGTTGGGCGGCATGACTCAGGCAATTGGATCAGGAATACCCAAACTCCGAATTGAGGAGGCCTCTGCCAGAAAACAGGCCCGCATCGATAGTGGGCACGACATTATTGTGGGAGTAAACAATTACAGACTTTCCCAAGAGGATCCTTTACAGATTTTGGATGTAGATAATAAGAAGGTGAGGGAATCACAGATAGCTCGATTAGAGCGAATAAAATCCAATCGCGATGCCATAAAGGTAGCACAATCCCTTGAAAAACTGACTGAAAGTGCAAAATCGGGCACGGGAAACCTGTTGGAACTTGCCGTAGACGCCGCTCGACATCGCGCAAGCCTTGGTGAAATATCCGACGCCTTGGAAATTGTTTTTGGCAGGTATAAAGCTGAAATTAAATCAATTAGCGGAGTTTATAGCAAAGAAATGGAACAGGATAAATCATTTGAGAAAGCAAGGCAAATGGCCGATCGATTTGCCGAAATTGAAGGAAGAAGGCCACGAATAATGATAGCCAAAATGGGACAGGACGGTCATGATCGAGGAGCAAAAGTCGTTTCAACAGGATATGCCGATGTTGGATTTGATGTCGATATTGGACCACTTTTCCAAACGCCTCAAGAAGCCGCCAAACAGGCGGTGGAAAATGATGTGCACATTCTTGGTATTTCCTCATTGGCAGCGGGCCATAAAACTTTGGTTCCACAAGTAATTGAAGCGCTGAAAAATTATGGTCGTGAAGATATAATGGTTATTGTAGGCGGTGTAATCCCGCACCAGGATTATCAATTTCTATTCGATGCTGGAACCGTTGCCGTATATGGTCCCGGCACAAAAATAAGTGATGCTGCCATTGAAATGCTCGGGATTTTGTTGGAGGAATAGAACTTCAAGATAATATAGAAAAATAGAGGGTGTGTATATAAAGAGTTGTGTCTTCGTGTTTTCTATTTTACATAATATAAATTATAGTTTATGTTCATATTCAATTAATCTCCAATTTAAATGGTTAGTGTTCCATTCTATCCAAAAGAAATTTGGGAAACCTTCGGTTTTATTTAGCGTTCAGTTTTAAAATTACCATTAAATGCAAATTCTTCTTGTGATTTTCGAATGCGTACCGGCTCGTTTTCTTGTTTTTGCATGCGTTCGGGCAAGAGTTCTACTGCACCTCCATAATATCCGAACGCTACGGCTGTGGCCACATGATAATCATCCGGAAATCCGAATTCACCTTGCGCATCCCTAAACCGAACACCCGCCATTTGGTGCACCGCTATGCCCATACTTTGAGCCTGATGGATTACATTTCCCATAAAAAGCCCTAGGTCGTGCAACGCATGGAAATTTTCTTTATCATTCTGCGGCATGGTTTTTTTGTACGCATTCAACCAAAGCACTTGGCCGTTGCCCGCCCATTGTTGGTTGTAATCATCCAAACATTTGAAAATACGGTCGTAGGTCTCTGTCCCCTTTATTCCCCAAATTACTATCCAAGGTTGGATGTTAGAGCTACTTGGCGCCCAACGTCCTGCTTCGAGAAGTATTTTTACCTGTTCTTCATGAATGGGTTTCGTTGAGAACGATCTTGGACTCCATCGGTTTTTTATGCTTTCTAAAATGGGTTGATCTATTTGGGTGATTTTGTTTATCATAATTTATTTTTAATTATTTTGTTCTGTAAACAA
>CAZMDY010000110.1:0-6812 GCA_964565295.1 uncultured Aequorivita sp. | reverse complement strand
GGAGTGCATAGAAAAGATTTCACCAACTTGAGGCATTTCCCTGCTCTCATAACTAAGAATGGTTCCATTATGGTTGATGCCGAGATTCTCAAAGAAATTCATCGGTTTTGATGCATCCTTTGGAGTGAGAGCATTATCATTTCCCACGGCGAAGTCAATCCCAAAACTGTCGTGTACATGCCCATTATTTTCATATCTCTGTTTGGTAAAAAGCTGTACGATCAATAAATTGCTTGCATTTATTGAGCTGATATTGCCCGTATTAATTTTGTTCGTGTTTTTGTAAGTAGTATGGCTGGACGTTAAGTTAAACGTGTTTCCCTGCCAAGAAAAAAACGAGAAGATCAATGTCAAAAGAAAAAAGGAATTCCTATACATGATTGTTATTGGTTTGGTTAGTAAAACAATTTATGCTTTAGATGGTTTGTAAAAGTAAAGAAAAGCCAAAATTCTATATAAATGGCAATAATTATTAAAAAAGAAGAAATATCTATTCAATTATAGAAAACCGTTGTTCTTTTATCGCTCCCACAACGGACTATTCTCTCTGGAATCTATAAGCTATTTCACAGAGATGAAAACCAATTATAGCCCTTCTTCCTTTTCCTTTTGTCCGGTCATCATCAGATAAGCTTTTAAGAAACCATCGATTTCGCCATCCAGGATTGCATCGGTATTCCCGGTCTCGTGGCCGGTGCGCACATCCTTTACCAATTTATAGGGGTGTAAAACATAGTTGCGGATCTGGGAGCCCCATTCAATTGCCATTTTATTGTCCTCAATCTCTGCGCGCTGTGCCAATTGTTTTCGAAGTTCAATTTCATAAAGCTGTGATTTCAACATCTGCATCGCTTTTTCGCGGTTGTCAAGTTGACTTCGGGTCTCACTGTTGTGGATAACGATTCCGCTAGGGTGGTGGGTAAGAATTGCCTTTGTTTCAACTTTATTCACGTTTTGACCTCCGGCGCCGCCGCTTCGTGCAAAATCCCAAGAAATATCGGCCGGGTTTATATCAATTTCGATCGTATCGTCTACCAATGGATAAACGTAAACACTCACAAAACTTGTATGTCGCTTGGCGTTGCTGTCAAATGGTGAAATCCGCACCAATCTGTGGACACCATTTTCACTTTTTAACCATCCGAATGCGAATTCGCCTTCAATTTCCAATGTGACCGTTTTAACCCCCGCAACGTCGCCAGATTGAAAGTTGAGTTCCTTAATTTTATATCCGTGTTTTTCGGCCCACATTAGGTACATCCGCATGAGCATTTGTGCCCAATCACAACTTTCGGTGCCTCCTGCGCCTGCTGTTATTTGAAGTACTGCGCTCATATCATCGCCTTCTTCATCAAGCATATTCCTGAATTCGAGGGATTCTATGGCGTCTTCAGCTTTATTGAATGCAGACGCAAGTTGTTCTTCCGACCCTTCGCCTTCATTTAAAAATTCCAGTAATATTTCAGCTTCCTCCGTATGTGCAACAGCCTGTTCAAAATCGATGACCCATTTCTTTTTGGTTCGCAAATCCTTCATGAAAATTTCGGCCTTCTGCGAATTATTCCAAAAATTGGGGTCAAAGGTTTTTTCCTCGTCGTTTGTAATCTCTATTTTTTTGCCGGCAATGTCAAAGATAGCGCCTCAAGGCATCCAACCGCGCCTTAAGGTCTTTGATTTGGTCTGTTGAAGTCATAACTGTATTTTATTCTCTAAATTGAATGTCAAATTAGATGGATATGGTGGTGAACTGTATTCAAATCCACACAAATAAATGATATGGGAACACAAAAATACTATTAACTTCGTGAGTGGAAGCGATTTTTTTCCGCTAATTTTATGTGCTGGTATGATTTTTTTCCTTGCACAGTGCTTTTTTAGGCGCAACGCATTTGATCCGAAAACGTTGGATTTTTACATAGAAGAATATTATGGATATAGATTTAAGAAGTGATACGGTTACTCGTCCTACACCCACAATGATGAAAGCCATTATTAACGCTGAAGTGGGCGATGATGTGTACAAAGAAGACCCATCGGTGAACCATCTTGAAAAGAAACTCGCCCAGCTGTTTGGGATGGACCAAGCGCTATTTTTTCCATCAGGAACTATGGCAAACCAAACTGCAATCAAGTTGCACACTCACCCGGGCGATCAGTTGATTGCCGATAAATGGGCACACATATATAATTTTGAAGGGGGAGGAGTTTCGTTCAATAGTGGTGTTTCATGTAAGTTGATTGATGGAAATCGGGGAATGATCACCGCCGCCCAGGTGGAGGAAAACATCAATCCGCCCGACTTTTATCACAGTCCAACGACTCGCTTGGTGTGTCTTGAAAACACTACTAATAAAGGAGGTGGAGCTTGCTATGATTTTGCCGAAATCAAAAAAATAGAGCGTGTGTGCAAAGCTCATGGATTAGGAATTCATTTGGACGGTGCACGAATTTGGAACGCATTGATCGAAACCGAAGCAAAACCAGAGGATTATGGGCAGGTTTTTGACACAATTTCCGTTTGTTTAAGTAAAGGTTTGGGTGCCCCAATGGGAAGTGTTTTGATGGGAAATCATGAAATCATGCAGAAAGCAATACGCATGCGAAAAGTTTTGGGCGGAGGAATGCGTCAAATTGGTTTTATGGCAGCAGCTGGAATTTATGCCCTGAACAACCATATAGAACGGCTGGCAGAAGACCACAAACGGGCTTTAGAACTATCGAAAACCCTCGAAAAACAATTTTATGTCGAAAAAGTGGCGCCAACTGAAACAAATATTGTTATCTTTTCTCTCACCAAAGGAGTTTCGGAGGCAGAGTTTTTAAAATTGCTCGTCCAAAAAAATATAAAAATCAGTACAATAGGCCAAGGGATGTTAAGAATCGTTACGCATTTGGACTATACTGAGGAAATGCACCAAAATTTCATGGAAATTCTTACGGAAATCAACCTTAAACCTTCTATATTTTGAATTTAACTGCCGCTTATACTGACCTTTACCAGCTTACAATGGCACAAGTTTATTTTCATACAAAACCTACGGCCACAGCAGTTTTTGATTACTATTTCCGAAAAATCCCTTTCAATGGTGGGTATGTGGTTTTTGCAGGACTGGAAAATGTATTGGATATATTGGAAGACTTTACATTCACCGATTCCGATATGGAATATTTGCACCAATTCGATTTTGACCCTGCCTTTCTCGATTATTTATCGACCTTTCGTTTTCAGGGCAGTGTTTTTTCCTGTAGAGAAGGGGATGTGGTATTTCCAAACAGGCCAATTTTACAAGTAGAAGCCAACATTATAGAGGCCCAAATTGTGGAAACTATGCTGTTGAACATTCTTAATTTTCAAACTTTGGTGGCCACCAAGGCAAGTCGAATGAGACATACTTCCCCAGAAAGCACCTTGATTGAAATGGGATTGCGAAGAGCGCATGCAACGGGTGGATATTTTGCCTCGCGGGCGGCTATGATCGGAGGCTTTGACGGAACAAGCAATGTGAAATCCGCAAAAGATTTTGATCTTCCATGCTCCGGCACTATGGCCCACTCATTCATCCAAAGTTATGTAGACGAACTGGAAGCGTTCCGTGATTTTGCCAAAATTCGTCCCAACAAATGTGTACTTTTGATTGACACCTACAACACCTTGAAAAGCGGTTTGCCAAATGCCATTACCATTGCCAAAGAAATGGAAAGTAGGGGGCAACGTTTGTTTGGCATCCGATTGGACAGTGGGGATTTAGCATATTTGGCAAAAAAATCACGTCAAATGCTTGATGCTGCCGACCTTGAATATGTAAAAATTGTTGCTTCAAACCAGTTGGACGAATATGTGATCAATAGTTTAAAGGAACAAGAAGCTCCGATCGACGTTTTTGGGGTGGGAACAAATTTGGTAACCGGGCAGCCAGATGCTTCACTCGGAGGGGTCTATAAACTTTCTGAATTCAATGGTTTGCCTCGGATAAAAGTTTCTGAGAACAGTATCAAAATTTCAATTCCATCAAAAAAACAAGTTTACAGAATCTTCGACAACAACGGAATGTTCTATGGAGCAGATGCCATTACCTTAGCTTCGGAAGAAAAGATCGATAAAATGATGCACCCCTTTGATCCGACCAAAAAACTTGTAATTGATGGTCTTAAACAAGAACCCTTATTGGAAAAAGTGGTGGAAAATGGCAAAAGACTTGTTCATTCTAAAACTGTTTCAGAAATTGCGTCATATTCAAAGTCTCGTTTAGATATGCTTCCAACGGAGTATAAACGGCTTGAAAACCCTCATATTTATAAGATTGGCCTAAGCCCCCGCCTGAAAGACCAATTGCATAAATTGATTGATGATCATTCATTTTAAATGTCAATAAATTATAGAGTGACACAGAATCACCGCCACCTTTCTGTTTAAAATTTGTACAATTCTCTTAATCCAAATACCAATTATTGAATGAAAACCTTAGTTTTAATTGATGTTCAGAATGATTTTATGCCCGGAGGCTCATTGGCCGTTCCCGATGGAGATGCCATAGTGCCGGTAATCAATAAAATACAGCACAAATTTGATTTGATTGTCGCTACACAAGATTGGCATCCAAAAGGCCATATCAGTTTCGCCTCAAACCATCCAGGCAAACAACCTTTTGATGAAATAGAGGTCCACGGAAACTCCCAGACTCTTTGGCCGGACCATTGTGTTCAAAATACATATGGGGCTTTTTTCCACCCAGATCTAGACTCCCAAAGATGGGAATCAATTTTCAGGAAAGGCACTGATCGTGAAATCGATAGTTATAGTGCGTTTTACGATAATGGCAAGTTAAAATCAACCGGACTCGCTGGATACCTTAAGGCAAAAGGCGCATCCCAAATATATTTTTGTGGCTTGGCTGCTGATATATGCGTTTATTATTCGGTTTATGATGCATTTAAAGAAGGATTTGCTTGTTTTTTGATCGAGGACGCATCTAAGCCTTTGGACCCTCAAACTTTTGAAACCATCAAAGAGAAATTGGCATATTTGGGAGTCCAGATCGTTTCTTCCGAAGACATTTGAGTCCTTCCAATATTCAGAGGTATTCTTTTTTTCGAGGTTTGTTTTTATGGTGCTTGAATATTTAGTAGTTTTAAAAAAATATTAACCATAAAAAATATAAAAGGATGACAGAAGAAGTAACCTTGGTACCGGGAAATTCCCTAATAACAAAAACACCTGAAGAAGGCCGCGAATTGGCTATTAAAATGGCGCGGTTGATTATTAAGGTGACCCAGCCCGATGCAGTTGTAAGGGAAAGACTCCGACCGATCTATGCCGAAGACGCAGCAATGCTCATCGCCGTGGGCCAAGTGGTGGCGGCAGAATTTGCCACTATTGCAGCTGCGAACAACTATTGGAGATAGAGTCAGGTTCGCATTGCCATAATAAAAAAATGAGAAAGTCAATTTTACAAAGTATTTTTTTCGTATATTTGAAGATTCGAATACGAGTATAATTTAAGACAGTAAGGTAAAATCAATAAGAATCATTTATAAAAATAATCTTTTCATAAGTCATTTGCCTACGGTGGATGGCTTTTTTTATTCAAATTAAAAATGGCAAAATCTCAACAAACCTACAACAAGAAGGAAAAGGAAAAAGCAAAGCAAAAAAAGCGGGAAGAAAAACAGAAGAAAAAGGAAGCTCGAAAAGCTGATAAATCCACTGGAATTGAATTTGCTTATGTGGATCACGAAGGAAACTTAACCGATACCCCACCAGATCCGTCCCTTAAGCCTGAAATAGACCCCGATGAAATTGTGTTGGGAATACCGCCGTTGGAGGAGGGAGACAGAGAAGCCTTTGATCCAGTCCGCACAGGAAAAGTTTCATTCTATGACTCCTCAAAAGGTTTTGGTTTTATCATAGACAATGAGAACAATGAGAAATACTTTACCCATGTGAGTGGCATCATCGATGAAATTTCAGAAAATGATAAGGTCACTTTTGAACTTGAAAAAGGACAAAAAGGGATGAATGCCGTAAGGGTTCAGAAGGTTTAAAACAAATTAAAACATAGATCAAAAAAAAATCCCGCACACACGTACGGGATTTTTCATTTAAAAGGGATTACAACGAATTGGGACTGTTGTATTCCTTTTGAGCTTTGTTTTTCAGACTCTCATATTTTTCTGAAATACTGCTTTCAACGTCACCCACAGTATTTTTAATTTTACGGCCGGTATCCTGCACTCTTGATTTCAGTTGTTGTTTTTCTTCAACTGACAAATTTCTATATTTCCAGTATGCATAAGCGCTTGCTGCAAGTCCAGCCAATGCCAATAATCCTTTTCCTTTGCTATTCATAGTTTTTTTGTTTTTTAATTTAGCGTGAAGATACGTTTATAGTTTTGAAATTAGTCAATGTAAATTGATTTTAATATATATTTAATATAGAGTAGGTTTATACAATGACCATTTGCTAATTTTTTGTGAATTAAACCAGATTTTTAGTTTTAAAAATTAGTGTCCAATAAACGGGAACTTAAGATAGCTTTGCTTTAAGGCTTAAAACGTGTAGAGCCCTAAATTAGGTAGACCTTTTTTGGAGGTTGTTATTTAATTTCATTAGCGTCCGATAAAAAATAAAACCGTGATCCTTTATTGTGAATCGCTTGGTATAACGGTCTGAATCACATTTCTTGACCTCTTTTCTTATCATCGAATCATCAATTAATTTCTTTATTTAGCAAAAACATCAAAGCGAGTTCCTGAAAACTGGCTGCCGAATGATAAATTTAGATAAAGTTTCGTCAGCCTAGACTTTTTTGTT
>CAZMDY010000109.1:0-6951 GCA_964565295.1 uncultured Aequorivita sp. | reverse complement strand
TTTAAATTTTGTCGAAAGAAATACTCTGGGCCGTTTTTACTGTTTCCTCCGGTAAATAATAAGGTGTCAATTTCTGGATGTTCTTGAAGAATCTTCACCAAATCCCGAAGTTCCACATCTTTCATCCCAATGTCGGAAGCATCAATTTTTTCCCGTTTCGCCGAAGCTACCATGTCGCAGATCCCGATACCCTTTTCTATAAGAAATTGTTCCCGCTGCGCAATGGCCGCTGCTGTATTCTCGTATTTCAGATTCAGATCAAAAATACGATCTAGGATGATCCATAGTTGGCCATCGCAGCTGCCATAACAAAAATCTACATCCCGTTCCTTTAGGTTCCCTGAAGTAAATCGGGGCGGGGGAAGCGTGCCTACAATCAATTTTGTCGCCGACTCTGGAATATACGGAGGATATGGATGGATGTGGTGGAACAAGCTGTTTTTAAAAAATTATTTGTGGTGTATTGTCATTAGGAAAAATCTTACCGTATAAAAACCGGCTCATTATTATTTTCGGTATATTTCTCGCTATAGGCATATCCGTCGTAATTAAATGTGAGAATATCCTCTAAAGAATCTACATCGCTCTCTATTGCAAAACGAGCCATACTTCCACGTGCTTTTTTGGCGTAAAACGATACAATTTTCAACTGGCCTTTGACCAAATCTTTAAAAATAGGAGCAATCACGGGAACTTTCAATTTTTTTTCATCCAAAGCTTTAAAATATTCAACACTGGCGAGATTGAGAAAGAGTTCATTATCCTCTAATTCGCTGTTCAACTTTTCGGTAAGCATTTCTTTCCAAAAAGCATACAAATCTTTTTTCCGATCAAGGGTGAGTTTTGTGCCCATTTCCAAACGGTATGGCTGGATAAGATCCAAGGGACGCAACAATCCGTACATTCCAGAAAGTATTCGGAGTGAATCCTGCATCCTGTCCAATTTATTTATGGAAAGTGAATACGCGTCAAAACCAGCGTAGACATCGCCAGCAAAGGCGTAAATTGCTGGCCGGGCATTTTGTTTTGTAAAGGGGGTATTGAAGTCTTTGTAGCGCTGAAAATTAAGTTCTGCCAGTTTATCGCTGATATCCATCAATCTAATGAGGCCATTTTTGCTTTTACCTTCCAATTTCTGGTTGATCCGTATTGCCTGGTTCAAAAACTCGGGCTGTGTTGCTCTTGTAGTTGGCAGTTTGCTTTTAAAATCCAAAGTTTTGGCTGGAGAGATCACTATTTTCATATTTGTCTCATTTTCGTCAAAAATAGCGAAAAAGAGCCATTACAGAAAATTGGACTTCTTACGGAAAACCAAAGTGCCAAATCCAACAAATAAGTATAATTTTGCTTAAAATATTTTCCTTTTTATGCCAAATAGCCAGATTGAATTACGCACAATAAACGTGACCCGCTATATCACCCCGTTGCGAGAAGGTGGTTCCCTTCCGGCATTGGCTGAAGGCGACGATGGGTTCAAATATGTACTGAAGTTTCGGGGCGCAGGGCATGGGGTGAAAGCATTGATTGCGGAATTATTGGGCGGGGAACTAGCACGGCTCTTGGGACTGAGAGTCCCTGAGCTTGTTTTCGCCAATTTGGATGAAGCTTTTGGCCGCAGCGAGGGCGACGAGGAAATCCAAGATTTATTAAAAAACAGCCAAGGAATGAACCTTGCACTGCACTTTCTTTCTGGAGCGCTCACTTTTGACCCGGTGGTTACAAAAGTAGAGGAACGAGAAGCTTCAAAAATTGTCTGGCTTGACGCATTTACGACCAATATAGACCGCACGGTAAAAAACACAAACATGCTGATGTGGAACAAGGAACTTTGGCTTATTGACCATGGAGCAACATTCTATTTCCATCATTCTTGGCACGATTATGAGAAGGCGGCCAGAACTCCCTTCCCTTATATAAAAGATCATGTTTTACTTCCCCAAGCCAACATGGTCCAACAAATAAACGATGAAATGATTGCCTTTCTCAGTGATAATAAACTTAGGAAACTCACGAACTTGATCCCCCAGAATTGGTTGGAATGGGAAGGGGCCGAAATGAAACCGGAAGAAATCAGGGAAGTATATTTTAAGTTTCTATTGCTTCGAAGAAACAGTGCCAATACTTTTGTAAAACAGATCCAAGATGCACGGAAAACACTTGTATGAATATGCGGTAATCCGTTTGGTGCCACGTGTGGAACGCGAGGAATTTCTGAATGTTGGGGTGATACTTTTCAGTAAAGGTGGAAAATACCTGAATTGCAAATTTCATTTGGATCCAGACAAGCTCAAACTATTTTCCCTTGAAATCGAAATAGAGGAATTAAGAAACAATTTGGAAGCATTTGGCAAAATCTGTTCTGGGTCTAAAGAGGGCGGGATCGTGGCAATGTGGGAAATAGCGGACCGATTCCGATGGCTTACTGCCCAGCGTAGTTCATCCATACAAACCTCCCGGCCACATATAGGATTTAGTGAAAACTTGGACAGGACCTTGGAACGACTTTTTAAGGAATTGGTGCTTTAGAATGTTAGAGGCCTCAAACGCCTTTGGTTCCGCTGAAGATCAAGGTAAACAATCGTATTTCACGCACACACGAATTACAAATTATTTAATGCTGACCACTTCTCCCTGATAGGATATTATATCCCTGGTATTGTTGGTAATGTTCAATGTAGCATAGCCGGAATCACTCACGGACAAACTTAATTCATAAGTCTCGCCGTCCCTTACTTCCACATTTATCTGGAATCTTTTGCCTTTTACGACAGTAAATACGTTGGGTTTTCCCTGAAACCGCATTCCTTTGTACTTTCCAGTTCCCAGCCCTCTATATGCTCTTCCGTAATAAGGTAAATCGCTGACAATGCTATCTTGTGAAAAAACAACTGAATATCCATCCCCTACCAAATTTTTGGAAGGACCGCTCAATGGAAGCATCGTATTGGCAATAAACTCGAAATTTTTCGACTCTAACAGCGATTCTATTGAAAATGAATTGTTTACTTCTTCATCTTGGGCCATCATAGTCACGAAAAATAAGAGGGAGATTGTTGTTAAGAAAATTCTTATTGTATTCATGATTTTGGTTTAAACGATTTTTAAATTCAAAATTTATACCAGAAAATAGGATATTTAACTGTTTCAGGAAGGCCACGAATATACGAATGGTTATATATGATTATTCGTGCATTCGTGGTAAAACCTAACCAACTCCTTAAAAAGAGCAGTTTGAAATATTTAATTTGAGGTGGAAGGTTGATAAAATCCCCACATTTAAAAAAATCCAGTAAGCGCCAAGATAAAATTTCTTCCCGCCGCTGAAACTCCCGAAGCATAAGGCCGGTAGCGCTGATCTGTCAAGTTTTCTACGCCCCCGCTTATATGGAACTTCTCATTGAACTTATATAGTGTCTTGAAGTTGAGAGTGTACCATGCTGGCGAATGTACATTTCCATTTTCGTCCAAAGCATAAATTTCTGTCTTGTTTTTTTCTTCTTCAGGCATCTGGTCAAAATCTTTTTCCCCTTGGAAAGCAAGGTTCACTTCCATATCAAGTTTTTTGGTTTGGTAGGTCAATCGAGAAACGCCGAAAAAAGGTGGGGCATGGCGTGAGGGGCTTTTTTGTCCGTTGTCCAATTCTTCTTCTCCTTTTTGCAAATTGAAATCCGCACTAAATCCAAACT
The DNA here is from genome assembly GCA_964565295.1 of uncultured Aequorivita sp. Taxonomy (GTDB): domain Bacteria; phylum Bacteroidota; class Bacteroidia; order Flavobacteriales; family Flavobacteriaceae; genus Aequorivita. The sequence goes on along the minus strand of CAZMDY010000109.1, from coordinate 3,265 downwards.
CTTTTGGCAGTTTAATTTCAATTCCCACTTGTAGCCCATAAACATTTGCCTCAGCAAGGTTTTGTACGGCCTGCACTTTGCTCATTTGATCTTGATACATAATACTATCCTGGCCATTGAACTTAAAATCGCGTCGGGTCATTGCATTTTTTAAATATGAAAAATATCCGGTTACATCCATTTTTATGCTATTCCCGAATACTTTGGCAACTCCCAAATCGGCATTGTACACATATTCAGGTTTTAGATCGGGATTTGGAATCACCACCTGTCCTGGGCCCGAATCAAAAACTTTGCCCACATCATCAACGTTGGGAGCTCGGAAGGCTGTTCCCAAATTTACACTCCAAACCCAAGATCTCGAAGGACGATAAACACCGCCCAAACTTCCTGTAAGAGCACCTTTATCTATTTGGGCTTCGGTAAAAGGAAATGGATAAAAGGTAGTGTCGAATTCCGAATCAAGCAAAATATGGTTGTATCTAATCCCTCCGCTTAAAGAAAATCGATCGGAAACATCAAATTCATCCGTGATATAAACAGCCATAGACTGCCATCTGCTATTCGGATATCGGGATGGACCAGGCGTTGTGGCTCCATTGGAAATATCTGTCAATTCCCCATAGGATTGGACCTTGTTCAAAACATATTCCAATCCGTAGAACAACGTATTTTTTGTCCCAATAGATTTTATAAAATCGGCGTTCGCAGAGTATGCGCCGACTTCTTCTGAATTACTGTTTCTTTCCAACTTATTCAAGGAACGATCAATTCGACTTTCCTCAAACCATTGATGGGCCAATCGGAAATTTAATCGGTCAAAAAAAACATTGGGGTGGTGATATTCCACACCCAAATTGTTCATCATCCATATTTGGGGACCGTAGTTCCATTCGGCATACCGGGCAGTCCCTTCCCTTTTTCTCTGGTGCCTATCATAGCGCCCATACGGCGAAGATTCCGAATAATGAAAGCCATATTGCATTTCCCAAAATTCATTGGGACGAAACCGGAATTTCTGCATAATATTCATCTGTGAATACGCCGTGGGAATCTGCAACAATTTATCGTTCTGCGAAATGACCACATCAGTATTGTTCAGCCGTTGGACGTAATAATCTTTAATATAATCTTCTGGACCATGGCTACCTTGTTTTAAATGGTCAAAATCAAAGGAACTGACGCTTGTGATAAAACTCCATTTTCCAAATCCCACATTAACATCAAAATGTCCTGTTTTTTCCTTGTTGGCTGTAGCGTACCTAAATAATGCCTTACCCGTTATAAGAGGTGAATCCGTTAAAGAGAACTGTGGTGTCAAAGTTTGAAAAGACATTACGCCGCCAATGGCATCACTTCCATACACCACCGAACCTGGGCCAAATAAAACTTCTGTATTTTCAATTGCGAAAGGATCTAGACTTATTACATTCTGAAGGTTTCCCGAACGGAATATGGCCGTGTTCATCCGCACGCCGTCTATGGAATATAACAATCTATTTGTAGAAAAACCCCTAATCATTGGACTTCCCCCCCCTTGTTGACTTTTTTGGATAAATACTTTTCCCGAAGTTTCCAGTAGATCCGCTGCCGTTTGTGGATTTTGAAGCGCCACTTGTTCTGGTGTAATAGAACTAATTTTTGCTGCCACGTTTCGTTTTCCCCTACGCCATTTGGTTGCAGACACTACAACTTCGTCCAAATTTAGGTCCGTTGGCTCCAAAACCAACTGAAAATTAGCAACTTGCAGATCGGCGTAACTTTTTACCAAAGTTTTATAACCCAAACTTCGGATTTCAATAGATTCAGCGTTTTTAAATTTGGAGATATCAGCCTGCCCCATTGTATTGGTTGTGGTATAAACGTTGTTCCCGTTAGATAAAGTGACCAGTTCTACTGGTACATTGGATTTTGAATCTCTCACTGTAAGAACCTGGGCGAAAAGATTTAGATTGCAAAACAACAAGAAACAAACAAAAAAACGAAAATGCATAATGATAACGGCGTTTATTGTCTATAAGTCTTTAAACAGCTTGATAGTGTATCGTAGCCAAATTTGAAGGATGGACAAATTTAAGTAAAAGAAGAGGATTATCGGTTTTACCCGAAAAACTTTATTGCTTGAAAATAAAGCATTTGATTTTTAAGAAGAAGATTTAAAGAAGATAGTTATGGTGCTTTTATAAAATCGAAGAAACAGATGGTGTTCAGTGTTGATTAAAATAAAGGCTAAATTTGCGAAACAAATATGAAGAAAAAAATTGCAGTAATCGGTTCTGGTTTTTCATCCCTCGCTGCTGCTTGTTATCTGGCAAAAACGGGAAACCAGGTAAGCATTTATGAAAAAAGCAATTATTTGGGCGGAAGAGCGCGGCAATTCAAAAAAGAAGGGTTCACTTTTGATATGGGTCCAACTTGGTACTGGATGCCCGATGTCTTTGAACGGTTCTTTTCGGATTTCGACAAAAAACCTTCCAATTATTATTCCTTGATAAAGCTAAACCCTGCGTATAAAGTGTTTTTTGGAGAAAATGATTCTATCATAATCCCCGACACTTTGGAAAAAATATGTACAGAATTTGAAGCGGAAGAACCGGGAAGTTCCGTGAAATTGAGAAAATTCATCGGCCACGCCCAAGACAATTATAACATTGCAATAAAAGATTTGGTCTATCGTCCGGGAGTTTCGCCATTGGAGTTGATCACTCTAAAAACGGCGAAAAAAATAGACCAGTTTTTCAGCACAATCAGCAAAGAAGTACGCACCGAATTCACGAATCCAAAATTGATCTCGATCTTGGAATTTCCCGTTTTGTTTTTGGGCGCAAAGCCTTCCCGAACGCCGGCTTTCTATAACTTTATGAACTATGCCGATTTTGGTCTGGGCACTTTTCATCCAAAAAAAGGAATGTATTCCGTTGTAAAAGGAATCGCCGATCTCGCTTCCGAATTGGGAGTGTCAATTAAAATGAATCATAATGTTGACAAAATTGTAGTTGAAAACGGCACGGCAACCGGAATGATTGTAAATGGAGAAAAGATCAAAGCCGATATAATCCTGAGCGGTGCGGATTACCACCACACCGAAAGTTTATTGGACAAGAAATACCGCCAATATTCCGAAGATTATTGGGAAAAGAAAACTCTAGCTCCTTCCGCCCTACTCTTTTATTTGGGTTTTGACAAAAAAATTGAAAATGTGGCGCACCACACGCTTTTTTTTGATGTGGATTTTGAAGCCCATTCCAAAGCCATTTACGATCGA
>CAZMDY010000108.1:0-7081 GCA_964565295.1 uncultured Aequorivita sp. | reverse complement strand
CAGATAACAGCTATATCGAATTCTCAAATACTCCAAATGAAATTAACGGACAGGCAGAATCTCCCTATTGGGGCCATGAACCTCCCAACCATCAGTGGAGTTTGACCCACGTCATTTATCAAGGACAAACCATGGAATTGCCCTATGGCGCAGCACTTACCATAGCCGATATTTATGAAGGCACCTTTACCATTTCTATATGTGGTGAAATATTGGTGGCACTCAATACGAGTTGGAATTTGGATGTTCCGTGTTGTCAGGGACCTTCCTTCATTAGTTGTGGAATATTGGAAAACACTGTTGCTGCTTGTGAACCAATTGCCGGTTTTAGCAATACGTACATAGAAACTTTTAAGCAAAATGCATTCGATTTTCTAAGTGATAATCTCAATCTAACCATGTATTATCAGTTTACCTATGGTGCTGCGAGAAAATTAATTATAAGTGACTATTTACAAAACAAGCTCATATTTCACAGCAATCAAAATTATTTGAATGTCCCCAAAAATAATTTACTGTCCCAAATTTCTATTTACCCCAACCCGGTCCAAGAAACTTTACATATAAATTTAAACAGCAATCAGGTTGCAATTGCAACCATTTTTGATTTGCAGGGCAAAAAATTATTGCAAAACACACTGGAGAACAGCACCTCTACAATTGATGTAAAGACATTGGCCCCGGGCTTGTATTTTATAGTTGTCAAAAATGGGAATGGAGAAAACGCAGTTAAAAAGTTTATTAAAAAGTGATTAAAAAGACGCACAGTAGAGATCTTGAGAACTTTAGTACTGTTCTCAACGATATTATACGCCATGAATTCACATATTAGCCACATGTAAGAAATATTCATACATTCGTGGTAAAACAGACTTTGAGTCCTGTGTGATTTACTCCCTATAAACAATCGACTCCCACTCCGGATGTTTACCGATATACTTTTTTATAAAACCACATTTAGGGATCACTTTGAGTCCGCGCTGCTCGATCTGCAACAAAACGGCTTCCACCAATTCGCTCCCTACACCCCTGCCCCCCAAGGCCTTGTCCACTTCTGTGTGTTCCAACACAACGATTTCCGGTTTCACAGAATATTCCACAAAAGCTTGGTGCCCTTCTATTTCTGTTTCAAACCTATTGTGTTCCTTATTGTCTTTTACATTCATTACATTTCCTTTTTTAAATCACTTCAAAACCTAAAATTACAAAAAAATTGGAAGCGATGGGTAATTTATTGCTTTTTGAAACTAAGCCGGATCAATATAACCGAAAATTAATTCATATTTTTGCGAGAAGCAGTTAATCACATTTCCAAAAATGTTTCAAAATTCCTTAGAATACGCCAAAAAACAAGATGCCGAGGATGCATTGGCTCACTTCAGAAATAAATTCCACATCCCGAAAAACCAGTCCAACGAAGAATTGATATACCTGTGTGGGAATTCCCTCGGTCTTCAACCCAAAATCACTTCAGAATATATAAAAGAAGAGCTTGAGGATTGGGCCAATTTAGGAGTTGATGGCCATCTGGAAGGAAAACATCCGTGGTTGCCCTACCATGAGTTTTTGACGGAGAATATGGCAAAAATCGTTGGAGCAAAACCCTCCGAAGTAGTCGTGATGAACACGCTTACCACAAATCTCCATCTAATGATGGTCTCGTTTTTTCAACCTACCAAAACCAAATACAAAATTGTGGTTGAAAGCGATGCTTTTCCCAGCGACAAATATGCAGTTGAAAGTCAGTTGAAGTTCCACGGAATAGATCCAAAGGATGGACTGGTGCTTTGGAAGCCGAGAAAAGGTGAAACCCTGTGCCGTTTTGAAGATTTGGAAGAACTTATGCAAAAACAAGGAAATGAAATCGCCTTGCTGATGATCGGCAGCACCAATTATTATACAGGCCAATCCTTCCCGTTGACAAAAATTACTGAACTGGGGCACAAATACGGCTGTAGGGTCGGTTTTGATTTGGCTCACGGTGCGGGAAATATCCAACCAAGCTTGCACCGTTCGGGAGCTGATTTTGCAGTTTGGTGCACCTATAAATATTTAAACAGTGGCCCAGGGAGTTTGGGCGGGTGCTTTGTGCACGAGCGTCACGCAAACAATAAAAATCTGAAACGTTTTGCGGGATGGTGGGGACATAATAAAAACACCCGTTTCAACATGCGTCACGAGTTTGAGGCTTTGCCCGGAGCGGAAGGCTTTCAACTTAGCAATCCCCCAATTTTATCGATGGCCGCAATCCGTGCATCTTTGGACACATTTGCAGAAGCGGGTTTTGAAAAACTTCGAAAGAAATCCATAAAACTTACCGGTTATTTAGAATTCTTGCTGGACGAAATGAAAAATGAAGCCATCACTGTAATCACTCCAAGAAATCCTGAGGAACGTGGCTGCCAACTTTCAATTCAAGTTAGAAATCCAGATAAAAGTTTACACGAAAAATTGACCCAAGCGGGGATTATAAGCGATTGGCGTGAACCCGATGTAATCCGGATCGCCCCCACCCCACTCTATAATAATTTTGAAGATGTTTTTCGTTTTTCGGAAAAATTAAAGGAAATTCTAACAAATTGACGCTCGACTAAAATATGACCAAAATCAAAAATCTTGATCCTACGTCTTATTTTCATTAGTCCCCTGTGAAAAAAATAAAATATGGCCAATAATAATATCTTAATAATCGGTGCCGGACTCTGCGGTAGCCTACTCGCCCTACGTTTGGCGCAACACGGTTTCAATATAACCTTGATAGAAAAGCGACCGGATTTACGAAAGGTAACCTTGGATGCCGGACGTTCCATAAATCTGGCCTTAAGTGATCGCGGATTGCGCGGACTGCGACTTGCAGGAGTGGAAAAAGCTGTCCAAGAACTTCTGATCCCCATGACCGGAAGAATGATCCATGAAAAATCGCGGAATACATTTCTTAGCCCGTATAGCGGTAGAGAAGGTGAATATATCAACTCGGTGTCGCGTCCTGGATTGAACAAATTATTGCTCAACGAAGCTGAAAAAATGCCCAATGTAAAAATGATCTTCAATCACGCCTGCACCGAAGTGGATTTTGATGCTACTTTGGCAACTTTTGAAGAATTTAGTACAGGAAGAAAAACCGTTTATTCCGCCGACGTAATTTTTGGGACTGATGGGGCTGGCTCGATCGTCCGAGAAAGCATGGTCAAGGACAAATCCTTTCTTTTCAATATTTCCCAACAGTGGCTCGGACATGGCTACAAAGAATTAGAGATCCCTGCTAGTGAAAACGGCGGATACCAAATCTATAAAAATGCCCTTCATATATGGCCACGGGGTGAGGATATGCTTATAGCGCTACCCAATTTGAACGGCAGTTTTACCGTAACACTTTTTCTGCCCTATAAGAACAGTGACTATTGTTTTGAAAATTTGACTTCTCCGGAAATGACACAGGCATATTTCGAAAAAGAATATCCCGACGTGCTGGAGTTGATGCCCAATTTGGCAAAACAGTTTTCAAGCAATCCCATTGGCGCAATGGGAACCGTAAAGTGCGATCCGTGGAATCGGTTCGGAAAAACATTGTTGATGGGCGATGCCGCACACGCCATGGTCCCTTTTTATGGACAAGGAATGAATGCCAGTTTTGAGGATGTTGCGGTTTTTGATGAAGTTTTAATCAAATTTAAAGATGGTTTAAATGATGGTGAATTCACGTGGGAAACTATATTTGATGCCTATGAAAAAGTACGTAAAAATGATGCAGATGCCATTTGCGATCTCGCTGTTGATAATTTTGATGAAATGAAAGCACACACCGGAATGGAACTTTTTCAGAGGAAACGAAAACTCGAAACCGCATTTGAAACGGAATTTCCGGAGGAATATTACAGTAAATACTCCCTCGTGACTTTTAAGGAAGATCTTACCTATTTCGAAGCGAAACGCAAAGGAAGAGCGCAGGACAATGCAATTCTGGAAATGTTGCATATGGGTAAGCTGCCTGAAGACATGCCGCTGAAAACTAAACTAGAAGCTGTAAAAAAGAAAACCGAGGCTATCCTTTCAAAAAATGATTTGGCTGATTACTTGAAGTATTAGGCCAGTCGCCATCTCGATTAAAAATTTAAAATCAAAACAATTCAGATTATGGAAAACAAAAGCAGGCTGGTTGAAGGCAAAGCTACACCGAGAGGCGCATATCCACATGTGAAAAGAGTGGGCGATTATATTTTCATAAGCGGCACAAGTTCCCGCTTGCCCGACAATACTTTTGCAGGCGTGAATAAAATTGATGAGATGGGCACCATGCATTTTGATATCAAAGAACAGACCCGAGCCGTACTGGAAAATATAAAGGACTATTTGGCCACAGAGGGTGCATCTTTGGCAGATGTTGTGGACATAACCAGTTTTTTGGTAAATATGAACGATTTCGCGGGGTATAACCAAGTTTACGCTGAATATTTCGACAGAGAAACCGGCCCGACGCGCACCACCGTCGCCGTCCATCAATTGCCGCATCCCCATTTGGTGGTTGAGATCAAGGCGATGGCTTATTCCCCACTTAAAAAAGCAAAAAGGTGAGAATTCTCAACTATATAAACGGCGCATACGCTGAACCACTTTCAAATAAATGGTTGGACAATTACAATCCTTCCAATGGCGAAGTGTATTCAAAAATAGCAGATTCTGGCTCTACAGATATTGAAAACGCATATCAAGCTGCGAACACTGCCTTCCCAAAATGGAGCAATACCACTATTGATGAACGCAGCCGAATTCTCTTGAGAATTGCCGATTTGATTGATGAAAATTTGGTTGATTTTGCCGAAGCCGAAGCAAAGGACAACGGCAAACCATTGAGTTTGGCAATGTCTGTTGATATTCCGAGGGCTTCGTCCAACTTTCGTTTTTTTGGAAACGCAATCACACAGTTTGCCAGCGAGGCGCATGAAAGCGTAGGCTTGAACACGATGAATTTTACGTTGCGCCAACCTATTGGCGTGGTAGGGTGCATTTCGCCTTGGAACCTTCCGCTCTATCTGTTTTCTTGGAAAATCGCACCAGCTATCGCTTCGGGAAATACCGTAGTGGCAAAACCGAGCGAAATAACGCCAATGACTGCATTCCTTTTGGGCGAAATTTGTACCGACGCCGGCTTACCCAAAGGTGTATTAAATATTGTACATGGAACAGGACCTTCTGCCGGACAGGCCATTGTAGAACATCCTCATATAAAAGCGATTTCGTTTACGGGAGGCACCACAACAGGGGAACACATTGCCCGAACTGCCGCTCCAATGTTCAAAAAACTGTCCTTGGAACTGGGTGGAAAAAACCCAAATCTCATTTTTGCAGATTGCAATTACGAGAAAATGCTCGCAACTACACTAAAATCCAGCTTTTCAAACCAAGGTCAGATCTGTCTTTGCGGAAGCAGAATTTTTGTGGAAAAAACCATTTACGAAAAATTCAAAAAAGATTTTGTCGAGAAGACCAAACAGCTGAAAGTTGGAAATCCTTTTGTTGAGAAGACAAATTTAGGCGCCTTGGTGTCAAAAGAACATTTGGAAAAAGTGGAATCCTACATTAAACTCGCCGAAGAAGAAGGCGGAAAGATTCTTTTCGGCGGAAATCGAGTCAAGGTCAAAGGGCTGGAAAACGGCTACTATCTTGAACCAACGGTTATTGAAGTTTTTGACAATCAATGTCGTGTAAACCAAGAAGAGATTTTTGGCCCCGTATTCACCATAATGACATTTGAAACTGAAGAAGAGGTGCTGGCAATGGCAAATTCGGTAAAATATGGCTTGTCCGCCACACTTTGGACTTCTGATGTAAACCGAACAATGCGTATTTCAAAAGAGATAGAAGCAGGAATTGTCTGGGTAAACACTTGGCTAAACCGCGATTTACGCACACCTTTTGGCGGAATAAAGACCAGTGGAGTTGGTCGGGAAGGTGGTTTTGAAGCACTCCAATTTTTTACGGAGGCGAAGAATGTATGTATACGATATGAATGAGATTTGGGCGGATAAATGAATTTTTACACTATTTATCCCTCACTTAAATCATCAGATTCCTTAGGGTGCCAAACGCACAATGCCCCATTTGTAATTCTTTAACGTATAACGAATTCGGTCGTGAAGTCGGTTTGGTCTGCCCTGCCAAAACTCAATGCACAAGGGTCGAACTAAAATTCCGCCCCAATTTTCCGGTTTTGGGATTTCCTTGCCTTGGTATTCTTGTTCTAGTTCGGCCAATTTCCGCTCCAAAACTTCCCTCGAATCTATAGGCATGCTTTGGGTCGATACCAATGCGCCCAATTGGCTTCCTCTGGGCCTAGAATGAAAATAATTAGTAGAATCTACTTCTGATGTTCTTTCGGCAGTTCCTTGAATAATAATTTGTCGCTCCATTTTTGGCCAATAGAACGAAAGAGAGATTTTGCTGTTGGAGGTAAGGGCCCTGCCCTTTTCACTGTTGTAGTTAGTGTAGAAGTAAAAACCCTGCTCATCATATTTTTTTAGAAGAACCACTCTTCCCTTCGGAAATCCATTTTCATTGATTGTTGAAACAGTCATTGCGTTCACCTCGTCCACTGTCCCGCTTTCCTTTGTTTCAAAAAACCAATTTCGGAATTGTTGCATCGGATTTTCGTCGACCGATTTTTCCGATAAGGCATCCTTCTCGTAGGATTTTCGGTAGTTGTACAGTTTTTCTTCCATTGTTTTTTAATTGATAAATATAGCCAATTCCGATTGAAATTGTGTGGGCACCAACTACAAAAAATTGCTCCAAAAAGAAAAGAATCAAAAGGAAAAAGATCTCCCGTCCTCGGCGAGAAGCACATTGTTAAAATGTAACTGGGCCTCTTTCCTGAAGAGCTCCAAATTTCTATATCTTCCTGAATAATGGCCCAAGATCAACGTGCCCACTTGGGCTAGCTTGGCAATCTTTCCTGCTTCAGCGGCAGTGCTGTGCTTGGTTTTTTCACACAGATGTTGGTGGGGCTCCAGAAAAGTAGATTCGTGATAAAGAGCGGTAGATTGTGAAATTTGGGGAACCATTACAGGGTTGTAAACCGTGTCGC
>CAZMDY010000107.1:0-7161 GCA_964565295.1 uncultured Aequorivita sp. | reverse complement strand
TAAAATCTCTATTCTCTGCACTCTCTTCTATTTTCTTGCACCATTATAAAAAATAAGAAAAATGAAAAATGAAACAAATAATAACGAACTTCTAAGAGGCGGTCAATTTGTAATAAAAGAAACAAAAGCTGAAGACATCTTCACTCCTGAGGATTTTTCAGATGAACAAAAAATGATGCGCGATTCCGTGAAGGAATTTGTGGATCGGGAAATCTGGCCACTAAAAGAGAGATTTGAGTACAAGGATTATGCGCTTACGGAAGAGATAATGAAAAAAGCGGGCGAACTTGGATTGCTTGGTGTTTCCGTTCCAGAAGAATTTGGTGGCCTGGGAATGGATTTCGTGACCAGTATGTTGGTTTGCGATTATATTTCGGGCGCCAGTGGATCCATCGCTACTGCCTTTGGCGCACATACCGGAATTGGAACGCTTCCGATTACGCTTTATGGAACTGAAGCGCAAAAACAAAAATACCTTCCAAAACTGGCAACTGGCGAATGGTTTGGTGCTTATGCCCTTACCGAGCCCGGTGCCGGAAGTGATGCCAACAGCGGAAAAACAAAAGCAATTCTTTCCGAAGACGGAAAATATTACTCCATTTCAGGTCAGAAAATGTGGATTTCCAATTCAGGTTTCTGCCATACAATGATCGTTTTCGCAAGAATCGAAAACGATAAATACATTACCGGTTTTATAGTGGAAAATGATCCAACGAACGGAATCACAATGGGCGAGGAAGAAAAAAAACTCGGAATCCACTCCTCCTCTACCCGACAAGTTTTCTTTAATGACACCAAAGTGCCAGTTGAAAATATGTTGGGTGATCGAGGCGAAGGTTTTAAAATTGCTATGAATGCCTTGAACGTTGGACGGATAAAACTTGCCGCAGCTGGACTTGATGGACAGCGCAGAACTATTTCAAAAGCGGTGGAATACGCCAATGAAAGAATCCAGTTTGAAGTACCCATCTCCTCTTTTGGGGCGATCAAACTTAAATTGGCCGAAATGGCAACCAATGCCTACGTGGGCGAAAGTGCTTCCTATAGAGCGGCAAAAAACATTGAGGACAGAATTGCGCTCAGGATTGCCGCTGGAAACAGCCCACAAATAGCTGAGCTCAAAGGCGTTGAAGAGTACGCCATCGAATGTTCTATTTTAAAGGTTGCCGTATCTGAGGACATCCAGCATTGTACTGATGAAGGAATCCAGATTTATGGTGGAATGGGCTACAGTGCAGATGCACCCATGGAATCTGCGTGGCGTGATGCCCGCATTACCCGTATTTATGAGGGAACCAACGAGATAAACAGAATGCTCTGCGTGGGAATGCTTGTGAAAAAAGCGATGAAAGGCCACGTGGATCTATTGAATCCAGCACAGGCAGTCGCTTCGGAATTGATGGGGATACCTTCTTTTGAAACCCCGGATTTTTCAGAATTACTTTCCGAAGAAAAAGCAATGGTAGCTAAATTGAAAAAAGTGTTCTTAATGGTAGCTGGAAGTGCCGTTCAAAAATACGGCACGGAACTGGAAAAACACCAACAAACACTCTTGGCCGCGGCAGACATCCTGATTGAAATCTATATGGCCGAAAGTGCAATTCTTAGAACGGAAAAGAATGCAAAAAGATTTGGGGAAACTGCCCTAAAAGAACAAATCGCAATGTCCCAGCTTTATCTATATCACGCCGTGGATATTATTACCATAAAAGCCAAAGAAGCGATCCTTTCTTTCTCCGAAGGTGATGAACAACGTGTGTTGTTGATGGGCTTAAAGCGTTTCGCAAAATATCAAAATATGCCAAATATTGCGCAGTTGCGAGGAACGATTGCGGAAAAAGTGATTGCGGAAAACGAGTATCCATTCTAATTAACAAAAAGACTGAAAAATTATATTCAACTTGAAAAGAAGGAAAACAATCTCATTTTTCTGGAAGACTATTTTACCGAATATATGCTCAAAGAATTGAATAAACATATTTCCGTTCCGCCTCCCTCTTGGCGCAGACTTTGCTATTTTTGAACCAAAACAGAGTTTAATGAAAAAATTAATTGCACTTTCGTTTCTTCTCATCAATGGAATATTATTCGCCCAAGACAATACAGAAATCTATGTTTTTGACATGGCCTTTGCTTATGAAGGTCTGGAATTGTTAAACGCCAAGAATATTTCCAACAGTGAAGGATACGACAACCAACCCTCCTTTATCTCTAATGAATCCATAATATTTGCAGGAACCAATAACGGACAAACCGATATTGTCCAATACAATCTGGCCACTAAATCCACAAAATGGGTCAACCCAAAAACCGATGGCGGTGAATTTTCACCACAAAAATTCCCTTCAAAAAATAATATCGCAGCAGTTAGACTTGATAAAGATGGAAAGCAAGGTTTATATAAATACGATATAAAAACAGGTTCCTCATCAGAACTGATTGAAAATTTACAAGTAGCCTATTTCGCATTTTATAACGACGAAAAAATTCTTGCCACAGTTTTATCCGGAAACCATTTGGATCTGGTCTTGATCGATTTGAAAACAAAATCCACCGACACTTTGTTGCAAAACGCGGGAAGATCCCTCCAGAAAATTCCCCAAACCAATTCAATGGCCTATACATTGGTCAATGAATCAGAAAACCATGACCTCTACATTCTCGATATGGATTCCAAGGACAGTTATTTTGTTTGTGAATTGCCTCGCGGCGTCCAAGATTACGTTTGGCTGAATGATGCGCAAATATTAGTTGGGATGGGAAGCAGATTATTTCTGTACGATACCCTTGGCGAACCCGAATGGAATAAAGTTGCCTCATTGGATGAATTTCGTGTAACCAACATTACCCGAATGGCAGTAAGCCCTAATGGCAAGAAACTGGCATTGGTTGTGGAAGAACTTTGAAAGATGAAATAAATATGCATGGTTTTTAAAATCCCCGAAAGGTTCTGAGAAGTTTTTTGGTACTTTTAAACGTCCACCTTGAAATTTCAGCTATGAAAGAAAAAGTTTTTATTCTTGTTCTCTTGCTCTTTAATTTATCCGTTCACTCCCAAGAGTTTACCCGTGCAGACTCTCTTCGCGGCAGCATAACACCAGAACGGGCTTGGTGGAACGTGCTCCATTACGATTTAAAAGTAACCGTAACTCCTTCTGAAAAAACCATAGAAGGCTCAAATACCATCACTTATAAAGTAATCAGATCGGGCACCACCATGCAAATCGATCTTCAAAGTCCGATGAAAATTGATAAGGCAATCCAAAACGGACATGAAATATCGTTTACATCAGAAGGAAGCGCTCATTTTCTAAAGCTCCAAGAACCACAAGCCGGAGGTGAAGAAAATAAACTAACGCTCTATTTCTCCGGAAAACCAAGAGTGGCAAAACGTCCGCCTTGGGATGGTGGTTTCACTTGGACACAGGACAGCAATGGGAACCATTTCATCGCCACTTCCAACCAAGGAATTGGTGCGAGCGTGTGGTGGCCCTTGAAGGACCACCCTTATGATGAGCCGGACAATGGAGTGATAGTTTCAGTTACTACGCCGAAAGATTTAATGAATGTCGGCAACGGAAGGCTCAAAAAGGTAATTGAGAACGAAAATACGAAAACTTGGATTTGGGAGGTCATCAACCCAATAAACACGTATGGCGTAAACATCAATATTGGAGATTACGTTCACTGGAAAGAAACATACCAAGGCGAAAAAGGACCACTGGATATCGATTATTACGCATTGCAAGAGAATGAGGAAAAGGCCAAAAAGCAATTCAAACAAGTCCCGATGATGATTGAAGCTTTTGAACATTGGTTTGGTCCTTATCCATTTTATGAGGACGGTTTCAAACTTGTGGAAGCCCCTTATTTGGGAATGGAACACCAGAGTAGCATTACGTATGGAAATGGATTTCAGAATGGCTATTTGGGGCGGGATCTTTCTGGTTCTGGATGGGGAATGGAATTCGATTTTATCATTATCCACGAAAGTGCACACGAGTGGTTTGCAAATAACATTACCAACAAGGATGTGGCCGATATGTGGATCCACGAAGGGTTTACCTGTTATGCCGAAAACCTATATTTGGATTATTTTTTCAGTAAAAAGGCTTCTTCGGAATATGTGATCGGTCTTCGCAGAAACATATTGAACGACAGACCAATAATTGGCCAATACAATCTGAACAGCCGCGGCAGCAGTGATATGTATTATAAAGGGGCCAATATTCTTCATACGCTTCGGCAATTGATCGAGGACGATGAAAAATGGCGGAACCTTCTCCGTCAACTCAACAAAACATTTTACCATCAAACGGTGACCACCAAACAAGTAGAGGATTTTATCTCCAACGAAATCGGAATTGACCTAACGGAATTCTGGGATCAATATTTACGTACCACGAAAATCCCAAAAGTGGAATACAGAAAAGAGAAACGAAAACTGCACTACCGATATGTGAACATCATCGAAAATTTTGATATGCCAGTGATAGCGATCATAAACGGAAAGGAACAATGGATCCAGCCCACCGCAACTTGGAAAGCATTGAAAATTCCCAAGTCGATGAAGACTTTCGAAATCAAGAAGGATTTTTATGTAGATTCCAAGGAAATATCAGAAACCTCTTTTCCAAGGTAATTAAAGTATACTTTCCTTTCAACACGATAGAAATGGAAGGTTTATTATCTTTGTCTAAAATATTTCATACATGATTTTCATAGAAAATGAAGGCATTACCAACCCTAAGTTAAACCTTGCTCTGGAAGAATACGCCCTCCGAAATTTCAGTCCAGATTCCGATTATTTACTTTTTTACATCAACGAACCTTCCATAATTATTGGCCGCAACCAAAATACCTTGGAGGAGGTGAACCAAAATTATGTAGAACAAAATAACATCCACGTGGTACGAAGAATTTCCGGTGGCGGAGCCGTGTATCACGATTTTGGCAATTTGAACTTCAGCTTTATTACCAATCACGATATTAAGAGTCTTAATAATTTTAAAAAATTTACCGCTCCCGTGGTCAAGGTTTTAAAAAGTCTGGGCTTGGATGCAGAATTAAAGGGCCGAAACGATATTCAAGTTGATGAAAAGAAAATTTCGGGAACAGCACAATTTTCCACCGGTAAAAGAATGGTAAGCCATGGCACTCTTTTACTAGATACGGATTTGGGTGAAGTTGTAAACGCCCTAAATGTAAAGATGAGTAAAATCCAGTCCAAAGGCCATAAATCGGTGCGCAGTCGGGTCGCTAATATTTCTGAATATTTAAAAACCCCTTTAAAGATAGAGGAATTCCGAAGCCTTTTATTGGAAGGGCTTTATGACGAAAGTGAACCTTTTGAAACGTACCATTTAACTCCAGAAGAATGGAAGGCAGTGCATCAACTAAAAGAGGAAAAGTACGACACTTGGGATTGGAACTATGGGCGCTCGCCAAAATTCAATATCCACCGCAGCAAACGATTTCCTATAGGGGAAATTGATCTACGGATTTTTGTGGAAAAAGGGAATATCGAGGATTTTAGAATCTATGGCGATTTCTTCGGAAAGGAACCGGTCGAATTTCTTGAAAATCTTCTCAAAGGCGCTCGCTACGTAAGAACGGAGATTGATGAACTTCTAAAAAATATCGAAATAAAAGAATATTTCGGCGATGTCGCAAAAGCCGATTTTATTGAACTGATCTATGGCGAGGATGAAATGGAATAGGATTATTCATATTCAGTGAAACCAGAATACAAAATAGCATTAATGATACTTGCTGCGGGAATAACAATTTTCGGCATTGTGACTGGAAAATTTCTATTCCTGTTCGTGTTGTTGCCTTTTGGATTCCTTTTTAATCGCAAAAATAAGAATAACGATTAGCGACAAATTTCCGATAGATCCATACCAAATATAAAAAGCCACAAAAATTTGTGGCCTTTTTAAAAATTATGTTGCTGGAATTATTCTACGATAAACGTTCCCTGCATCAAAGCGTAATGTCCGGGGAAGGTACACATAAACGTATAAGTTCCTGGAGCAGGCGCCTCAAATTCGATGGTGTCGCTTTCGCCTCCACCTAACATTTTGGTATAAACAATAATTTGGTCTTCCATATCGGCAGGAATGTAGTCATTGTCTGCAGCTTCCACCGCGGCTTGTCCAATGGCAGCCACATCGGCACCTTGGGCAAGTAGCACCCAGTTGTGTCCCATCACGTTAATATCCATTGTACCTACGTGTCTCAGAGTAAGTCTTATTTTTTGGCCGGATTTAACACGGATCTCATCCTTATTGAACTTCATCTGATCGTTTCCAGTGATAGTTACGGTTGTAACAGAATCGTCAGAAGGGGCTTCTGTGGCGGCTGGAGTTTCTGTTCTCTCTTGAGTACCGATCTGGATATCAGACGATTCTTCTTTTTTGTTGTCGCCACAGCTAATCAAGATCGCAGCAGCAAGGAAAAGGATTAATTTATTCATATTTATATAGTTTAGATTAATTTAAAATTCTACACAAAATTAGCTTCAATTTTTACCAATACAAAATATTGAGCATAAGTATTTATTAAAGAAAAGAAAATTAATCAACGCCAAGGTATGTACTCACGCCACAATGTGCAAAATGCCCCCAATTCGGATTCACACATATTCGAAAATGAAAATCCATAAATAATTTCAAACCTTCGTATGTTTGTAATAAAAAATAGGATGTTGTTTTTTACCAAGAAATGTTTTATTGCTGATTATTTGGAAGGGCTGACTGATATGCATTGCCATGTTATCCCCGATATTGATGATGGAGCCAAAGACCAAGAAATGTCCTTGAAAATGTTAAAACAATACACCGAACTTGGATACATAGGTTTGGTTGCCACTCCTCATATTATGGAGGGATTTTATGACAACACCGCAAAAAGAATAGGCGTCAAGTTTAAAGAATTCGAATCTATGCTAAAGGAGGGTGGTTTTAGTGATTTCAGAATTTTGGCTGCAGCGGAATATATGATGGATCCCGGATTTGATGACCTTATTGATAAAAAGGAAATTTTGACTGTTGTCGGGAATAAGGTATTGGTGGAAATGTCTTATTTACAGAGGTCTTTCGGGGTTACCGATCAATTTTTTAATCTACAACAGCAAGGCTTCGTTCCCATACTCGCCCA
>CAZMDY010000106.1:0-7168 GCA_964565295.1 uncultured Aequorivita sp. | reverse complement strand
ACTGAGCATTGGAAAATATGATTTCAACATTTCCTGAAGCTCATCGGTACCGCCAAGTTTAAAAAGTTTAATTTCCTTTTCTGAAATGATCACGGCATAGGTAGCTTCTTTACCCGTAAAATACTTTATCAGCAATTCCTTCTCATTAAGATAATCCTGGATTTTTTGAAGGGTCACATCCTCGGTATAAAAAGAACGATACAGTGGTTCTTGGGATGCAATTTGGGAATCCAAAAGGGCTATGGAATCTGCAAGCTTTTGGCGGGTATCCTGTTCAGCCGGATTGTCGGAATCGAGGTTTTGGAGTTTTAAATGTAAAAAATTTCGGTGGGCAAGGGTGCTTTCCGTCACGTTTAGGAATTGGAGATTTTTTCTCTCAAATTCATTTCGCAATACTTGCGAATTATTGCCTTCAATCAGCGTGAGCATTTCAGGCGATAGCGGCACCTCCAGAGCGACGTGAACTTCATAAATTCCTTCATTGATTGTTTTGTTGAGATTGTTTAAATTGGTGTTGTATTCGCCGTTCTGATAATATAAGGCAAATACACGGGCAGCCAGTTCATATAAATATTTGGCATTTAAAATATCTTCGCAGTCATTCGTAGTCTTGTATATTGTGCTATAAAAACCTGCAGCATCTTTCAGGGCCATTACAAAAAAGGAACTGTGTTGTTTTTGAAAGGTCTCCTCGGTTATTGCCTTTGGATCAGTTAAGGTAAAGGTAGTGCCGCCCAAAATTGATAAGGCCTCATGCATGTCTTGAAAGGCCTTGTCCATCATACCTTTTTTAGCCTGTAGGGTCGCTTTTCTAATTAAAATATTCACCTCGTTCACCTGCCCGATATTAATCTGTTCGCGTTGGGCCAGTGCCGTTTCTAAATGGTCAATGGCAATGGCAGTCTGGTTTTTATGATCGGCAACCTTGGCAAGTATGGTGTGGGTGAACATGGTGTAGTATGGCTGATTGTATTTTTCGGCTATTTCCAAAGCCTCGGCCAAATATATAGCTGCAATATCGTATTTAGATTCAGCCTGATAA
The DNA here is from genome assembly GCA_964565295.1 of uncultured Aequorivita sp. Lineage (GTDB taxonomy): Bacteria > Bacteroidota > Bacteroidia > Flavobacteriales > Flavobacteriaceae > Aequorivita. The sequence goes on along the minus strand of CAZMDY010000106.1, from coordinate 6,126 downwards.
TAGTCGCCCACATTAACAAGGGCAGCTAGAAAATGATGGCTCAATTCCATTCTTTTCTTGAAGGAAAGCGTTTCGAAAAAATTCCGAAATTCCTCCAACTCCCGTTCAATATTATTGCTTTCGCCAGCAAATGTTTGATAAATAATCCTTAGCCGAAAATAATTGACCACATCCGCTGGCGGGGGGTCAGTTTGCGATAAAGCACTAATGGTCTTAAATAATTCACTGGCCTTTTCCCTGTCGCCGTATTCAATATACATCTTCATCAAGTTTCCGTACAGGGTTGTGAGATAACTGGAATTTATGGTTGCATCCTTTTCCCAATAAAACCGGGCAGTTTCAAAACTCTTTAAACGCTCGGAAAAAAAACCTATTTTTCTATAGGCAGTTCCCAAATTATTGTACGCCAGACCAAGATCAAAATGTTTATTCGCGTCTAAACTTTTATAAAGAAATATGGATTGCCTGTATAATTCGATAGCCTCTACATAATTTCCCAATTGATCATTTATAAATCCCAAATCATAAATGTAATCGGCCCTTACTTCCTTGTCAACGGTATCATCCAGCAAGGAGAGGCCTTCATTTCCTGTTTTTAGAGCATCGTTCCATTTACCAGCATACGCCAAGGAATGATATAGGGCATTATAGATATCTATTTTATAGTGGGTCTCCGCTGTAGCGTTATAATTTCCAAGCACTTTTTGGGCTTTTTTATAACTCTCTACGGCATGTGCAAAATTCCCCGCCGTTTCCTCTATTTTCCCCTCGCTAAACAATAATTTGCTTTTATAAAGGGCATACTGGGGTATTGTTTCAGAACTTTGTTCCAATACTTCTTTCCAAACAAGGGCGGAGCGTCGGTATTCCTCTTTTGACAATAAACTATCGGCCGTTTTAATCTTCGGTGAAGTATTTTCCTGGAAAGCTTGTATGTTTCCTGTAAAAAAGAGAGTTAGAAAAAGTAAAAAAAACTTCATTTAGGTTATTCTATGGGTCTTTCATACAAAAGTATTCTTTTCTGTTTATTATAGCTGTTAATTCAGTGAAAGCCATATTCTGCCCGGAAGATATTTACTATACCGTAGTTTTTCATATTTAATATTTCTTAACTGAAAGCAATTGGTGGAGCATCTGGGTGATATTTCACAGATCCTATTTTTCCTAATTGGAGCTATGACAATTGTGGAATTGATCGATTCCTATAATGGTTTTGAGGCAATAACAGATAATAAAAATATCGAATTTGGAGATTTCACTCTAAACCCGTCATCGGTCATCTAACTCGGGCTTTCCACTTCCAGCTAATTCTGAATCCAAAATTCTAAGTCCATAATTATTTATACCTTTATGGTACTATGAAAAGAGAAGCAAGAAAACTTTTTCGATTTTTGCGAACAAAACCTCTTCCGGCCAATACCAATGAAATCTTGGCATTGGAGCGGACCAAATTGGCAAACGAACGCACCTTGCTTGCATATATAGGTGCATCCCTTTATCTTTTGTTGGGGGGCATAGCCCTTCTACAGCTGAAAGACTTCAGCCACATTCACTGGTTGGGCCATTTGGCGCTGATTGTTTGCGTGCTTTTTTTGGCCATTGGTATTGTTCGTTATATTTTGCTTCACCGCCGATTGAGTAAATGGAACCGCATTTTGTTCGTGGATACTAAATCCAAGAAAAATGAAGAACAAAATGACATCCCGGAAAAATCAGAAAGGGAGACAACTCAAAAGAATTGAATTTTCGTATATTTACTGCTCCCCACATTTCAACTCCCCAGCATAAGCTTAATTTTCGCGCCTTGGCGTTGAATTATAATATGCATTATTATGAAAGAGGATTTTCTCCATTATGTCTGGAAATTTCAAAAGTTTGAGGGTTTTGATCTTTTTACATCGAAAAATGAAAGACTCCATATCAAAACTGCCGGCGGCCACAACCTGAATTCCGGCCCGGATTTCTTCAATGCCCAAGTGGAACTGGATGGACAACTTTGGGCTGGAAATATTGAGATCCATTTGAAATCTTCGGATTGGTACGCCCATAACCACGAATCCGATCCGGCCTATGACAACGTCATCCTCCATGTAGTGTGGGAACACGATGCCGAAATCTACAGAAAAGACGGTGCTACAATCCCAACCTTGGTACTTAAATCCATTGTTCCAAAAAATACGTTGGATCAGTACCAAAAACTCTTCTCAAAAACGAAAAAATGGATCAATTGTGAAAGTGATTTTGCCAGTGTTGATTCGTTTGTAATGGATAATTGGGTGGAACGTCTATATATTGAACGCTTGCAAAATAAACAGGAAATTTTATTGGATGAACTTCAAAACACTAAAAACCACTGGGAAGCATTGCTGTTCCGGATGTTGTGTAAAAATTTCGGACTTAACATCAATGGCGAGGCTTTCTTTAGCCTTGGCAAATCCATTGATTTCTCTGTCATCAAAAAATGCCGACAGGATATTTCAGATTTGGAAGCATTGTTTTTTGGACAGGCGGGTTTTCTCAGCGGGAAAAAGGAAGATGGATATTTCATGATTCTAACAGAGCGGTACAACTATTTGTGCAATAAATTCTCAATCAAAAACGATGGGGTCATCGCTCCCCAGTTTTTTCGGTTGCGCCCGCCCAATTTTCCCACCATAAGGCTTGCGCAACTCGCGGCATTGTATCATGAACAAGACAATTTGTTCTCAAAAATTATAGATATTCAAGATATGAAAGGGTTTTACGACCTGTTTAAAGTTTCGGCAAGTGAGTATTGGAACACACATTATAATTTTGGTGTTACCTCCAAACAGAGCAAAAAACGAATCACAAGAACCTTTATGGATCTTTTGGCAATCAACACCTTGCTTCCAATAAAATTCTGTTATTCCTATCAACACGGTCAGGATGCTTCGGAGATGATCATAGAGATCGCTTCGCAAATACCATCGGAACGGAACGCTATCGTAGAGAAATTCAATTCGCTGAAACCAATCTCAAACAACGCATACCAAAGCCAGGCCCTTTTGCAATTAAAAAGTGAGTACTGCGATAAAGGCCGGTGTTTGCAATGTGCAATTGGAAATTCAATAATTGCACAAAAGTGAATATGCACTTTTAATAATCAATGTAGAATCCGTAAATTTGTTTCTATGCTGAAGGCTATATACTCATTGCGATATTTTCTTGAAAAAAGAGGCTTCTATGTCTCTTCCCGACTTGCAGATCGGCTGGGGATGCGTGCAAAAAACGTGCGATTGTTCTTTATTTATGTCTCATTCGCCACTTTTGGAATCGGTTTCGCTATTTATCTTACTCTTGCTTTTCTCCTTAAATTAAAAGATTTGGTCAACACTAAACGCAGTTCCGTTTTTGATCTTTAAAAATTTTTCATTGTCAGGCTTCTAATAAGTTTCATGATTGCAGATCATCATTTTTTGATATCGTTAACAATTATGGGTCTAAATTTTTGAGATTCTAATTTTTTTTTGTCAACTTGCTTCGTTTTATTCAAAGCCTGTTTCATTTAAAAATAGAATATGAAGAACTATCTTCTTTTATTGTCTGCAATTTTAACTCCATTGATAACATTTTCTCAAGAGACTGCCACCTCAGCGCAGATTGATGAAATTTTCAAAGATTATACGCAGTGGTTTGTTGAAGCTATTTTTTACGAAATTCCATTTTCTGAAACATTTCAAATCCCGTGGGTTCTAATTGTTTTGATCGGAGGAGCACTTTATTTTACCATTTATTTCAAATTTATAAACATCACAGGTTTTAGAACAGCCGTTCGAGTTGTTCGTGGCAAGTATGAAGATATTGAAAAACATGGAGCCGACACCCTGTATGGCGATGTGACACCAAATGAACAAGAAGATTTAATAGAAACAATTCGAAATGATAGTGCAGAGGGTGAGGTTTCCCACTTTCAAGCGCTCACTGCTGCACTCTCTGCTACGGTAGGCTTGGGAAATATTGCCGGTGTAGCTGTCGCCCTTTCTATCGGAGGACCGGGAGCCACATTTTGGATGATAGTAGCAGGACTGTTGGGAATGGCCTCAAAATTTGCGGAATGTACCTTAGGCGTAAAATATCGGGATGTTGGCCCTGACGGCACTGTCTATGGTGGGCCCATGTACTATTTGAAAAAAGGTCTGGCGCTAAAAGGAATGGGTAAACTCGGGAAAGTGTTGGCTGTTCTCTTCGCGATCTTCGTGATCGGTGGATCCTTTGGAGGGGGTAATATGTTCCAAGCCAACCAAGCTTCTGCACAATTTGTCCAACTTTTCGGGCTGCAGGGAACCAGTGGGGCAATGTGGTTTGGGGCAGTTATAGCAATTATAGTTGCCTTTGTCATTATTGGAGGAATTAAAAGAATTGCAAAAGTTACAGAAAGGATTGTCCCTTTTATGGCAGGAATTTATGTACTTGGAGGGCTCATTGTACTGGCTGTTAATTATAATCATATAGGCGACGCATTCGCGCTTATTTACGAAGGCGCATTTTCAGGTCTTGGTATCGCCGGCGGACTGGTTGGGGTAATGATTCAAGGAATCCGAAGAGGTGCCTTTTCCAATGAGGCCGGAGTTGGGTCAGCCGCAATTGCGCACTCGGCCGTCCGTACTAAATATCCTGCGTCTGAGGGAATTGTTGCTCTTTTAGAGCCTTTTATCGACACGGTTATTATTTGTACAATGACCGCGCTGGTCATTATTATCACTAATTTTGATAACAACATTTTGGATTATGGGGTGCCGATAAATGAAGGTGTAGAAATTACGGCCGTTGCTTTTGATACCGTTATTCCACATTTTTCAATCGTTCTGACCATTGCCGTAATTTTGTTTGCAGTGTCCACCATGATTTCCTGGTCCTACTACGGTCTGCAAGGCTGGATTTTTCTTTTCGGAAGAGGAAAAACTGTGGAACTCGTATATAAAACTATCTTTTGTATCTTTATCTGGATAGGTTCTGTCATAAGCCTTGGCTCAGTGATCGATTTCTCCGATGCCATGATATTTGCAATGGTAGTACCCAATATCATCGGGGTTATAATCCTTACTCCAATTATCCGTAAGGAACTGAAACGATATATGAGCGCCATTCGAACCAAGCATGAAGGTATTGAGGAAGGCTTGGAGGATATGCAAAAGCATCTGTAAAAAACAAAATCAATGGAAATGAAATCCCACTTCACCTTTAAAAAGCAGCAACGGAGTGAGATTGTGTTTTTGTTGTTTCTTATCATATCCCTGCTTTGTGTTTATTGGCTTGTCGATTTTTCAGAAGAAGATGTTCTGGACCTGTCATCCGCGGAAATTGTTGCGACTCAAAAGGAACTCGACTCTCTTCGTTTGGTTGAAATTGACAACAGAAAACCGAAAACCTACCCATTCAATCCGAATTACATCACGGACTACAGAGGTTATATGTTGGGAATGTCTAATGAGGAAATTGACCGGTTGCTCCAATTTCGAAAAGAGGGCAATTGGGTAAATTCTGCAACAGATTTCCAAAAAGTAACAGGGGTTTCCGATTCCTTGCTCGCAGTACTGAGCCCCTATTTTAAATTTCCTGAATGGGTAAACAATCAAAAACCAACAAACTCCACGTATTCCAAGTCAGAGAAAGGCTTTATTGAAATGCCCTACGCCCAAAAAATAGATCTCAACAAAGCAACCGAAGCGGAATTGCAACAAGTAAGCGGCATTGGGGAAGCGTTTAGCAAACGAATCATTGCACTACGTGAAAAATTGGATGGGTTTTCCGACGATGCACAATTGTACAGTGTTTATGGGTTGGATTCCAACGTTGTGCAGCGTACTTTGAACTTGTTCACCGTAAAAACCCCAAACGAAATTATCAAAATGGATTTGAATATCGCCTCAGCATCCGATATCTCTACCATTCCCGGAATTTCTTTTGAATTGGCAAAGGAAATTTGGGAATTCAGAAGATTGCGGGAAAAAGTAAACAGCCTCCAGGAACTAGAAAAAATTGAAGGAATGACTCCGAGAAAGTTACAGCTAATTCAGTTATATTTGTCCGTTGATTAACGGATGCCAAATCACCAAAAGGCTCATAAATATTAGTATCGAGAAACGTATGGACAAAATGTATTTT
>CAZMDY010000105.1:0-7249 GCA_964565295.1 uncultured Aequorivita sp. | reverse complement strand
ACTATCCAATTCTCCGAGGTCAGGAACTGGAAGTGGTCTTCGATATCAAAAACACAGGAGAACATCCATTTATATTGTCCGAAATGCTTATTTCCTGTGGATGCGTGGTCAGTAAAAAATCTTCTATTAACAGCATTCCCGCCGGAGCAGAGCGAAGAATTATCCTTACGTATGACAGTTCAAAGAATATTGGACTTGTAAAGCATCATATAGACATTTATGGCAACCTTTCAAATAAAGAGAAAAAAGTACTCGTATTTGATGTCAACGTAGTACCGGAATCAGCCTACACCCGTGATTATGAGGAACTTTTCAAGGAAAAGCAAATCAAGGATGGTAGTTTGAAGAGAATGACGGAAGGCGATGAAAACAATAAGGGCTATTACTTGGACTAAAAACATAATAGCAACTAAGTACTGACATAATTTATTTTTTGTATATTCCAACCCAATATCTCTGATCGCCAAAGATATTCAATCAATCCTTTGTTAAAAATGCTCCCCACAAATTTAAAATATGTATCGGTTATTTATTCTCCTTACGTTAAGTTTTTCGGGCACCTCCATTTTTTCACAAAATCGAGATTTTGATTCAATTTATCGAATTACTGCTACCGAAATAATCTACAAGGATACTCAGAAAGCGCTTGAAAAAACAGAATATTTATTTTCAATAGCTTCCGAAAAGAAAGCCCAAGTAAAATCCTTATTGTTAAAATCCGAAATTTTTAGGATGTCCGGTCTTAACCAAGACGCAATCCGTACCATCCTGCAGGCCGATAGTTTGGTCGATGCGCAAAATCACACACAACAATTGCTTATCAATGGCCTTCTGGCCACCAATTACAGAGAGATCAACCAATTGTATTTTTCTAGGCAATATCTTCAAAAATCCATAGAAATTGTAGCGAACCTTGAAAATTCAAATGAGAAACACAGGCTACTTGGAAATATTTTTCAGGAGAAGGCCTATACGGAAATGGAGGGGCATAATTACGCCAAGGCCATTGAGAACGTGCGGAAAAGCAACAGAAATTTAGCCAAAGTGGATACCAGCAAGGTAAACCCCACTTTTTCTATTGCGTTGAACAACCAAATAATTGGACAAGGGTATTTAAAATTAAGGATGCCAGATAGTGCGAAATTCTATTTTAAAAAAGCTTTGGACTATCTTGACAAATCGCCTGCCCAAGGAAGTACGTTGCGAGGTTTTATTTTTGATGGAATGGCCAATGCATCAATGTTGTCGGGTCCTATTGAAGATGTCGAGACTTATTTGGAAATGGCCTTGGAAATTGCGAGAACCGGCAACAATTTCAACCTTCAAAAAAACATCTATGCCTCCAAGATCGAATTTTATAAAGACCAGGGGGAGCACAAAAAATATATTGATGCCAATGAGGAATTTCTCACATTGATCAAAAATGAAGAGTCCCGCCAGGCAACCACACGGGCAAGCATTTATGAGTTCCTTGAAAAAAAATACACCTCCACCCCCGCTATCCATTCCAATTCAGGCCGATTGCCAGTATTATGGGGGGCACTACTTCTGATTCCGCTCATCGGAATATTCCTTTGGATAAAATTTAAAAAACCATTGCCCAAACCAGAAACTAAACATGAATCGATAGCTGTTAAAGAAAGTAGTGGCTCCAAATTCCTTGAAAAAGAAAAACAAGATAAAATTAACAAGGATTATCTGAGTGAAGATATTATGGAGTCCATTTGGCGGAAATTACAAGAACTTGAATTAAAAGAATACTATTTAGACAGCAACCTTTCCCTCGCTTCGGTAGCTGCAGAGGTTGGAGTGAACCATCGTTATCTTTCACACACGATAAAACAGAAATATGGAAAAGATTTCACTTCCTATATTAATGACCTTCGAATTGCTTTTATAATTGAATTCTTAAAAGAAAACCCTCAACATTTAAACTATAAAATAAGCTATCTGGCGGAAAAGGCAGGATTTTCATCCCACAACCGGTTTTCGATTACTTTCAAAAAGTCAACAGGAATATCGCCCTCGGAGTTGATATCCGATCTACAGGCTCGATGTAAAAATGAAAAGCCAGAAAAGACCGGTAATAAAATCGAGTAGAGAAATTGGAACTAAAGACTATTTCTTATAAACTAGGAATATCGCGGAGAGAAAGAAATCGCAAACTTTCAGCTCGTTATGAGGCTAATTATCCTTAATCGAAATTTTAGAACAAGCTCTGGATTATTTTTTCAATACTAAGACCCTCAGCTTCAGCTTTATAATTCTTTATTAAACGGTGCCTTAAGATACCTATTGCAGATTTTTGGACATCTTCAACATCTGGAGAAAATTTGCCGTTTAAGGCAGCATTGGTCTTTGCAGCCAAAATAAGGTTTTGGGAAGCCCGTGGACCTGCGCCCCAGTCAATATAATCTTTTACGATATCTGGAGCCGAAGGACTATCGGGCCGTGTTTTTCCAACAAGGCCTACCGCATATTCCACAACATTGTCCGCCACGGGGATTCGTCTGATCAATTTTTGAAACTCGATAATTTCCTCACTTGTAAACAAGGGCCTTACTTTTTCATTTTCTCCAGCTGTAGTCATTTTGACCACTTGAACTTCTTCTGAAAATGACGGATATTCCAAATTTATTGCAAACATAAATCGGTCCAACTGCGCTTCAGGCAAAGGATACGTTCCTTCCTGCTCGATAGGGTTTTGAGTGGCGAGCACAAAATAAGGAAGGTCAAGGTTATAATGATGCCCTGCAACAGTAACGGCTCGTTCCTGCATCGCTTCCAAAAGTGCGGCCTGCGTTTTAGGAGGCGTACGGTTTATTTCATCTGCAAGAATAATATTTGCGAAAATGGGACCTTTGATAAATTTAAACTCCCGGTTATTGTCGAGAATCTCTGAACCCAAAATATCGCTCGGCATAAGATCGGGCGTAAATTGAATTCTTTTAAAATCAAGCCCAAGTGCCTCTGCCACAGTATTTACCAAAAGTGTTTTTGCCAATCCGGGAACACCGATCAACAACGCATGGCCACCAGAAAATATGGAGAGTAAAACCTGCTCGATAACTTCATCTTGGCCCACAATTACTTTACTGATTTCCTTACGAAGCTCGCCATATTTTGAAACAAGCTGCGAAACCGCTTTTACATCTGACATATTAAATAGTTCAATTCAGTTAATTTTTTAACCAGTTTGCGGAAAAATCGCAATCTTGATAGTCTTGGTTCACTTGGACGTAGGTTGTTACGATAACTTCATCCTGCCACGAATTGATTACTTCTATTTGTTTTTCCCTAAGTGCAAGTTGTTTGATCCGTTCATAATCCTTTACGTAATCGGCCACGTGTTCTGGATATCGTTTGGTTGCTGTCAATATTTTCAGCAGACCTTTCCCTGTTCTGTCCCGATCTGTAATAATCCTCGAAACTTCTCCTTCCTTAAGATTATATACCTGTGCTCCAAATGTTGGGTCCATTTTGGTAAGGTCAAATCGTGTATCAAAGGTTAAGGGATTGATTATTTGACCTCCATTGTTTCGGGTTTCCCTATCGTCAGAATATTTTCTTGCGGCCTCTGCAAAAGTGATTTCTTCGGAAATGATTTCCTTTCTGATATTCTCAATTTTTTTCTGTGCCTCTTCTATTGCTTCCTGGGAAACTTCAGGAAACATTAGGATGTGCCTTACATCCACTTCTTGGCCGCGAATATTTTCAACGTAGAGAATATGCCAGCCAAATTCGGTCTGGAAAGGCTCGCTCACCTCTCCTTCCAACAAAGAAAATGCATTGTCCTTAAATTCCTTTGCTAAGGGAGAATCGCGTCGAATACTGGGCAATAGACCACCTCTACTTGAGGTGCCAGGATCCTTTGAATACAAAACGGCTTTGGTTGAAAAACTAGCAGCATTCTCGATAATGTCGTCCCGAATTATGTTCAATTCGGCTATTACGTTATTAATGGCCTCTTGTGAAACTTCCGGTTCAATAACAATTTGGGCCACTTCTATTTCAGCACCAATCACCGGGCGTTGATCTTCAGGAATCGAGTAGAAAAAAGTACGGACTTCCTCCGGGGTCACCTCTACCTTAGAGATAACTTTTTGTTGCATCATGGAAGCTAAAGCCGTGGTTTTATTGACCTCAAAAAGTTCCTTGCGTAGATCGGCCATGGTTTCCTTTCGATAATATTGGGCCACTTTTTCCTCCGTGCCCAATTCACTGACCATATACTGGATCAACTGATCGGTCCTAGAGTCGATTTCGGCATCTGAAACCATTAAACTGTCCTGTTTTGCTTGATGGGCATATAATTTATCCTCCATCAGTTTTCCCAGAAGTTCACAACGCGAAACTCCTTCCACCGAGATTCCTTGCGATTGCATTTCTACATATCCTTTATCAATATCAGAATCAAGAATAATATATTCTCCCACAACGGCGCTTATACCTTCAGCTTTGTAGCGTTGAAAAGGTTTTAATGAATCTGGCGAAATATTCTTTGCCTCCAATGATAGCGTGTCCATGCTTTTCACCACTCCGGTACTATCTGGTACCAAAACGTTCTGTGCATTCACTATAAATGGTGCCAAAAAAAGCAGCAGGAAAAATTTATTCATCCGTGTATATTTCAAATTTATTTTGTTCAATCGCATCTTTTGCTATGTCCGTTTCAAGTTCTCTAATGAGTTCCAATTTTCTTTTATTGAGAATTATTTGTCTAAGGGTAGGTTTAATATATGAAAGAGGCGCAATTTCATTCTGGTTGAGAATATTTCCAATTTTGATCAAATATACCCCTAATGAATCTTGCAATTGGCTGAAAGTCGATTTTTTTATAACTTCTTCTGACTTTGACCTCAAAATAGGCAACTCAGCCAATAGCGCTTCTTTTTTTATCCACACCGAATCATTTAAATTTGATGATATAAACCGAAAATTCTGACTACTAAGAAACTCTTTATCAGAATATTCATAGCTCAAAAACCTTTCTTTGATCGATTGCAGTCCTTCATAATTGACAGGCAAATGTAGAAACCGAACTTCTAAGATGATATCGTTCAATTTAAAATTTTCAGTATTTGCTTCATAATAGTTTTCAAACTCTTCTTCGGTTATCAAACTATCAAGTTGTTGGCCAACTATTACATTTTTATAGGCATCGATAAGAAGATCGTTTTTGTATTCGGCCACCAATTTGTCGAAATGTTCAAGTCTGTCACTGGTAAGGTTAATATTTGCTTGGTCAATTAACAATTTTTGTGTGGCCCATCGGTTAATATAATTATTAACAATCAAGGCGCTGTCTTCGGGTGTAGTGTTGACGGCAACCAACTTTTCAATGTCTGAGCGATACAGGTAGCTGTCATTTACACGCGCCACTGCTCCCTCTTCAGGTTTCCTTTCAAAATACACACACGAAACCAGAAGGCTCGCTGCAATATAAATCAATATTAATCTCACCTCAACTGTCTTTTCAACTTTCTGAGCGTCCTATTATTCACTTCAACTTTATATTTTGAATGAAGGCTTTTCATCCAGTTGGCTTCCAATTCGTTTTGATAATCGCTCACCACTCTTCCTTTTACATCCTCAAGTTTTTTAATGCCTTCTGGAAGCACTTCTTTAATATTTACTACCGTAAATGAATCATTGCTCGGATATATATCCGAAATGCCTTTTTTGATTTCTAGATTTGGAGGAAGTTCTTGGCCCCCCACCTCAAAAGTTCCTTGTGTCAACAAAACATTCACTGTTCCCTCAGGATTTAGTGTTGTTTTGATCTCTTCGACAGCTATTCCGTCCTTGAGCATTTGTTGAATGCGTTGAGCGTTAATTTGAGAGGTTGCGGAAAAAACATCTACGTCAACCCGTTGTTTCCAGAGATATTGGTGTTTTGTTTTTTCATAATAGCTTTGGAGCCCGGTGCTGTCATTTTTTGCTTTGCTCCATATATTTTTGTCCATCGCGTCGAAAATAAGCAGGCCGTCGCGGTATTCTCCTAGAATGGAGGCATATTCTGGATTTTCTATTTCCAATTGCGCCCTAAAATAATCTTTCAATGCTTTTGTTTCAAACTCATCGTAATAGTTTTTCAGCATTTCTTCCTTTTCTTTAAATGGCACTGATGTGCTTTGGCGGATTTCAATATAATTGGCAAAATCGGAGAATTTGACATCCTTTTGGCCAATGGTGAAAAGGGTTTTGTCGAAATTGGTTGGGATCGGCGTTTTTTTCCATTGTCTAGAAAGAACAGTATCGGTTACATAAGTTTCAAAAAACGTTAAATAATCTGCACCTTCCTTGTATCCGTACTTATCCTTGATTCTATTATTTACGGTATTGACCACAACTTTGGCCCGATCTCCTTGTTTTACCCTCTTTTCAAACATCTCCTTTTGCTCTTGAAAGGTTGGCTGGGGCAATTTTTCATCCAATCGGATAATATGCCAACCAAAATCCGTTTTAACGGGTTCGCTAATGTCTCCCGCATTTTTAAGTTCATAGGCCATGTTTTCAAACTCCGGAGCACGAAGATCGCCTTTGGTAAAAGCTCTTAATTTTCCTCCATTGACCGCAGAACTTTTATCATCGGAATATTCCTTGGCAAGGCCTTCAAAAGATTGGCCTTGTTTGAGCATTGTGGCAATTTCGTTTATGCGTTCCTTTGGATCAAATGTGCGTGCTCCTTTTTTATCGGAAATCATAATATGCGAAACTTCAATTTTTGGAGGACGGGCCCGGCGATCATTTACTTTTATGATATGATATCCAAAACTGGTCCTGACAATATCGGAAATTTCTCCTACTTTGGTGTTGTAAGCAGCATTTTCAAATGGATACACCATATTAAAAACAGAGAAATAGCCTAAATTTCCGCCAGATTCCGAGGCGTTGGGCTCTTCTGAGTTTTCCTGGGCAAGTTGCTCAAAATTTGCTCCTTTCAGTGCTTTTTCACGGATTGATTTAATTTTGTTGTAGGCCGCCAAGGTGTCCTGTGGAGTGGCTTCATAACTGACCATAATTAAAATATGGGATGCGTTTATATCTTCCTTGCTTCTTTCATAGGCTTCTCTGGCAAGATCTTCAGTCAACTTGTCCTCAAAAAGATAGTTTCGGGAAAGTTGGTCGCGATATTTCAAAAATTCTAATTGGTAAGTCTCGTCGTTTTCGAGTCCCTGTGCTTTAGCCTCATATATCTTCAATTTGTAATCAATAAAAAGCTGTAGATAACTGTCTACATCTTTTT
>CAZMDY010000104.1:0-7295 GCA_964565295.1 uncultured Aequorivita sp. | reverse complement strand
TGCTCATCACAAATTTGGTTCCCTCTGAAAGGTTTTCTTTTCTCAAGATATAAATTCCAAGGCAAACCAAGCCAATTTGGGCCATACATTCGGTCAAGATCACTCCAGGCGTAATGGGATTGTCCTTAAAATGCCCTTTATAAAAAAACGAGTCTTTCTTGAATGTATAATTTCCAATAACACCTCCTTCAGAAACCAAAATCAGTTTATCCACAAAAAGGAAAGGTTCTGAATAGGGCAGCTTTTCTATAATGTGTTTATATTCCACCAAAGATTTTTTTAAAATTGCTTTATCGAAGACTTTCCCCTCCGTCTACTTTCACGATTGCCCCATTCATCCAGTCCGCTTCCTTTTTACAAAGTAAATATACCATATTGGCAATATCCTCAGGTGTGGTTAATCTTTTGAAGGGATTTCTCTTTTTCGTTATATCCATCAGTTGCTTACTTTGTGGAATGGCCAAAAAAGAGGGAGTTTCAGTTGTGCCGGCCTGAATGCAATTTGTAGTAATTTCCATCGGAGCCAATTCAATGGCCATATTTCGCATTAGGGATTCCAAAACAGATTTTGCTGCGGAAACAGCGCCATATCCTGGCCAAACTTTTTGACTTCCTTCACTTGTAAATGCAATATTTCGTGCTTTTTTTAAAAATTTATTCTGTTGTACCAACGTTTGGGTCCATTCATACCAACTACTCGCCATCGCGTGGATGGTGATGTCAAAATCCTGTTTTGAAAGTTTGTTTTCCCCGCGCATTTGCTTTAAACTGCCTTTTGCAATGCTGTGGAGGAGTAATTTCACGCTTTCTTGAGGAATCTGTCCAACAATTTCATTTCTTGTTTGAGGATTCAAGGCGTCTTTATTAAATGTTCTTACTTCCACTCCAAAAGACTTCATTACTGCTACAGCGTCATCAAAGTTGCCCAAATTGTTCCTCCGATCCCGATGGACAATGCAAATATTCATTCCTTCAGAAGCGAGCTTTTTGGCACTTGCCAATCCGAGTCCGCTACTTCCGCCGAGAATCAAAGCCCAATGATTTTTGAATTCTTTCATAAGCGTTTAAAATTCCAACAAGACCCGTTGTGCCGAAAAGCCCGGGCCAAAACTAAGCATAAGACCTAAATCACCTTTTGGAAGCTGTTTATCCATGAATCTTTCCAGAACATACAAAACGGTTACGCTGCTCATATTTCCAAATAATCGGAGCACTTCCTTTGTGTCGTCGATGTTTTTCTCCATTGTTCCAAAAATATCCTCTACGGTCTGGAGTATTTTTCTTCCGCCCGGATGGAATATTAAATGGTCGATCTGTGATATTTGAAGACCATAATTTTTCAGAAACGGATGAATTATGTTTGGGAAATGTTGTGCGATTTTTTCGGGCACGCTTTTGTCCAAAACCATTTGAAGTCCGGAATCCACTAGTTTGAATCCCATCATTTCAGTGGCATGGAAAAAGTGGTACATTCCGTTCCCGATTATTTTTGGCCCGTCATCATTTTCATTTGAAGACAAGAGGACACAGGCTGCACCATCTCCAAAAATAGCGGCGCTCACAATGTTTGCCATCGAAAAATCCTCAATCTGAAATGTAGTCGTCGGGGCTTCCAAGGCTAGTACTGCAGCTCGTTTCCCTGGATTGGCCTTGAGAAAATTTTGCGCGTAGATCATTCCGGAAATCCCGGCGGCACAGCCCATTTCCGTTACGGGAAGACGAACAATGTCCTGCCTCATTCCCAAGTCGTTTATCAAATAAGCATCAACAGAGGGGATCATTATCCCTGTGCAACTTACCGTGATAATAAAATCAATGTCGGTCGCTTTCCATTTTGCTTTGTCCAAGGCGCTTAAAAGGCATTTTTTACCCAATTTTTTAACTTCCCTAATGTAAATATCATTGCGTTTAGCGAATCCATTTACCGTGAAAACTTCAAATGGATCCATTATGGAATAGCGCTTGTCCACTCCCGCTCCTTCAAAAATCTTTATAACTTTTCTTTGAAAGCGCAAATCTTTGTGTTGTATCCATTTCTTGACAAAGGGAATAATCTCAGCTGTTTCTCTATTGTAAGAAGGTAATTCTTTGGAAACATTAATGATTTTAACGCTCATATTTTTGGTCTGGGACGAACTATTGATTGATAAATTTAAGTTTAATTTGTCACCAACCAATTTATGTCTTTTTTTTAACAATCCATTGATAGCGGTAGGCCCATTTTAAACGGATTGTGCTGCGCTGGTTCGGAATTTTATTTGAGAAGTTTTCAAGTTCCTTCTTTCTGAATCCACGCGCAATCGAAATCAGGCCATCGCGTCTTGCCATTTTTGTCTTCAGTAAAAATGGACTAATGAATTTGAACAAAACAAAAGCCATTTTACTTCTTTGTAAATCACTAATAATAAGCCCTTTATTTGACTTTGATAATACTGATATTAAAATTCTATTGATTTGCTCATTGCTAAAATGGTGCAAAAACAATGTAAACAATGCAATATCGCAATTTGGAATTAAATTTTCATCCAAAACATCAACTTTTCTAAATTCCAAGGAAGGATAATCTTGGCTTCGTATTATGGCCTGTTCAAGAATGTTTTCATTGTAATCGATCCCAATGCATTTTATTTTATACCCGTTTTGCCTAGCAAAATTGGAGCATTTTCGCAATAACTCACCATCTCCACAACCGATGTCGAGGACAACTACTTCAATGGATTTTGGTTGGTCTTTCAGCAATTTTCGAAGCCCATCTATGATGACCCTGTTCCCTCCCAACCATTTGTTCACTATTTTTAAGTCGTGCAACAGATTTGTCATTTCCCTTCCCCTGAAATCAAAATCGTCCATGACTTCTTTTTGGTTGGACCTTATATTTCTATTGAATTTTATCATGGCTTAAAGTTCCGTGGGTTTTTGCGATTATATGTGGGATTAGGGACGGAAAAGTATTGGCTGTTAGAAAGCCCAGTTTTAACCAAAAGGGATATTGTACGGTTTTCTGGATCCATCTTCCCGTTTTCATCCTTTTATTAAACTCGGCCGCCCAACATAAGGAATACGCCTTTTCGAGCTCAGCTCTATTTATTGGGCCTTTGTTTCTGGCTTTAAGATAAAGGTTGCAAAATATTTTGGCGCTTCCTATTGCCATTGCCATCCCGTTGCCGCACAATGGATGGATAAGACCAGCCGTGTCCCCAACCATAAAGACATGGTCTTCTATAGTTGATTTTTTTTCGAAGGAAATTTGACTGATTGCCAACGGTTTTTCAAAAAGAGGTTTTGCAGTATCGAAAAAATCTTTCAAATATGGGTTCCTGGACATTTCCATCAGTTGAAAAGAATTGATGTCGTTGTATTTTTTAAAGGATTTAAGAGTGGTTAAATAACAAGCGTTCACTACATTGGTTTCTGTTTTGCTCAACCCACAATATCCTCCTTTAAAATTATGCAGCGCAACCTTATTTTTCGGAAAGTCGTATTCGTAGTGGTTTTTTACGGCGAGCCAAGGGGAATGTTGGGAAATAAATTTTCGCTTCATAGAAACGTCTAGATTGGAACGTTTGCCGAAAGCCCCTACTACAAATTCAGCGTTTAAGCTTTGGCCATTCTTTGTTTTTATGGTAAAATAATCCTTTTTAAAATCGATAGTCGTGACCGTATCAAAAATTACGGTCGTGGTTTTTTGGACAGCTTTATAGATCAAATTGTCAAAAGCAAATCGACTTATTCCAAATCCTCCAAGAGGTAAGGCTGCATTTAAAGAGGTCCCATTGCAGTCTGTGATAGTAAATTTTTCGATTGCAGTGGCTCCGTGGGCGAAGGGGTCAATACCCAACTTATTTAAATAAGGAAGCACCTCATTGCTAACATATTCTCCGCAAACTTTATGGTTTGGGATGGGATTCTTTTCGATCAAACAGACTTTGACATTGTTTTTTGAGAGATGCAATGCCGTAGTTAAGCCCGCAAGGCCACCCCCAATGACTATTATGTCACAATCGCTGCTGTTTATCATTTTTTATAGAGCAAAAAAATCCCGTCCATAAAGTTGGTACGGGATTCTGTAGGTTACGCAATGTTTTTAATTTCCAGCTTGTCGCTGTGCGTCATCCTTCATTTTTTGATTTGGCACAATCGCAAGGTTTACACGACGGTTTTTTGCGCGCCCCTCGGCTGTACTGTTATCAGCGATTGGTGCGGTCTCTCCAAACCAATTTGTAGTGAACCGACTGGAGTCCAATCCTCTGGTCTGTACAAAATAATTGGTTACGGACTGAGCCCTGTTTTTTGAAAGATTCATATTCATATCATCGGCACCCACGCTGTCCGTATGGCCCACTATAAGCACATTGGTATCTGGGTACTCGTTTAGAACGTTGGCCAGTTTATCCAAAGTAGCACGCGAATCGGCATTGATATTATATTTTGCAGTATCGAAGTAAACGCCACTGTTCTCGTCAAAAGTAACGACTATTCCATCATCTACCCTTTCTACTTGTGCCCCTGGAATTTCCTCTTCGATTTTTTGGGCCTGTTTGTCCATATTGTCTCCAATAAGAACACCGGCCGTACCTCCTACTACACCACCAATAACGGCGCCCATCGTTCCATTTCCGCCTTGGCCTGCATTGTTACCAATTATGGCACCGAGGATTGCTCCACTGGTAGCTCCTATTACTGCTCCCTTTTGTTTGTTGTTCGCATTTCGAGTCGCTTCGCAGCTGCTCAGCCCAACAACTATTGATAGAGCGAGAAATAATGTTCCTATTTGTTTTGATATTGTTTTCATTATACTTGAATTTAGATGGTTTATATTTTTAAAAGTTTATTCCTGTATTTTCGAAAAATGCATTTTTATTGTGAATGGCCGTCCTTCCAGACTTACGGTTTGTTCCCATCTCATATTGTTATCGCTCAACTGTGCGAGATGCAATCTAAACCCAGAATCACTTTCAGATCTCCCCCTCGTATCCGTTGGTTTTACCATAAAATCATATAATCCTGATGCCGGATCGATTTCCACAATTGTGAAAATAAAATTACGTTCTCCAGTGGGGCAGTCCATAGAGTTGATGGTATATATTCCAGTGTTGTTATTGGGAATAAACCGCCACGTGCTTCCTTCAAAACATTCCGCAGAGGTGTCGTTGAAAACGGTAACATTGAAGGTTCCTGATCTATCATAAGAAATGTTGTCCAAACTCCAATATCCCTTTAGGACCTTTTTGGATTCCTGTACAGTTTTTGGTGCCCCGCAGGACATTAGTGTGGCTGCAATAAGCACTGTTAAAAAAATCGTTCTTTTCATATTAAAAATTTTTGAGGATTTATAAAGAATTAAGTCCATACCTATGTCCTAACGAGTATTTTGAGGACCCATTTCTTAGAAATAATTAAGGTACAAGCAACACTTTATCTTCTAAATAGACTTGTCAATAATGACAATACAAGGAGGACCAAAAATATCCAAAAAATAATCATTGCAATATCCGTGGCTCCTTCAGCTATACCTCCGAAACCAAAAATTGCCGCAACGATGGCAATAATGAGAAAAATAACAATCCAGCGTATCATAATATATCGATTTTTGAGTGATTAGTATGAAGCTAAGATAAATAAGCGCTTTGGCCAAACAAGTTTATTTAATGCAAATTTAACTTATGTTGTTAAAACATCAATAAAGCAATAATTCTCTTAATGCATTTTTAAATTTTCTTTTAGATAAGTATATAGACTCTAAGGTTGGCGCAAATGGGATTGGGGTTTCCAAACTTGCTACACGCCTAACGGGAGCGTCCAAATATTGGAAGCAATTTTCCATTATGAAGGCGGAAATATCCGAAGCAATTCCTCCAAAAAGAGAGTCTTCTTGAAGAATAATTGCCTTTCCAGTCTTTTTAACCGACTGGAAAATTGTTTCGGTATCGAGAGGCATTAAGGTCCTCAAGTCGATTAAATCTGCATTTATATTCTCAGATTCCAAGGTTTCCAAAGCCCAATGAACACCAGCGCCATATGTTATTATGGATACATCCTTTCCTTCTTTTAAAACAGAAGCCTTTCCAAGGGGAACAGTGTAATAGTCTGTAGGAACGTCTTGTCTGATATTTCGATACAGGGCTTTGTGCTCAAAGTACATTATGGGATTTGGATCTTCGATACTGCTGGCCAGTAAACCTTTGGCGTCATAAGGGAAGGCGGGATACACTACTTTTAGTCCAGGTGTGTGGGTAAACCAGGCTTCATTGGTCTGACTATGGAAAGGACCAGCGCCCACCCCCGCCCCGCAGGGCATTCGCACAACCACATCGGCATTTTGCCCCCAACGGTAGTGACTTTTGGCCAGAAGATTCACGATTGGATTGAACCCCGTGGAAACAAAATCGGCAAACTGCATTTCAACTATGGATTTATAGCCATTTATTGATAAACCCATGGCTGCTGAAACAATTGCGGATTCACATATAGGAGTATTTCGGACTCTTT
This sequence comes from uncultured Aequorivita sp., assembly GCA_964565295.1. Taxonomy (GTDB): domain Bacteria; phylum Bacteroidota; class Bacteroidia; order Flavobacteriales; family Flavobacteriaceae; genus Aequorivita. The sequence goes on along the minus strand of CAZMDY010000104.1, from coordinate 806 downwards.
CTTTTCCAAAAACGTCAACAAATCCTTCGGTGATTTTAAAGACGCCCCCATATTCAGCAATGTCCTGACCCATTATAATCAAATTATCAAATCGCTCCATAGATTGCTTCACCCCTTGGGAAATTGCATCGACAAATCGAATGTTTTCCAATTTAGAATTTGGTTTAATAAGATGATGGTCAAACTTTTGATATACATCATCTAATTCTTTGGATTCACTGGATGCAATAATTGGTTCAGCAAATGCAATTTCCAAATTTTCATCAATTTCGAGTTTAAACTCTGTTTTATAGGCATCAATTTCATGTTCTGAAATAATTCCTTCCGTTAGAAGATATTTTTCATAATTCAACAATGGATCGCGCAATCCCCATTCGTCAATCAACTCGATGGGAACATATTTTGTTCCACTCGCTTCTTCGTGGCCACGCATCCTGAAGGTTTTGAATTCCAACAAAATGGGGCGTGGATTTTTTCGTATGCTTTCCACAAGACTTTCCAGTTTGGAATAAACTTCCAAAATGTTGTTTCCTTCAATAATGTGGGCTTCCATTCCATACCCTTTTCCGCGATCGGCCAAGTTTTTACAGTAATATTGTTCATTGGTGGGGGTAGAAAGTCCATAACCATTGTTCTCAACACAAAACAGGACAGGGAGTTGCCAAACCGACGCCACATTCATCGCTTCGTGGATATCGCCTTCACTCGTTCCTCCTTCTCCCGTAAATACTGCACAGACCTTATTGTTTTTTTTCATTTTGTTGGCGAGGGCTATTCCACTCGCAATTCCAAATTGTGGTCCCAAA
>CAZMDY010000103.1:0-7407 GCA_964565295.1 uncultured Aequorivita sp. | reverse complement strand
AAAAAAATGAAAATGTCAAAATATATCTACGCTTGCCTTCTCGTTATTATGCCTTTTATAGTTGCTTATCCTCAAATCCCTACACATTCACCCAAACCTGATCAAACCGCAGTAGATTTTTCACAACCCATAAACATCGTTCTGTTTATAATCCTGCCATTAATACTTGTTGTACTGTACCTTGTTTGGAGAAAAAAGAACAGAAAAAATGATTCCAATGAATAACGTTCGTTTTGAAGGAATATTGAACGAATTGCTATTTTTGGTGTAATTATTGTTAACAACACTTGAAAAAATTAATATGCGAAGGTGGCTTATTTTTCCATTGGTTTTAATCATAACAACCTCAGCGGTTTCGCAATTGGATTTACCTCATAGTTCCGTGCGATTGAATTCTTCGGATCCAAACATAAACTCAACCGGATTTGAAATCCCAGCCGGCAAAGCTCCTTCACTCCTAAAAAGAAATACGGATTCTCCAATTAATTCGGATTTGGGAATGGATAAGGCCAAACAATTCGATATGCAAAAGGGAGACGGCCTACTCGAATATTCAGGCACCAATAAAGCCCCAAAGTATTTTACCAAGGACAAGGATGCAGATCCCGAATATGGAAAAGATATGTACCTGGGCGATATAAAAACCGATTCAAAATTTGTTACAATTCATTATCGCGATCATGAATTTGTGGATGGCGATAGGGTCCGTATATTTGTAAATGGCGAAGTGGTAATGGAAAATGCTTATCTGGAGGGCACTTTCCGAGGTTTCAATTTGCCTCTCGATACTGGTTTCAATAAAATTGAATTCCAAGCCCTTAACCAAGGTACTTCAGGGCCTAACACGGCGCAGTTGAGGATTCTGGATGAAACCGGCGCTATTCTGGCCTCCTATGAATGGAATCTATTGACAGGTAGAAAAGCCACGGCCATTGTGGTAAAGCCATAAAAACAAATTTTTGTACTGTTCCAGGAACTAATGACCTAAAAAACTTAACCGTACCGTCACCAAATTCCAAATACTGTAACCAATGAAAAAAGTTCTGATTACTATTGACTACAATCCCAACTCCGAGACAGTTGTTCAAAAAGGATATGAAATGGCCCAACTAATGGACGCTGAAATTTGTTTGCTACACGTTCTGGCAGATGTAGGCTTCTACGGAATGCAGTACGAACCGTTTATGGGATACGACGGTTATGTTTTCCCAGCGGACTACAATATCCACGATGAATATATTAAGGTAGCCGAAGATTATCTGGAAAAAACAAAAATCCATTTGGCCGGTGCGAACATAACCACTCATCTTGCCGAAGGGGAAACGGCAAAAAGCATTTTGGAATACTCCGAAAAATGGGGCGCCAGTCTCATCGTTATGGGAACACACAGCCACAGTACCTTGGAAAAAATCTTCTTGGGTACTGTAGCATCCTCTGTTTTAGAGCGAACAAAGATTCCTGTACTTATGGTTCCCGTTGAAAATGATTCAGAAAAGCGCAAAGATTAAAAAAAGACTTTATGGCACTTTCCAACAATGATATTATGAAAAAATTGCGCGTGGCCCATAAATTGCGTGACGACGATATTGTGAAAATATGTTCCCTCGTTGATTTTGCCGTTTCCAAAAGTGAGCTTGGCGCAATTTTCAGACATGAAAGCCATCCAAAATATATGGAGTGTGGCGATCAATTTCTTCGAAACTTCCTAAATGGGTTGATAATCCATTTAAGGGGGCCAATGCCCGAGAAGGAAAAACCCAATAAATAAAACGCTAATTACGAAAATCGGAAAAGGTATGGCTTCGGTGTTTCCGCTTTGCATTCCAATAATACCATTTTGAATTTTTCATTCTTGGAATAATTTGATTGTTGTCCTGTGGTCTCATTTTTTTGATTGTTTAGTGATTATAAATAAGAGACGAAACCAGGGTTATTTTGTTACACTACTATGCAATACAAAATAGTGAAGAATGAATTTATTTTATAAAAAAGATCGTTTTTGAATGTGTATTATCTTGAATACGAATATTTTAGATTGGTTATTTCTTAAAACATTTTTGATGCTTCCATAATAAAATTTTGATCTACCTGATGCGTGCCTTCAAAAACTCTTACTTCCAATCGTTCCTTAAATAAATTGGAACCTTTTAGCTGTTCCTCAGTTTTACGGGCTTCGGTAATATATTCATCTCGGTTTCCATAGAGGTAAACAACCTTGGTCCGTGGTTCCAAAAAAGCAAAATCCCCAGGTTTAAGTTCATTTGGAATTCCTCCGGAATGCAGAATCAACATCCCACATTGTATTTTTCTTCTTGCCACCCATCGAGCAGCAATGGATACTCCTTGTGAGTATCCCAAAACAATTAGATTTGCGTCCCTTTCTTGGATTTCTTTTTCATAAATGGCGTCAATATATCGAAGAATGTTTTCAGTTTCAGCTGTTGTGTTTTCTTTAGTAAGCCACGAAGCGCCAACACGGTTGAAGGTCTTGTTCTGATAGTATTTTGATGGAGCTTGAGGCGCGATGATATAATTTTCCTCAGGATCTAAATCTGAAAAATATCGGATGAAATATCTGCTCAAATATCCCATTCCATGAAAAACAATCCAAACGTTTTTTGTTTTGGGGGTAAAGGAATTAAGTGTGGAATAACTGTTAGATGTGGTGTAGAGCACTGGTTTTTCGCTGTTCATTTTACCGGGTTGTGTTTTTGTGTTTTGCAAAAGTAACCCACTAATAAAAAATACCATATTCTTTAAATGAAAAAAGAAGTACACGTAAATTAGGGAATATTGGAATTGGCCCTGCGTTCCTATCCCTTTTAATTATGGGGTCTTCTATCCTAGCTTTCTGAATACTTAGTTTTTCAATTTTAAAGATATTTTATTGCGAAATATACCCTGTAAGGGGTATTTTTTGACGGCTACCTTGTCTATAATTTTGATGTGTTGATGTCTTTAATTAAGCCGTGTCCGTTTTTTAAGGCCAGGTTTCCTTAATAATCCAACTTTAAACCACTATTTAAAAACCAAAAAGTTATGAAACAAAAAATCATTAAAAACCTCGCATCAAATGATAATAAAAACCAGAATGGCAATGCCATAAAATCAATGTTTAAAGACGATTGGTACAAAATGAACAAAGCAATCCTTTATAGTATCGTACTGTTCTTCTTCGTCTTTCTATATAGTTGTGGGCCAGCACAAGGAGTTGATTATAAGGTGGTATCTGTTCCTGAAGAAGGTGGAATGCGCTTTGTAAAATATACGGAAGAGCATGAAAATGTAATGGGACCGCTTACGGTCTTGAATGAAAACGGCAAATTGTTATGGTATGCGGCTCCCCTAATTTCTATTTCTCCCAACGGTGAAAAGCTTGCATATATCGCCTCAGGGAACAATTTCACCAATCTATACATAAAGAATATTTCAGGTGGAAAAGCAGTCGTGCAACGAACATTTAACCGGAATATAAATGACATGAACTTTTCTCCAGATGGAAAATCTATTGCGTTTACAGCGGCTAAGGGAAACGATCAAAATGTTTATTTGATAAACGCTGATGAAGGAGCTGCCGTTCAACAAATCGTGGCAACCACTGCAAATGAGCTCGGCCCTTCTTTTTCAAAGGAGGGGGAGATGTTATTCTTTACAAAAGAGGAGCTTGGACGATTTTATGTTTGGAGCGTAAACTTGACGACAGCACTACAAACACAGTATTCAGAAGGGTTTACGCCCGTTATGGATCCTTCGGGCAAATTTCTTGTCGTTACGAGAAACAGCAAAGATGGAAGTAGAGGTGAAATTTGGACCATAGACCTGACAAAGGGAACAGAAACCCAAATAATGAGCGATCCAGTAAAGGGTTTTTCAAGTCCAGCCATTTCGCCCGATGGTCAGAAAATAATCTGTGTTGGAAGTACCGAAAAAGAAAGCAATAGAACCCAAAACCTGGATTTGTACATGTTCAATATAGATGGAACAGGTTTAAAACAACTTACATTTCATGAGGGTAATGATGTCTCTCCTCAATGGTCACCTGATGGGAATTCCATTTTCTTCCTTTCTCAAAGAGGAAATGAAGCTGGGAAGTTCAATATATGGAAAGTAAACGCGTATTAAACTTAATTAACCTAAATATTTTTAAAGATGAAAAAATCATTATTATTATCGTTATTGTTTGTTGGTGTTTTTACATTAACCTCGAATGCTCAAATTACGGGGGGGTCAGAATCAAGGTATTCTCCTGTAAAGGAAGACGTCAAAGTGGACTACCTTTTCAAAAATGGTTTCCTTTTGGATGGAATTTTAAGTATAGGGAACTTGACCGGTGTTGCGGTTCGCATTGGAAACAGATGGAATTTTGGTTCGCATGACACTTTTCGATTGGGAGTTCAGGCCATTTGGGGAAGAGTCGGTTTCTATGGAGGTTATGATACTGGTTATATTACTCTCGCCCCTGTAAATGTTGGTTTTGTTGGAACTATGAAATTCACAGAGAAAATGGGGCTGGAAGCGGGACTTAATTTGGGATATAACGTAACTTTCGATCTGGAGGGAGAATATCTCGAATATGATGGCTCTGGAAATGAAAGATATTCAGAGGGTACCACATCTGCTATTTTAGTCAATCCTGAAGTCAAATTTAGATACAAAAAATTCGCAACGGGGTTAGATTTTGCTTTTATGCCTGCTCGGGGTGGAAAGGAAACGATGGTAGGCGTTTCCGCAGGGTTTAGATTTTAATTTTTATTCATTCTTTTCGATGCAAACACAAATTGAAGGATAAAACACGAATTATTTTACAGAATTAAAAAGTAGCCGTCTCAATTCTATAAATTGGGACGGTCATTTTTTTAGCCCGAAGTGGTACCTTTCCAAAGAGCTCGTTCCCAACCTGCGTTTTCTTGATTCCAATTCGTATTTTTACAGAAAATAGAAATCGCAAAAATGACCAAAACAGAAATTCTCGATGCTTGCAATAAAATGTGCAAGAACACGCTAATGGAAACCTTGGAAATGGAATTTACTGATGTGGGCGATGATTTTTTGGAGGCGCGCATGCCAGTCACACCAAGGATTCATCAACCAGATGGAGTCCTTCACGGTGGTGCCTCAGTGGCCTTGGCAGAAAGTGTGGGCAGTGCTGCAGCCTTTATTTTTATGGATTCTAAAAACAGCGCCATCCGCGGAATCGAAATTGCGGCAAATCATGTAAAAAGTGTCACCAAAGGTTATGTGTATGCCAAAGCAAACCTGATGCACAAAGGGCGTACCATACAACTGTGGCAAATAAAAATTACAAATGAAACAGGCGAATTGGTTTCTTTGATAAAACTTACCACAATCGCCTTATCAAAAATAAATTGATGGACTATTCGGCACTTATAGAACGGGTTTTGTTGCAATCCGATAAAAAACTGCCCTTTGTCGTGTTTTCTTTGGCCAACGGCGAAGTGGTGAAAGCATTTTTTCAAAACAATGATGAATTATATAAAGATGAAAACTTAAGCAGGAATGGGTTTGTAATGCATCAATTTTTTGATAATAACCTGAATCTTTTAATTCCCGAAGATGATTCTGAAACCATTCAGTCAGCAATGAAATTTTCAGAATTGGCAAAAGATCAAGTGGAATTTTCAGAACCTGAAAGCGATCTAATATTTCATGAAAGTTTGACCCAAAAAACGATTGAAGCCATAAAGCAAGGTCAGGCCGAAAAAATAGTTGTTTCTCGCCGTAAAGATTTTAAGATGGACAACTTTTCCATTGAAATTTTGATCGAGCGAATGTTTTCCGCCTATCCATCTGCATTTCGATATGTTTGGTTCCACCCAAAAACCGGAATTTGGTGTGGGGCAACCCCAGAAACTCTTGTAGAAATAAGAAATAACCAATTTAGGACAATGGCTTTGGCTGGCACCAAACCCTATAGTGCCGAACCGATAAAATGGAGGGAAAAGGAACTTGCGGAACAACATTTTGTTACACAGGCAATCCTTGAAAACCTAACAGATATTGTGCAGGATATTAACGTTTCTGAAACGCATAACCACCGTGCCGGGAATTTGGTTCATCTTCGCACGGATATTTCCGGTATGTTGTCAACTGTGGAAGGCTCACTCTCCAAGCTCGCCGATATACTGCACCCAACTCCGGCCGTTTGTGGTACCCCCAAAGAATTTGCAAAGAATTTTATTTTTCACAATGAAAATTATGATAGGGAATTTTACACCGGATTTCTCGGGCCCATTGAGGACGATGGAAGAACTGCGACATTAATGGTAAATCTAAGATGTATGAAAATTCAAAATGGAAAAGCATCAATTTTCATGGGAGGTGGAATAACGGTAGATTCTGACCCGGCAGAGGAGTGGGTGGAAACCCAAAATAAAATGCAAACGATGCTACAAGTGTTGGAACCCATGTTATAAAAACCTTGAAGTCTTCGTACATTTGCACTTATGAAATTTTCTTCCAAACTGCTCTCCCAAACAATGGTCCAACTATGCTTGGATAAAGGAATTGAGCATATTGTAATCTCTCCAGGTTCTCGTAATGCACCATTGACCATTGGATTTGCTGAAAACTCATCATTTAAATGTTTCAGTGTGGTCGATGAGCGCAGTGCTGCCTTTTTCGCAATGGGAATGGCCCAACAATTAAAAAAACCTGTTGCTGTTGTATGCACATCAGGATCTGCCTTGCTCAATTATTATCCAGCCATAGCCGAGGCCTATTATAGCGACATTCCCTTGGTTGTAATTTCCGCGGACAGACCCTCCGATTTTATTGATATCGGTGATGGGCAGACCATTCGGCAGGAAGAAGTATTTAAAAATCATATTCTTTATAGTGCAAATTGTAAAGAAGGAGTTGATTTTCAGGTTTTTAATGAGACCGAAATAAATATTGCGTTAAACACCGCCTTTGAACTCAATGGCCCAGTCCATATCAACGTTCCGTTTTCAGAACCACTTTATAAAACAGAGAACCAACAGAAAGTCTGGCCACAAAATGTTCCGCCCAGAATTGCTGACCAGGTGATTGAGAAAGATTTGACCTCCTTTAAAGAAAAATGGAATAACAGCCCGCGAAAAATGGTGCTCGTCGGTTCACTTTTTCCAAATTCAGTCGAAGCTCGCTTTGTGAAAAAACTCGCAAAGGATGGAAGCGTTCTGGTTTTGACTGAAACTACATCGAACCTTCACCATCCCAATTTCATTAATTCAATAGACCAGTTAATTGCTCCGTTGAATGATAATGATTTTCGATTGCTGCAGCCAGACATATTGTTAACCTTTGGCGGAATGGTCGTTTCAAAGAAAATAAAGGCATTTTTACGGGACTTTCCGCCAGAAACACATTGGCATGTGGATCCCAAAACAGCTTATGATACATTTTTTG
>CAZMDY010000102.1:0-7485 GCA_964565295.1 uncultured Aequorivita sp. | reverse complement strand
CAGGAAAGTGAGACCATGGATTACAAAGATTTGATGGATGGATATGAAAGTATTGTGCGCGAATTTCCTTTGCCAAAGTATCAAGTTTCAATCGTTCATGGGCAAATGAAATCTGCCGATAAGGAATATGAAATGAACCGTTTTATAAAAGGCGAAACACAAATTATGGTTGCAACAACGGTTATTGAAGTTGGCGTAAATGTTCCCAACGCCAGCGTAATGATTATTGAAAGTGCCGAACGCTTTGGATTGTCGCAATTGCACCAACTTCGTGGAAGGGTTGGGCGTGGCGCTGAACAGAGCTATTGTATCCTGATGACCGGCCACAAACTTTCCGCCGATGCCAAAACCCGATTGGAAACAATGGTGCGCACCACAGACGGGTTTGAGATCGCAGAAGTGGATCTGAAGTTAAGAGGGCCTGGAGATTTAATGGGCACACAGCAAAGTGGGGTGTTAAATCTTCGCATTGCCGATATTATCAAGGATAGCGAAATTTTAAAGATTGCTCGAAGTTATGCAATGAAAACCCTAAAAGCCGACCAAAATCTTTCTTCTGAAGATAATATTCCTATAAAAAACACCTATGCACAGCTGGTTAAATATCGAAATATATGGAATTATATTTCTTAGAGTTAAAGCCCTCTTTTTTTCAAGTTGATTTTTTATTCGTGAATTACGAGAAAAGGAATATTGGTGTGGTATGTAATGGTCTCGAAATTGGGACGCAACATCAATCGTTGGATAAAATTTAGGTTCTTGGCAGCGATAGCGACCAAGCTAATATCCCAAGTGTCAACAAAATCCTGTATTCCAGGTTCAAGATTGACGTTTTCCATAAAATGAAAACTGTGTTTCATTTCCCTAAACGAATAATGTAAATATCCCTTATTATCAATTTGGGAAGGTGTAAGTTTAGAATTTTTCGACCGGATGTGAAGCACCCGTAAAGGTGAATTATGCATCATTAAAAGAGAGGAAAGCGTGTCTATAACTCTGTGCCGATATATGGAATTATAATCAGTAACAAATGCCATATTCTTGATTCCATTGAACTTGGCATTTTCAGGAATTACCATTATGGGGCATTTTACCTTAGTGATCACTTCATAGGTACAGCTTCCCATTTCGTCCAGGTTTGATTCCGAATCACCTTTTGTGCCCATCACAATGATATCAATTCCATATTCGGTGATTTGTTTCCGGATGGCTTCAACCAAAAACATTTCTTCATATAACTTATAAAAGTTATGATTAGGGTTTTCTGTCCGCGTGCGGCAATATCCCACCTCCTTTTCCAAAAAAGAAAAGGATCTAACGCTCCTTTTGTCATCACCTGAAGAACCAATATAAGAATTGGACATCCCAGCTTCAAACAACTGACTGTTGTGGGACACATGAAGAATAAAAAAATTCGCTGGAACAGTGGCAAAATAATCCAGTGCATACCGCATGGCGCTATGTGCATTCTCCGAAAAATCCGTCGGAATCAGAATGTTCTTCATTATAGAATGAGTTGAAATATTATTGCGAACGAACTATTAGTTCTTGGCTGATAATCAAATAAAAATGCCGGTAAGGTCAATCCATTAAAAATTAAAGGACAAATCTATCGGTATCCCCCCATTCACAAAATGACATAAATCACATTTAGTCTTAGAAGCAGCATTCAAAACTGGCTTAGATTGCATCAGTTCATGCTCCGCAATCCTTCTGTGTCGAGAACGTGGATGTTTCTGCCCTCAATCTCAATCAATCCGTCTTTTTTGAAATCGGACAAGGTCCGGATCAGGCTTTCGGTCGCAATTCCGGCGGTAGTGGCTAAATCTGCGCGCGATATCCGAATAGGAAAGTTTGGTTTTTTGTTCAAAACTTCCAAAAATTGAAGGATTGTGGATGCGGTTTTTTTTCGTACTGAGCTATATGCCATCTGCAATAGTTGCTCTTTTAAAGAAGAAAGATTATCGGTAAGCAGATTCATCAGGGCTATTGAAACGTTTTGGTTGTCCTGAAGTATTTCCAAAAGATATTTTTTTGAAATCCCTACGATCTCAGTGTCTTCAACTGCCGTGGCCGTTTCGGAATAACGGATGTTCTCATCAAAAGTGGTAAGCCCCAAAAAATCGTCGGGTCTATAAAGTCCAGTTATAAGCTCCTTGGCGTTATCGTCCATTTTATGTGTTTTTACAACGCCCCGTAAAATAAGATACAGCTTGTTTGAATGATCTCCTTTTTGATAAATGACCTCTCCTTTTTTATAGGCTGATTCTTCGCCTTCATCACAAAATAGATTTTTCAACTGATGTAAATTCAGTGGCATTTCTACATCCGTTTTTTTACGATTGTTCAGAATACTGGCTTTGGCCAATCGGCTTTCCACTGCGCTTATCAGTTCTTCTTCATCAAAAGGCTTTGTAAGGTAATCATCGGCTCCGAGGTCCATTCCTTTTCTTACTTCCTTGTGCTCGGTCTTTGCAGAGAGGAAGATGAATGGGATATGGCTGGTTTCTGTTCGCTCCCCCATCGCTTTTAGAACCCCATATCCATCGATTTCGGGCATCATAATATCACAGATAATTATGTTGGGCAATTCCTGCCTTGCTTTTTCAATCCCAACTTTTCCATTTGGGGCAGTAACAACCCGAAAACCAGAAAGTTCTAATAGTTCCGCTGTGTTTTCGCGCAAGGCGGTATCGTCTTCGATCAACAATATTGTTTTCATCTAACTGATTTTGTTTATTATGGGTATAAAAATAGTAAAAATACTTCCTTCACCTTCTTTACTTTCAAAGGTAATCCTTCCGCCAAGGCTTTCTATATGGCTTTTTACAATGTTCAAACCAATACCAGTGCCTTGGTCCAATAAAGCGTTTTCAGCTCTAAAATATCGGTTGAATATAAACTTTTGATCCTTTTCGGGAATGCCAATTCCTTCATCCTTTATGGCTATTGAAAGAAATTCATCGGTCTGCGAGACGGCCACATCGACCAAAGATAATTCAGAAGAGTATTTTATGGCGTTATTGATAAGGTTGTTTAAGGAAAGTTCAAGGATTTTCTCATCAAAATGCACGTTTATGTCGTCAATATTTTCTGGATAGCTTATACGTTGTCCTTCTTTCAATAACATATTTGCACTATAAATCACCTCATTGACCACCTTGCTCAAGGGAAAGGTTTCGAACTTATAGGTTGCCTTTCCCGATTCGATACGCTCTATGGACAGGAAGTCGTTCAATATATTGTTGAGGTATTTTACCTTGCTTTTGATAGTTTTGATGTGCTTGTTGCGCCTGTCCTGTTCCTCGGGCTTTGTGTACTTCGACAATAAAGTTGCGGAGGTTAGAATCCCGCTCAATGGTGTTTTGAATTCGTGCGAGACCAAAGAAAGAAATTTTGTTTTCAATTCTCCCAATTCCCGCTCCTTTCGCAAGGATTCAGAAATTTTGTGTTCTGCTCTTTTCCGCCGTGAAATCTCCGCTTCCAGTTTGCTCACGCTTTTTTGAAGCGCTTCGGTACGCATTTCGATTCGTTGTTCCAATTGGGCGTTGAGCTCAATAATCTCCAACTCCTGTTGTTTGCGCACGGTGATATCGGTTATCAATGCAATCACATATCTGGAATCATTGACAATAAATGGGTTTAGCGCTGCCTCTACGGGAAATGTGGTGCCGTCCTTCCGAAGGGCGAACAGGTCCCTGCCGTGGCCCATTACGCGTGGTTCGCTCTTTTTTAAATATTCGGAGGCGTAATCAGTATGGCTCCTATGATATTCAACCGGAATCAGGATATTCAAGTTTTTTCCTAAAAGCTCACCCGGGGCATATCCGAACATTTTGTTGGCAGCATCGTTTGAGGTGACTATGTCCTGGGATTGGTTCACAATCACAACGCCTTCCGAAATGGCTTCAGACAAAATCCTGAATATGCTGTCCTTTTTTTCTTCTAAAACTTTCACGTTTCAAAAATACAGATTTAAAACGTTCCATTTGAACTGATTTTTATCATAAGATATTCCCAGAAAACATAATAATTTTACCCTGTTGCAATTATGCCACATTAAAGAATCAAGGATATGGAAGAAAAACCACAATTACTGTTTTATCAAAAAATCGGCGAACTTTTTTATGCCATTGCTGCCGCAGATAATGTAGTCGACGAAGCAGAATATAAAGAATTGCAAAAAACAGTGACAGAAAAATGGAAAGATCTGGACGATTATGTGGATCCGTTCCAAACCGATGCTGCCTATCAGATTGAAATCGTTTTTGATTGGTTCGATTATGAAGAGTTGGACGCCAACGATTGTTTTGACAGTTTTTCAGATTATTATGCCGAAAACCAAGCTCTTTTCAATGACGAACGCAAAAAACTAATTTGGGATACAGCAAATGCTATTGCAAGTGCCTTTGCCGGAAAAAACAAAAGTGAGCTCATTATGTTGGCTAAACTGAAAAACATTTTGTCAAAAAAATAACCAAAACATAAGGATCCGGTCTACCTTTACTTTGTTTTGCTAAGTTTGTGTTCTAATATCCTTTATCTTGAAAAACTTACTGCCCCTGTTTTTTCTGTTTGCCATCCTCGGATGCAAAAATGACTCTAAAAAAGATGGAATTGATTCTCCAACGCCACAAATGACTTTTGAAAACCAAGACTCCATTCGGGTTACAGAAAGGAATCTTGAAAAACAAGAAAGGAACCTCAATCTAAAACGCGGGGAGCTTCTTGAGAAAAAAGACAATAAGGATGAATTGGAGGATCTGGTCGTTTCTAAAGCTTTTTTTAAGAAAAATGAACTGTTCACCATTGATCTTGAGTATCCATACTTAAATGAGGAAGTCAATCCAAACTATGCTGTTTTCAATGAGTTTATTGAAAAGCGCTATTTGGACACCAAATCCATTGAAAATCAATTATTGGAAGAAAAAAGACTTTGTGACTCCTTGGGGATCCAGAGTGTTTCACAAAAAAGGATTGTAGAATATAAAATCCACAATTTGAATGATAGATTAATAAGTGTTCTTTTTTACAAAGAAAACCATTATCCTGGAACGGTTCACCCCACCTACACTTTTGAAACATTGAACTTTGATTTGGAAGGGACCGCTTTTATGGATTATGAGGATTTTTTCAACACTGGTTCTGAAGAAGAACTGCGAAATATATTGAACGCCCTTCTTCTAGAAAAAATCAATAGTGGCGACCTCTATTATGACTGTTGGACTCTCTCGGCCGATGATTTTTTTAGTGCAAAGAACAATTTTCTGATCAATGATTATGTTGTAGAGTATTATTTTGACGATTGCGTTATCTGTCCGTCCTACACCGGAACTTATTCAATAGAGATACCATTGGAACTATTGATGCCCGTTTTGCGGCAGCACAAGAAAAACCCATTGCTTGATTGAATTGTCAAGATGTTTTCTTGCAACTATTCTTCAAAAGATTGAAAAAATGAAAAAGAATTCCATATTCATTGTTTAATACCAATACCGTAACAAATAGCATCTCTATGGACCTCAACCGATTTATTGACCACACATTACTGAAAGCCACGGCCACGGAATCCGCTGTTTTGCAACTTTGTGATGAAGCCAAGATGCATAGGTTTTTTGCGGTCTGCATCAATCCCTGTTATATTCCCTTGGCGAAAAAAGAACTTCTGGGAACGGACGTGAAGATAGCCACTGTCATTGGGTTTCCACTGGGCGCTTCGTCCACGGAAACTAAAAAACAGGAAGCTATGCACTGCATCGAAAATGGCGCGGATGAGATTGATATGGTCATGAATCTTGGATTTTTAAAAAGCGGATGGGATACGGCTATTTCCACAGAACTAAAGCTAATAAAAGAAGCCATTGGGTCCAAAGTCTTAAAAGTGATCATTGAGGTTTGTTCTCTTTCTGACGATGAAATTTCGGCCGCCAGTAAAATTGTTGCCAATTCGGGAGCGGATTTCGTCAAAACATCAACAGGATTTGGCTCCCACGGCGCTACTGAACATTCCCTAAAACTAATAAAGAAAGCTGTTGGCGATTCCGTCAAAATAAAGGCTTCAGGTGGAATAAAAACCTTAGCTTCGGCAAAAGAATATATCAGATTAGGAGTTTCGAGAATTGGCACCTCCTCTGGAGTAGCTATTATTTCTAATTAAAATCATTGCAGAATGAGCACACATATTGAGGCCGAAAAAGGCGAAATAGCAGAATCAATCTTACTTCCCGGCGATCCGCTGCGGGCCAAATGGATCGCCGAAAACTTTCTCGACAATCCAAAATGCTACAACAACGTTCGAGGAATGTTGGGCTATACGGGCACTTTTAAAGGAAAGCCTGTTTCGGTCCAAGGCACTGGAATGGGAATTCCATCGGCGTTGATTTACTGCCACGAACTCATCAATGAATATGGAGTAAAGAACCTTATTAGGGTGGGTTCTGCAGGAAGCTATCAGAAAGACATAAAAATTCGGGATGTTGTAATAGCCATGGCGGCTTCCTCCACTTCCAACATCAACAATATCCGGTTTGTGAACAGTGACTACGCTCCTACCGCCGATTTTGAATTATTTATGAAGGCAGTGAACTATTCGAAACAAAATAATATACCCATTAAAGCCGGGAACGTGCTATCAAGCGATCAGTTTTACGAGGATAAATTCGAAATCTATAAAAAATGGTCAGATTTTGGCGTGTTGTGCGTTGAAATGGAAACTGCCGGAATCTATACCATTGCAGCGAAATTCAAAGTTAAGGCCTTGGCCATACTCACCATTTCGGATTCCCTTATAACCGGTGAGGAAACCACTGCTGAGGAACGAGAGGGAAGTTTTTCAAAAATGGTAGAGATAGCACTCAACGCCTTTCCCTAAAAAGCAAAGCAGGGAATAATCCCTGCTTTTTTAATTGATCTGAAAAAGGTATCTACACTCTAAAGGTCATTACGGGCAAATCGGAATGGTTTACCACATCCTCTCCTATACTTCCGGAGAAAAAATGTGCCAAGCCTTGTCGTCCCTGAGTAGGCAAAGCAATAATATCGGCATTAGCCACTTGGCTGT
Organism: uncultured Aequorivita sp.; assembly: GCA_964565295.1. GTDB lineage: Bacteria > Bacteroidota > Bacteroidia > Flavobacteriales > Flavobacteriaceae > Aequorivita. Next base: position 425 of record CAZMDY010000102.1, on the reverse strand, counting down.
ATGCAAATATTCCCGATTCCACCGAATAATCGTTGTACTGAACCACACTGTTCAAGGATTGGAGCGGGTTGGGATCATTGGCATCGGTCAAAAATTTTAGAATTCGCTTCTCAATTTCACGAGTGCTTCTAAAATCTCCAGCAAGGTTTACATACAATAATTGCATTTCAATGCCGAACATCTCAAAAAGGCGTTTGGCCCTCCGGAACGGTCCAGTTGAATTTGGCAAAAAATCACAGGCAAAGACCCCTAATCTCGGGTTGAAATTTTCAGAACGATGTTTGATGACCAGAACAGGGATATCTGAAGTACGGACAACCTTTTCGGTATTGCTTCCTACAAACACCTCTCTCATTCCAGTGGTTCCGTGTGATCCCATCACGATAAGATCAACATCCATTTCCTTGGCAATATCATTTATTTCG
>CAZMDY010000101.1:0-7507 GCA_964565295.1 uncultured Aequorivita sp. | reverse complement strand
AAATTGGGACTGGATATGTCTTTCGCCAAAAAAAATGAAACTGCCCACTGATCCTATCTATCAGAAAGCACATGAACTCAAAATGATCATTTTCAACAAGGACGATTTCCGGTTTGCTGAGGAGCAGGCTGCAAAGGTCAATTCTGACTGCTTGTTATATTTGCAGCCAGAATGGAGCAAACGCGAGAAAATGATGCCTCTTATTGTTGATTACGTAATGCAAAACCCTCAATGGAAAGTTTCGCTTCAAACCCATAAATATCTGAATATTCCATAGCGACCAAAAACTTGTTTCTGAAGGAAATATGAATACATGTTCGCTATCCAACGGAGGAGACCAGCTATAATTTTCCACAAGGATTTGTTAATAACTTAAACTGTTTATAATAGGTAAAACCCTCAATTTCATTAGGGATTTCGTTATATTTGTAGATTAGAGCAAAACTTAAAATTTCACAAAAATATAATATGGGCGAAGAGCAGAATAAAAACAATTATGGTGCTGATCAAATCCAGGCTTTGGAGGGAATGGAGCACGTACGCATGCGTCCTTCGATGTATATTGGAGACATTGGGGTGCGGGGCCTACACCACTTGGTGTATGAGGTGATCGACAACTCTATCGATGAGGCCATGGCCGGACATTGCGACACCATTGAGGTTTGGATAAATGAAGATGATTCAATTACCGTAAAGGACAATGGTCGGGGAATTCCTGTGGACCTCCATAAAAAAGAAGGTGTTTCGGCCCTTCAAGTAGTAATGACCAAAATTGGAGCCGGAGGAAAATTCGACAAAGATTCCTATAAGGTTTCCGGAGGATTGCATGGGGTGGGGGTTTCTGTAGTAAATGCACTGTCGGAACATTTGATCGCCACCGTTCACCGGGATGGAAAAATTTGGCAACAAGAATATGAATTCGGAAAAGCAATGTATCCCGTAAAGTCCATTGGAGAAACCGAAGACCGTGGAACCATTGTTACTTTTAGGCCAGACGAACAAATATTCCATCAATCCACCGAATATAATTATGACACCCTTGCAAGTAGGTTGCGCGAACTTTCATTTTTGAACAAAGGGATTGCGATCTATTTGACAGACAAACGCCGAACCGATGAAAATGGGAAAGCCAAAAGCGAAAAATTCTATAGTGATGAGGGATTGAAGGAGTTTATCCGGTTTTTGGATGGGAACAGAGAATCCATTATTGCTGACGTCATTTCCATTGAAGGGGAAAAGAACGACATTCCAGTAGAAGTGGCTATGGTCTATAACACTTCCTTCAATGAAAATCTTCATTCATACGTAAACAATATCAACACACACGAAGGAGGTACGCATCTTTCAGGATTCAGGGCAGGCCTGACGCGGACTTTGAAAAAATACGCCGATGCATCCGGGATGTTGGATAAACTGAAATTTGAAATTGCGGGAGATGATTTCCGAGAAGGGCTTACGGCCATTATTTCAGTAAAAGTACAAGAACCACAGTTTGAAGGACAAACCAAAACCAAACTGGGAAACCGAGAGGTCACTGCCGCCGTGAGCCAAGCGGTTTCCGAAATGCTCGAAAATTATTTGGAAGAGCATCCAAATGATGCGAAAATCATCGTTCAAAAGGTGATTTTGGCAGCGCAGGCTCGCCACGCAGCCCGAAAAGCGAGGGAGATGGTGCAGCGCAAAACAGTCATGAGCGGGGGCGGACTGCCTGGTAAACTATCCGACTGTTCAGAACAGGATCCTACAAAATGTGAAGTATTCCTTGTAGAGGGAGATTCGGCGGGAGGTACGGCAAAACAGGGTCGTGACAGAAATTTTCAGGCTATTCTTCCCTTACGGGGAAAAATCCTCAATGTCGAAAAAGCAATGCAGCACAAAGTCTTCGAAAATGAAGAAATCAGGAATATCTACACTGCCTTGGGAGTTACCATTGGTACCGAAGAAGACAGCAAGGCATTGAACTTAGATAAATTGCGATATCACAAAGTGGTCATTATGTGTGATGCGGATGTGGATGGTAGCCACATCGCAACATTGATCCTTACCTTTTTCTATCGTTATATGAAAGAGCTAATTGAAGCAGGGTGCGTGTATATTGCAACCCCGCCTTTGTATCTTTTGAAAAAAGGAGCCAAAAAAGTATATGCCTGGAGTGAGAAAGAGCGTGATGAGATGAACCAAGAAATGGGAGGAGGGGCAAGTATTCAACGGTACAAAGGTTTGGGAGAAATGAACGCAGAACAATTATGGGACACAACCATGAATCCTGAAAACCGAACGTTGAGACAGGTAACAATAGATAGCGGCACGGAAGCAGATAGAATTTTCTCCATGCTTATGGGTGATGAAGTACCACCCCGCCGAGAGTTTATTGAGAAGAATGCGGTCTATGCGCATATCGATGCTTAATCGATTGAAAGTTTAAAGCATACCTAATATAAATTATGTTCAAAACTAAAAGCCGCAGCTTCGCTTAATTTATGAACAAAAATATATGACATTATGAAAAACTTATTTCTGGTTTTTGGACTATTGGCCAGTATTTCCGCCTATTCACAGAATCATTTGGAAGATTTAATGGCTGCGGGTATAGAAGATGCACAGCGTTTTGCTGAAGGGTACATTAGCCCTGGCACCGAGGGAATGATGCACAGTATGGCAAACGGGTGGATACAATCGGCCGAAGTGAAAAAACCCTTGCGATTCGAAATTTCAATAATAGGAAATGCCGCTTTTGTCAGTGATAAACATAGATCCTTTACAGTGAATACCGCTGATTATAACAACCTGAATTTTCGCGATGGCAGCACGATAAAAGAGGTTGCAACTGCATTTGGCGAAAACGATCCTGAAATTTTGGTCTATTCAGTCGTCCAGAATGGGGATTTTGTAGCTGAAGTTGAATTTGAATTGCCTCAGGGCCTGGCCTCGGTAGATATGAATATTTTGCCAACCGCTTTCTTGCAAGGTCGGGTGGGGATTTTCAAAGGAACCGAAGTAAAACTGAGATATTTTCCAAAAATTGAACAGGAAGATATTGAAATAGGCTTGTTCGGCGTGGGGCTCCAACACGAATTTACCAGTTGGCTTCCAGCGGAAAAAATTTTTCCCGTGGCCATTTCTGGAATAGTGGCATATACCAATGTTGCGGGCAATTTTGACTTTACCAATTACAAAATTGTTACAGGAAACAATCAGCATTTTGATTTGAACTTAAACACTTGGTTATTTCAGGTTCAGGCTTCTACGAAAATGAAAGTGCTCAACTTCTATGGTGGAATTGGCTATGTTTCTGGAAATTCTGATTTTAAGGTGTTGGGAACATACAAGGTTGTTGACGGTATTCCTTTAAACGAAAGTACAAACGAATTTAAAGATCCCTTTACGGTCAAAAATACGGTTTCAGATGTCCGAGCTACCATAGGCACCAGTTTAAAACTTGGTTTCTTCGGAATGCATGTGGATTATAATCTGGCAAAATTCAACAACGTTTCCGCAGGATTGCATTTTGGAATTTAATGCAAAATGTGCTTTACTGCCCTCGGTCGGTTTTTCTATGAGTGCCAATTGAATTTTTCTTCTTATTTTGATGGTTCTGGACAGTTATTGGTATTTTTGTCGTAATTATTTCAACAAAAACACTTGTTTTGATAATCCCAAGTGTTCAAGCTCAAACAAGAAATATTTTTTAATCCAAATTTTTTAACAATATACAATATGAAAGTAACAGTCATAGGTGCAGGCGCTGTGGGCGCAAGTTGTGCCGAATACATCGCCATCAAGGATTTTGCAAGCGAAGTAGTTTTATTGGACATCAAAGAAGGTTTTGCCGAAGGAAAGGCAATGGACTTGATGCAGACCGCTTCATTAAATGGTTTCGACACCAAAATTACCGGTGTAACCAATGATTATTCCAAAACTTCCGATAGTGATGTTTGTGTTATTACAAGCGGAATTCCACGTAAACCTGGAATGACCCGAGAAGAATTGATCGGAATAAATGCAGGTATTGTTAAGGAGGTTTCCGCAAATCTTGTTAAACATTCGCCCAATACTATTCTTATTATAGTGAGCAACCCGATGGATACGATGGCCTATCTTGCCCATAAGGCCTCTGGCCTTCCAGTAGATCGAATTATTGGAATGGGGGGTGCCTTGGACAGCGCACGTTTTAAATATCGTTTAGCGGAAGCTTTGGGAGCACCCATTAGCGATGTGGATGGCATGGTAATCGGGGGCCATAGTGATACGGGAATGGTTCCATTGACACGCCTTGCCACTAGAAATAGCGTGCCGGTTTCTAATTTTATTTCGGAAGAAAGGTTGAGCCAAGTGATGGAAGACACAAAAGTGGGTGGGGCAACACTTACAAAACTTTTGGGAACTTCTGCCTGGTATGCGCCAGGAGCCGCTGTTTCAGCAATGGTACAGGCAATCGCCTGCGACCAGAAAAAAATGTTCCCCTGTTCCGTAATGCTAAATGGAGAATATGGGATGACCGATATTTGCCTTGGAGTGCCTGTTATCTTAGGGCGAAATGGGATAGAGAAAATAGTTGAAATAGAATTGAACAACAACGAAAAAGATCATATCCGGAAAAGTGCGGATGGTGTTCGCGCCGTTAACGATTTACTGAAATTTTAAATCGGAAGTTGATCTTATATATAAACCTCACAGGTCTTCAAGACCTGTGAGGTTTTTTCAAAATAAAACATTTGGATTTTCATCGACACTTCATCGGAACCCGTTATCCTTCATTCGTCACCTATCAGCAATTTATCCACATTTAGAGGAGCCACAATCCTTACAGGTCAAACAGCCTTCTTGATAAATAAGTGATGTGCTGTTGCAGTTTTCGCATTTTTGTTTCTTCGCTTCTGTTCCATCGGCTACATAGCGTTTCAAGGCTCGGGCTACACCGTTTTTCCAGGTATTGATGCTTTCACTGTCCAATTGGAGGCTGTTTATGAGTTCCACGGCTTTTTCAATTGGCATTCCGTGACGAAGTGTGCTGGAAATTAATTTGGCATAATTCCAAAACTCTGGATTGAATTTATGTGAAAGACCTTCAATAGTGGTTTTGTAACCTCTTTTGTTTTCGTATTGGAAATCATAACGGGAGGTGCCATCTTCATTTCTGTTTTTGATGATGTAGCCTTCGTTTACCCATCTCGGAATTAATATTCCGTCTTCGTCATCAGAAAGTCCGGTGAAAATTTCATAAGGTTTTTCATCGATCAGTCCAATAAATGCGATCCATTTGTCTTTGCTGTTTTGAAAGCGGACAACGTCAGCATTGAGAATTTCAGGGCGTTTGGTGGGAAATGCTGTAAGTGTGTGCTCTTGGTCATCTTCCTTTTCTTCATTAGAAATCAAAACTCCCGAGCGCGAACCATCCCGATATACGGTTACTCCTTTGCAACCAGCCTTCCAAGCTTCCATGTATAATTTCCCTACCAATTCCTCAGTTGCATCCTGTGGAAGGTTGATGGTCACGGAAATTGAATGGTCCACCCATTTTTGTACTGCTCCCTGCATTTTCACTTTGCTCATCCAGTCCACATCGTTGGAGGTGGCTTTGAAATATGGCGATTTTCGCACAATTTTGTTCAATTCTTCCTGACTGTAATTTTTATCGGTCGCAATACCATTGACTTCCATCCATTCCTTGAACCGATGATGGAAAACCACATATTCTTCCCAACTATCGCCTACTTCATCAACAAAATCTACACGAACATCCTTGTCGTTTGGGTTTACCTTTCTTCTTCTTTTGTACACGGGCAAAAACACAGGTTCAATGCCCGAGGTGGTTTGGGTCATTAAACTCGTAGTGCCGGTAGGTGCAATGGTCAATAGGGCAATGTTTCTACGGCCGTATTCCATCATTTCATAGTATAATTTTTCATCGGCATCTTTTAATCTAAGAATAAAAGGGTTGTCCTTTTCCCTTTCTGAATCAAATATTGTAAAGGCGCCTCTTTCTTTTGCGGTGTTTACCGATGCCCGATAAGCTTCGATTGCCAGTGTTTTGTGGATTTTGACAGAAAAATCTATGCCTTCCGGACTACCGTACTTAATTCCTAACGCAGCCAACATATCTCCTTCTGCAGTAATCCCGATTCCAGTCCTACGGCCTTCCTTGGCTTTGGTTTGGATATTCAACCATAGGTTTTTTTCTACGGCTTTTATCTCATCCGATTGTGGATCCGCATCGATTTTGGCAATAATTGCATCTATTTTTTCAAGTTCCAGATCAATAATATCGTCCATAATTCTTTGGGCAATATTTAAGTGCTTTTTAAAAAGAGGAAAGTCGAAGGAAGCTTCTTTCGTAAATGGTTTATCAACATAGGAAAACAGGTTGATTGCAAGAAGGCGACAGGAATCATAAGGACAGAGTGGAATCTCTCCACACGGATTGGTGGACACGGTCTTGTAGCCTAAATCGGCATAACAATCGGGAAGCGATTCCCTTATTATTGTATCCCAAAACAGGATGCCAGGCTCGGCAGACCTCCAGGCGTTGTGGACTATTTTCTTCCACAAGTTTTGCGCTTCGATTTCCTTGGAATATTTTGGGTTCTCGCTGAAAATTGGATATTTCTGGAGGTAATTTTTTCCGTCTTTTACTGCGTTCATAAACTTATCGTCGATCCGGACGGAAACATTTGCCCCGGTCACTTTCCCCTGTTCCATTTTGGCGTCGATGAAATCTTCGGAATCGGGATGGTTTACCGATACGGATAGCATCAACGCACCTCGACGACCGTCTTGCGCTACCTCGCGAGTTGAATTGGAATAGCGTTCCATAAAAGGGACAATTCCCGTTGAGGTCAAAGCAGAGTTTTTTACCGGAGAGCCTTTCGGACGGATGTGCGAAAGATCATGGCCCACCCCACCACGGCGTTTCATAAGTTGCACTTGTTCCTGATCAATTTTCATAATCCCACCGTATGAGTCTGAATTGCCTTCATTTCCGATTACAAAACAGTTTGAAAGGGAAGCAATTTGATATGGGTTTCCAATCCCTGCCATTGGACTCCCTTGGGGCACAATGTATTTAAAACCTTTGATGGCCTCAAAGATTTCCGTTTCGCTCAATGGATTCGCATAGCGTTCTTCGATACGTGCAATTTCACGGGCAATTCGACGGTGCATATCGTCGGGGGTCTTTTCATAAATATTCCCATCAGAATCTTTCAGGGCATATTTGTTTACCCATACTCGGGCAGCAAGGTCGTCTCCTTTAAAATATTCAACAGAGGCTTGGAAAGCTTCCTCTGGCGTAAAAGTTTGGAGCGCAGAATCAATCGTTTTAACAGGCATGATTACTATGGTTTGGGGTTAAGGTAAAATGTTTTTTTAAAGTATGTAAATATACTGAAAATGAAATTTAATTTTAGAATTAAAAATATAAAGTTGCCAATTTATAACCATAAACAATTGTTATACAGAGTAATAAAAATTTATCAACAATAAAAAGTTGACAATTTTATAAAATTAT
>CAZMDY010000100.1:0-7601 GCA_964565295.1 uncultured Aequorivita sp. | reverse complement strand
CCTATATAATTGCTTGCCGAGGTGATGAAGTATTTTGGCATTTCTTCCCAGGTCTCCAACATCTTTTCGGTATAGACCGTGATGTTGCGCTCCAGGGCTAGGGGTTTTAATTTGTCGGCTTTGGTGAAAATAATATTGAACGGAATCCCGTTTTCGCCCATCCATTGCATAAATTCCAAATCTATCGGTTGGGGTTCGTGACGGCAATCCACCAAAACGAAGGCAAGGACCATCTGCTCGCGTTCCCGAAAATAATCCGTTATAAATTTCTGAAATGTCTTTTTGATGCTTTTGGAAACGCGTGCATAACCATAGCCTGGCAAATCGACGAGATACCAGTTTTTGTTGATCAGAAAATGGTTTATAAGCTGTGTCTTTCCCGGTCTGCCAGAGGTTTTGGCGAGATTTTTACGATCCATCAACATGTTGATCAGCGACGATTTTCCCACATTGCTCCGGCCGATAAAGGCATACTCGGGCAATCGGTCCTTGGGACATTTATCAACCTTGCTATTGCTCATTAAAAATTCGGCCGACTTTATTTGCATTTTCTCTAAGTTGTGGGTTGTCTGTTGTAGGTTGTTTTCGGCTTATCCCGAATAAAATTTTTTCAAAACGAATCAGAAACTAAAAACCAGAAACCCAATAAACAGAACCAGAAACTAAAAACTAAAAACCTCTCTTGGTCAACCAAGCATACAGAATTTTGTTGAATTCATCAGGATGTTCCATCATGGCCGCGTGGCCACATTTATCGATCCAGAAAAGATCTGAATCCGGTAGAAGTTCATCAAACTCCGTTGCCACCTCGGGCGGAGTTACGTTGTCATTTTTACCCCAAATAATACAGGTGGGGGTGGTCATTTTCGGTAAATCTTTTGCCATATTGTGGCGAATGGCACTTTTTGCAATGGCGAGGGTCCGGATAAGCTTGTTTCTGTCGTTTACGGTTTGGTAAACTTCATCCACAATTTTCTTGGTTGCCACTGCAGGATCGTAAAATACATTTTCCGCTTTTTGCCGGATATAGTCGTAATCGCCACGCTTCGGATAGCTTTCGCCCATAGCACTTTCATAAAGCCCAGAACTTCCCGTTATCACCATGGCTTTTATTTTCTCTGGGTAGAGCCTTGTACTAAGCAGCGCAATGTGGCCTCCCAAGGAATTTCCCAAAAGAATGACTTCATTATAACTCAAATGGTCGATGAACTGGGAAACGTATTTTGCAAAGGTCTTTACGTTGGTTTTCAACAGGGACATTGTGTAAAGGGGAAGCTCTGGAATAAGGATTTTATAACCTTTCTTCGGAAAAAAATCGACCACTCCATCAAAATTGCTCAAACCTCCCATTAAGCCGTGGAGGACAATGATTGGGGTGCCTTCGCCTATTTCTATATATGAAAATTTTCCTTCTTTTTTTAAGTCCTTATACATCCTTGGTTGGTGCAATTAAGAAAAACAAAAGTAAACAAATTTATTTCATCAAAATCATTTTAAAAAAGGGTTTGTTCTATGTTGCCATAATCAACATGTGGGAAAACTTATCAACAATGTGGTATAAAGTGGTAAAAAGTGGGAAAAGTTATTTATATTTGGGTCTATAAAAACGCATCGACCAATTTTTGCAATGCTCAATCTCATAGGAACATACGAATGTAAAGCGGATACAAAAGGCCGACTTATGGTTCCTGCGCCCTTAAAAAAGCAGCTGGCTCCCGTGATGGGTGATGGCTTTGTGGTAAAGCGCGGAGTGTTTCAGCCGTGTCTGGAAATATATCCGATGAAGGAGTGGGATTCTTTGATGGTAAAAATTGGTCAACTCAATCGATTTAGCCGGAAAAACAATGATTTTATACGAAAGTTTACCGCTGGGGTAAAGACTGTTGAGTTGGATTCGTCGGGGCGATTACTGATTCCCAGAGACTTGCTTTTATTTGCGGGGATCAATAAAGAGATCGTCATTTCCTCTGCCATAAATATTGTGGAGGTTTGGGACAAAGATAAATATGAACAGGCCATTGACGATGCCTCCAATGATTTTGCCGAATTGGCGGAAGAGGTTATGGGCAATGAAAATAATATTGGCGATGGAATATCATAATCCAGTGTTGCTAAAAGAGTCGGTTGACGGCCTGAGCATTAAGCCCGATGGGGTTTATGTGGATGTCACTTTCGGTGGGGGTGGCCATTCCAAAGAGATATTAAGACGGTTGGGCCCAAAGGGAAAACTCGTTGCGTTTGACCAGGACAGGGACGCACTGGTAAACACTATTGAAGACTCCCGATTTTTGTTGATAAATCAAAATTTTAGATTGATGCAACGGTTTTTGCGGTTCCATGGGTTTAAAACGGTGGATGGCATTCTGGGCGATTTTGGTGTTTCCTCGCACCAATTTGATGTTGCTGAAAGAGGCTTTTCAACACGGTTTGAAGCGGATCTGGATATGCGAATGGACCAAGAGAGCAATTTTTCAGCATATACTGTAATAAACAAATACGAGGAAAAACAGCTAAAGGACGTGTTTTCAGAATATGGAGAACTTCGAAGCGCTGCCGGAATGGCCCGGGTTATTGTTGAGGCAAGAAATATAGAAAAAATAAAAACAAGTTCACAGCTTAAAAAAGCATTGGGAAGGTTCCTGCCCGCGCACAAGGAAAACAAGATTCTGGCCAAAATTTACCAAGCCATTCGAATTGAGGTGAACCAGGAGCTTGCAGCATTGAAGGAGTTTTTGTTGCAGACCCAGGACGTCTTAGAGTCAGGAGGACGCATCAGTTTGATAAGTTACCATTCTTTGGAGGACCGATTGGTTAAGCGCTTCATTCGAAATGGAATGTTTGAGGGAGAACCCGAAAAAGATATTTTCGGGAATGTGGAAGTGCCCTTTAAAGCAGTTGGCAAGTTTATAATCCCTTCCGAGGAAGAGGTAAAGGAGAACAACCGTGCGCGAAGTGCAAAACTTCGGATTGCGGAAAAAATATAGTCGGATTCAACCTATAAACGGATCGAAATGAAAGAAGGATTTTACAACATTATCAAAGGAAGGTTTTTGGTAAGTGAGGATGCGCTAAAGAATTGGCGTTTTATTGTTTTTTTGTCTTTTTTGGCTTTGATCATGATTGGCAGTTCCCATTCGGCCGATAAGAAAGTGCACCAAATTTCAAAGCTCAACAACGAGGTCAAAGAGCTCAAGAGCGAGTATGTTGATATACGAATGCGATTGATGCAGTCCCGAATGGAGAGTCGAATAATTACAACTATGGCGAGCAAGGATCTGCGTCCTTCCTCCACGCCACCAAAGCGAATTTTGATCAGTAACAAGCTGCCAAAGGAGGAAAAGCGACAGGGCATTAAATTGGCAAATAGAAATTAACGTATAGAGTTCCAGATTAAACAATAATCAACCCATGGCAATTGAAGGGAAAAATATAATGAACAGGCTTTACATCGTGGCTGGGTGCATGTTCATTTTTGCTCTTGCCATAAGCATTAAGTTGATGGATATTCAATTTTCGGATGGCGAAAAATATCGCGCGCTCGCAGAGAAAAATACCGTCAAAAACTTTAAGATCCCTGCCAGTCGGGGAAATATTTATGCGGAGGATGGCAGTCTTCTTGCCACTTCCGTCCCTAAATACGATATCCGTTTTGATGCGTTAACCGTCGATTCCAAGGATTTCAATGAAAACCTGCAGCCATTGAGTGAAGGATTGAGCAAAATGTTTGGCAAGCCTGTTTCCTATTACCAAAATATGTTGAGAAAGGCGCGTGCCGATAAGAACCGCTATTTGTTGATTGTAAAAAACCTTGGTTATTCGGATTATATTAAGGTAAAAAATCTTCCTCTTTTTAGAAAAGGCCCATATCGGGGTGGGTTCATTGTAGAACAGCGCACGGTCCGTGAACATCCCATCGGCAAGATTGCCCAGCGCACCGTTGGCGATGAGCGTTATGATCGGCCTGGTCATTATTCGGTTGGCCTTGAAGGGGCATTCAATGACTTATTAACTGGGAAGGAAGGGCATCGGTTAAAACAGAAAATTGCGGCCGGACAATGGAAACCTGTCTATGATGACAATGAGGTAGAGCCTCAGGACGGGTATGATATAGTTTCAACTATTAATGTTAATATCCAAGACATTGCACATCATGCTTTATTGAAACAACTGGAATATTATGAGGCAGAGCACGGTTCGGTAATCGTAATGGAAGTGGCCACTGGCGAAATTAGGGCGATATCGAATTTAGGGCGGACCTCTGTGGGGACTTATTATGAAAAACTCAATTATGCCATTGGAGAATCACACGAACCCGGTTCTACATTTAAGGTAATGGCCATGATGGCCGCATTGGAGGATAGAGTGGTGGATACCAGTACGGTTTTCAACACAGGGAATGGCGTGATAAGAATTTACGGTCGAAACATTCGCGATTCAAAGCGCGGTGGCTATGGCAAGATTTCTGCCGCCCGGGCCATGGAGGTTTCGTCCAATATCGCGATGGCTCAGATGATCGATGAAAATTATTCCAAAAACCCCAATAAATTTATCGATCGTTTAAAAAGTTGGAACCTGGACAAAAAAACTGGAGTTGCGATTAAAGGGGAGGGCGCACCGCTTATTCCCGAACCGGGCCACACAAAATGGAGCAAAAATGCGCTTCCCTCAATGGCCTATGGATATAATCTGGAACTCACTCCCCTGCAAACCTTGACGTTCTACAATGCTATTGCAAATAATGGGATTATGGTAAAACCAAGGTTTATAAAAGAAGTAAGGATTTGGAACGAAAAGGTAACTACCTATGATACCGAAGTGATCAATCCAAAAATTTGTTCAGATGAAACTCTGGGCGCTATTACCAAAATACTCGAAAACACAGTAAAGCGTGGCACTGGCAGATCATTGTATTCTCCTGACTTTTCTATGGCGGGAAAAACGGGAACTGCCCAAACCGAATATTGGATGCCCGATTGGAAGGACAGTCCACGATATGTTTCCTCGTTCGCAGGGTTTTTTCCTGTAGATGAGCCTAAATACTCTTGTATTGTAATCATCCATAAACCAAGTACAAAAAAAGGATATTATGGGGCCGATGTTTCTGGACCGGTTTTTAAACGGATCGCACAAAAAATTTTTACCGATTCGGCCAGTATCAATTCTGTAAATGAAATTGAACAAATTGACCCTGCCATCGAAAAAGATTATGAGAAGTATTACACCAAACTTCAACAAGCCAATGAAAAGATTCCAAACGTTAGAGGAATGGTAGGAATGGACGCCGTTTCATTGCTTGAAAACTTAGGTCTAAATGTGCAGGTTATCGGAAAAGGGAAAGTGGTAAAACAATCGCTCCAATCTGGTCAAGATTTTAAAAAAGGGCAACAAATTTTATTGCAACTATCGTGATATTGTTAAAGGACATACTGTATAAGGTTACCCTCGATAAGGTTGTGGGAAGTACGTCTGTGGCCATTCACAATGTTGAATTTGATTCGCGAAAGGTTTCCCTTAACGATGTTTTTGTGGCAATAAAAGGAACGCTTTTTGATGGTCATCATTTTATCAAAAACGCTGTTGACCAAGGTGCTCTGGCCATTATTTGTGAAGAATTGCCTAAGCAAATTATAAACGGAGTCACCTATGTCCAGGTTGCCGATTCCCATCGTGCCTTGGCGATCATGGCGGCCAATTATTACGACAATCCTTCCCAATCGTTAAAATTAGTTGGAGTAACGGGCACCAATGGGAAAACCACTGTTGCTTCATTGTTATACGGGCTTTTCAAACATCTTGGATGCGAAGTCGGACTTCTTTCCACGGTGAAAATAATGGTGGGCGATTTAGAGCGCAAGGCTACGCATACTACGCCGGATCCATTGACGATCAATAAATATTTGCGCAAGATGGTCGATATTGGGGTGGAATACTGCTTTATGGAGGTCAGTTCCCATGGAATCCACCAAAAACGTACGCAGGCACTGCATTTTGCTGGCGGGATTTTTACAAATCTTACCCAGGACCATTTGGACTATCACAAGGATTTTGCTGAATATCGGGATGTAAAGAAATCATTTTTTGATCATTTACCACGGACTGCTTTTGCCTTGGTAAATGTTGACGATCGAAATGGCGTTATAATGTTGCAGAATACAAAAGCGAGTAAATATACCTACGCACTTAAAACCTTTGCTGACTTTAAGGTGCAAGTGTTGGAAAGCCAGTTCACTGGTCAATTGTTGCGCATCAACAATCATGAGGTTTGGGTCCGTTTGATAGGTGGGTTCAATGCGTACAACCTTCTTGCGATCTACGCCACGGGGGAACTTCTGGGAATGGATTCGTTTGAAATTCTACAAAAAATGAGTGTCCTGGAAAATGTTGAAGGGAGGTTCCAGTATTTTGTCTCTGCTACTGAAATAACAGTCATTGTTGACTATGCCCATACGCCCGATGCTTTAAAAAATGTTCTCGGGTCGATAAACAGCATCCGCACTGGCAATGAGGAACTCATAACCGTTATTGGCTGTGGAGGCGATCGCGATGCAAAGAAGCGGCCCGAGATGGGAAAGATAGCTGCTGCTTTAAGTAACAGCGTTGTTTTTACCAGTGACAATCCGAGAACTGAAAATCCGGAAAAGATCATTGAACAGATGGAGGCAGGTGTTTCTGCGGAACATTATAAAAAAACTATTTCCATAACCAATCGGAAAGAGGCTATAAAAGCGGCCTGCCAAAAGGCAAAGAGCGGCGACATTATTTTAATTGCCGGAAAAGGACATGAGACGTATCAGGAGATAAGTGGGAAACGCTTTGATTTTGATGATTTTAAGATAGCAAATAAAATTTTAACAATCTTAGACAAATAGCAAAATGTTGTACTACCTATTCGACTATTTGAACAAAACCTATGACATCCCCGGGGCTGGATTGTTTACATTCATTACGTTTCGTGCGGCTATGGCAGTGATTTTGTCTTTGATAATTGCTAGTGTTTTTGGGAAGCGAATCATTGAGTTTTTGCGTAAGAAACAAATTGGGGAATCAGTGCGCGACCTTGGATTGGAAGGCCAAAATGAAAAAGCGGGCACCCCAACCATGGGCGGGATAATCATTATTTTGGCAACCCTCATTCCTGTTTTTCTGTTTGCGAAATTGGAGAATATCTACGTTATCCTCCTGATCGTTACCACCATTTGGATGGGAATCATCGGTTTTATTGATGATTATATCAAAAAATTCAAGAATGACAAAGAAGGCCTTCCCGGTAAATTCAAAGTCATCGGGCAGATTGGATTGGGGCTATTTGTTGGGGTTACCATGTACCTGCACCCTGATGTAGTGGTACATCGCACTATGGAGAACCCAGGGGAGCAGACCGAAGTAATCTCACTTCAGGATGATAATACATTCTATGTAAAAGATAAAGCGCTGCTCACCACGATTCCCTTTGTAAAGGAGAACGAATTCAACTATTCTCAACTGCTTAGTTGGATGGGTGGGGATTATCAAAAATATGTTTGGATTATTTTTATTCCAATCGTGATTTTCATTATAACAGCTGTCTCCAACGGAGCCAATCTTACCGATGGAATCGATGG
>CAZMDY010000099.1:0-7655 GCA_964565295.1 uncultured Aequorivita sp. | reverse complement strand
GCGATTGAGGACCGCATCAACATGATCGCTTCCGTTTTCGAATTGAAAAACCCGGATTACGTACCAAAAATATTCCTGACGGAAGAAGAAAAGGCTTATAAAAAGGTCAATTCATTGCAGAAACCACTTCTAATGCTTGGTATTTTTGGCAGCACGCCACAGAAGTCGATGCCTTCGGAATATATGGTTTCGCTAATTGACCATATCACCGAAAATTACAAGGGAACCATTCTTTTCAATTATGCCCCTTACCAAAAAGAGGAAGCCTTGAAATTGTACGAAAAGTGCAAAAATAAAGACAGGATAAACTTAGAAATTTACGAAGATTCCATCCGTGGTTTTATCAAATTGATGAACCAATGTGACCTCCTCGTTTCGAACGAAGGCGGAAGTGTCCACATTGCAAAGGCGCTTGACAAACCAACCTTTACGATTTATTCGCCTTATATCAACAAAGAACATTGGAGCAGCTTTGAGGATTCAAACAAACACGATTCCATTCATCTTTTGGAGGAAAAACCAGGACTTTTCGAAAGTTTCACCTTTGAGGAACGAAAGAAAATTGAAGCCGATCCAAGTGAACTCTACAGAAAATTGACCCCTGAAATGATCCTTTCCAAACTAAAACCTTTTCTGGACCTTCATTTAAAAAACACCCCAAACCTATGAACCTGATAGACAAATTCCACAACTGGAGAAGGAAACAACGGTGGAATCGCCAATATAAAAGCGGAAGATGGAACAATCTTAAAAGTGAGAAAGAAGTGGCCCGCTACAGGCAAATAATAGAGTTCATTAAACAATATGGCCCCAAAGATCCGAGCATCCTGGATATAGGTTGTGGTGAAGGCGTTTTGACCGAACGGATGGACCCAAAGGATTTTTCCTTTTTTATGGGCTTGGATTTTTCAAGCGAATCAATATGGCAGCCAACAAGAATTTGCCCAAATCTAAATTTATAGCTGCGGATGCGGTAAAATTCCAACCCCCACAGGAATTCGATGTGATTGTTTTCAACGAAGCCTTTTATTACATCCACGATTCGGAAAAACAGAACGTGTTAACTCGAATGTTGGACAGCTTAACGCCAAACGGAATTCTCATCATTTCCATTTTTCGGGAAGGTCCCGGTTCCTGGGAATATTTCAAAAACGACAAACGTTTGAAAGAACTGGATTTTACGGTCGTTACCACTGCTGAAAAGCAACGTTACTGGAAGATTGGAGTCTATCAAAAAACCTGAACCTGTTTTCGCTATTCGTTAAAATTGTAGGTATGCACTACTGGCATCTCGGAATTTGCGGTTTCACCGTCTTTTACAATCCCATAAGGGGTCCATTTTAATTTCTTGTCACGGGTGTTTTTACGGATGGCTAAGTTCTTGTCTATTGATTCTTGGTTTTTGTAACCCCGCGGGTGGTCCAGATGTAGCACCACAGCATTGTACCTGATTTGTTTTGATTTTATTCCATTGTTCACCAATCTTTCGCCCAATTCCCGATCCTGTCCGCCATATTGCATACGCTCATCAAATCCATTGATGTCAAAAATATCCTTTTTCCATCCCGAAGCATTATGGCCGTTCCAGCTCGCATTGGTCGGGGTGAAAGAGTTGAGAAGAAACGCCTTCAATGGCCCGGAAAGCAGTTTGTTGTTCTTGAATGAAGGTTTCAGTTCAAGTTCCTTTAGCCAAGAAACACTAAAACATTTTTCAGAATAGATGTCCTCTTTTGAAATTGTTCTGGAAATGCCCATTGGCAACATAAAATATCCACCGGAAAGGAAATGGCCTTCCTCCCTGTACTTTACGTGCTGTTCCACAAAATCCTTTCTAGGGATACAATCGCCATCGCTCATGATGATATATTCAGTAGAGCAATTTTGAAGTGCTTTGTTAAGTATCTGCGACTTTTGAAAACCCCGATCCTCATGCCACACATGGACGATCGGAAAAAACAGTTCAGCCGACATTTTTTCTATCATTTCCTTGGTCTCTTCTGTAGAACCATCATCGGCAATAACGACCTCAAATTTACGATATGTTTGGTTGTTATAGCCATAAAGCACTTTTTCCAACCATTCAATGGAATTATAGGTGCTGAGAATTACGGAAGTATCGATAGCGGTCATAGATTCGCAAATATAAAGTTATTTATGAAATTGGCTCAGTTTTAAAAAAGTTGTAATTTCGGCTGGAACATAGAGCTATGAAAGACAAAACAACAAAACCAACGCTAACAGTCATCATCCCCACATTCAATGAAGAAGCCTATGTAGAGGATGCGCTGTTTTCAGTTTCCTTTGCCGATGAAGTCATCGTTATCGATTCCTTTAGCACCGACAAAACTCCTGAAATTGCAAAAAAACATGCTACAAAATTTCTTCAGCGAAAATTCGACAATTTTTCGAACCAGAAAAATTTCGCCATAAAAGAAGCGACTGGCGATTGGATACTTTTTTTGGATGCCGATGAACGCGTTACCCATTCTTTGGAAACGGAGATTTTGGATACCATCAAAAAACCGAAGCATGCTGGATATGAAATCAATTTTCCACATTTTTATATGAATAGGTTTTTGTACAACCACAGCGATGACGTATTGCGTTTGGTGAAAAGAGAAGGTGCTTATTTTTCTGGCGATGTCCACGAAAAGTTGCACTGTATTGGCACCGTGGGCAAACTGACAAACAAGATGCTCCATTTTACCTACAAAGGCTTTCATAATTATATCAAAAAGAAAGAAGCCTATGCATGGCCCCAAGCTGAAAGCCTTTATAGAAAAAACAAAAGGACCACTTGGCTGCACCTGATTTTTAAACCTGGATATCGTTTTTTTAGCTCGTTTATTCTAAAAGGGGGTATTTTTGATGGAATTCCCGGACTGACCGTATCGGCAGTCAATGCCTATGGGGTTTTTCAGCGTTATGTAAAGCTTTTATTGTTGCAAAAAGGAATCCGTTGATTTTACCAATATTTCCCAAATCGGATTTTTTGTCGGAATTTTAATAACGACCACTCCCCTTTCACATCGATCCTTTCAATTTCGTAAGGTTTTTTGAAAGGGAAACTGTTGATTCTATTTCCAATGCGCGCACCGAATTTTATACCGTTCTGCAAGAGTATTTTTTGAAAAACTTTCTTTCGTACTTTATCTTTTGGGAATTTCCCATACGGATAAGCCACAACTGGAGAAAATTCCAATTCATTTTCTGATACAAATTCCATACATCTACGGGTATCGGCCTCGATTTCAGCATTAGAAAGCTCGGTATATTTATGATGAAAAAACGAATGGAACCCAAGCTCAACGATTTTCGGATCCAAGGATTTCAATTGGTCAACGCTCATAATATCCAGTTTGGAAGTGTTCCAGGAATCCGTTTCTCCCAAAAATGCCAAGGGCACAAAAAAGGTTGCCTTCATTTTATACTTTTTCAGAAGTGGAACAGCATACTGCATTTGATTAAAGTAAGCATCGTCAAAGGTGATGATGATTTTCTTTCTTTGCATACTATTCCCAAACCGCCCCAAATCACGAAAATGTAGCGCCCCATAACCTTTTTCAGAGAGATAGGCCAACTGACTTTCAAGATTTTTCACAGAAATGGTCAGCCCTTTGGAACCATCAGGAACCACGTTATGGTACATTAAAATTGGAAGTCGTGCCATATTTGCTTTAATTTGGATTCTTAAAAGTATTACTTTTACCCACAAAGTACAAAGCATTTTTGGAAAACCCTGTAAAAATCTCCGCCCTTGCCATAACCCTGAATGAGGCCGATAATATTGAAGCATATATCGACAGCCTTTGGTTTGCCGATGAAATAATTATCGTGGATTCCTTGAGCACAGATGGCACGGTAGACCTAGCCGAAAAAAATAAAAAAGTAACGGTTTATCAACGTCCTTTCAACAATTTTTCCGAACAAAAGAACTTTGCCATTTCAAAAGCCAAAAACGATTGGGTAACTTTCTTCGATCCGGATGAGGAGGTGACCCAACAATTGGCTGAAGAAATATTGCGCACCCTCAAAAACCCAAAGGCCATTGGCTATTTCGTGAAGCGGGATTATTATTTTATGGGGAAACTCTTAAAATTCAGTGGAATTCAAAACGATTACATAATCCGCCTCTTCAACAAAAAACATTGTAGGTACAACGACAATCTGGTACACGAAATTTTGATTGCCAAAGGAAAAACCAGTCGACTGAAAAACCATTTGCCGCACCATACCTATAAATCCTTTGACGATTATACGGCTAAAATCCATCATTACAGTCAGCTGCAATCCGTAATGCTTTATAAAAAAGGAACCAGACCTACCTTGTACCATTTTTTCTTCAGGCCATTTTACCGATTTACCTACCAGTTTTTTTTCCGGCTCGGCATTCTCGATGGAAAAGAAGGTTTTATACTAGCTTACTTGAGCGCGTTTTCAGTGTTTAAACGCTATGTGAATCTTTGGCTTTTATACCGAAAAATAGACTGATAAACTAAAAAGGTCACAGATATTTATCAATTCCTTTATCGCACCATTTGCTCTTTTCCCTTAAGGTTTTTTCCTGTAGGCCATCATTGATTTCAAACCGGTTTTGGTTTTCGGTTTTATGCCAAATATGGTACACAATTCCCCGGTATCGGAGTCTTCTGCCCAGAACTCCATTGTTCATCATCCGAAGGATCAATTCGGAGTCTTCGCGCCCCCAACCTTCAAATTCCTCATTATATCCGTTTACTGCAATCACATCTTTCCTCCAAAAAGAAACATTGCAACCACGCATTTTATCTGAAAAAGCATCGGTGATTTTATATTGTGTACTCAATACGGGCACTCGAAGATTTCGGGTGCGTTTTTTAATTCCCTTATGGAAAAACCCAAACCCTATTTTTTGCGATTGGAATAATTCTGGCAGAAATTCTTTTTTTATGTTCACACGACTCCCAAAAAGATACACATTTGGCTGGGCCAAGGCTTTATGGTCACGTACAAAATCTTTATGCAGGATACAATCCCCGTCCACTTGGATCAAATAATCGCCAGTGGCTCCCGCTATGGCCTGATTAAGGATAATTGCTTTCCGAAAACCTTTGTCCTCGTGCCAAAAATGCCTTATCGGTACGGTTATCTTTTTTTGGAATTCCAATATACACGCCTTGGTTTCTTCCTTGGATCCATCATCGGCGATCAATATTTCATCAGGGCTCTCGGATTGGTTTTCAACACTCATTAAAACCAATTCCAAAGCTTCTGGCCAATTGTATGTTGAAATCAATAGTGAAGTTTTCATGAAAATAATTTTATTGGATGAGTTTGTAAATATTTAAAATATTCTGAGCGGTTTTATCGGCACTGAAGTTTTCCATAAACAACTCATGGGATCTTTTACAAAATTTCTGTGCAAGCTCCTTGTTTTTAATGATTTGTAGTGTTTTTTTAGCAAGGTTTTTATAATCACCCACATCAATCAAAAATCCATTTTCGCCATTTGAAATTATCTCAGGTATTCCTCCCGCGCGCGTACTGACCACCGGAACTTGTTTGTAAAAGGCCTCATAAATAGTCAAGGGCAAACCTTCCCGTTCCGAGCTCATAACATAAAGATCCATTTGCGACAGAAAATCCGTGGCATGATCTTGAAAACCAGCAAAGGTCACATAATCCTGAAGATTTAATTCGTGTCTAAGGCTTTCCAGTTCCTCAGAAACACCAGTAAATTCACCTATTTGGACTAAGTGCACTTTGGTTTCCTTCAGCTCGTGTACCAGATGGTGCATCATTCTTAAAAGCGTTGGTAAATCCTTTGCGTTGGCATGGTTTGCAATGTTTCCTATCAACGCTTTCCCGGTGGGGATATCAAAAAGCGTGTGAAGGCTTTCTTTGCGGATCGGTTTAAGACGCTCTGTGTTGATCCCATCATAGACCACGACCAGTTTTTCACGGTTCTTGGATTTCATCACCTCATTTTCCATAAAGATCTTCACCGCGTTGGAAACACATATAATTCGGTCTAAATTTTTATAATTGTATTTAAATTTACTGAGAAAACTGCTGCTGCTTCCAATTCCTTTTTTGGAAAATACTGTGGGCATTTCTAAGTTAAACAGAATATCCGAAATGGTAAATAAGGTTACCGCATCACTGGTATGCAAATGCAGGACATCTGGTTTTTCACGAGTTACCACTTCCTTTAAATATCGAAAATTGGTCTTTTTGCTCAATTTGCCGTCCTTTGCTTCGATAAATTCAATTTCTTTATCACTACAATAGTTATTGAGTGGCGCATTGGGCCTTCCCATTACCATATTTTTCACCTGCAATTTTTCCAGCTCCGGAATAAGGTCGGCCAATTGTTGTTCATTGCCTCCCCAACTTCCGGAACCATTGATATGAATTACTTTCATCCCCACAAAAAATAACGATTGTTCTCGCAAATATATAGTAATTTTATCGGCAACGACTGCTTAGATACTTGTGGAAATATCGGTTTATCAAGTGCCGATTAACAATCAGCAACAGCTGGAATTAGAAGTAAACAGCTAATTCCAAAAGGCAGTTTTAATTAAAAAACACCATAAAAAATGTTCCTATGGACGATGAAATAAACAATTGTTTGGTTGTGCTTAAAAAAGGAGGTCTTATCCTCTATCCCACCGATACCGTATGGGGAATTGGCTGCGATGCCACCAATGCTGAAGCGGTGGCGCGCTTATTCCAACTTAAAAAACGGGACGACAAAAAATCGATGATCTGTTTGGTCAGTGATTTTAAAATGTTGAATGAATATGTTGAAAATGTTCCCGAAGTGGCTTATGACATCTTAAAATATGCTGCAAAACCCACCACTATTATTTACGATGATCCAATTCGGGTTGCAGAAAATTTGATTGCCGCGGACAATTCGCTCGCTATCCGGGTGACCAAAGATAGGTTCTGTGAAAGACTCATCAAAAAGCTACGAAAACCATTGGTTTCAACTTCCGCAAATTTGGCTGCCTCCAACACTCCCCAAAGTTATTCCGAAATAGACCCTTTAATTTTGGAGGGCGTTGACTATATCGTAAATTTGCACCACGAAAGAAAATCCGGGAAGCCCTCGGCCATTATCAAATTGAAGAATGATGGATCGGTGATGGTGATCCGGAAGTAAAGGTTTGGAATATGGAGGCCACGAATTCACGAATGTCTATGGAAAACTAAGATTTGAAAACAATGGCTAATATTATTAATAAAGAAGAAAGTTATGCAATGTTGGGTGTTTATTTGATGTCTATAATCAGTTGGGGAGTGGTTTTTCGGAAATTGTATACAAAGATGGATTGAACATGCGTTCAATTTAAGAGCAATTCCTTTTGAAAGAGAAAAACAGTATTCGGTTAAATACAAAGACATTATTTTAACCCATAAACTCTACGCGGATTTTGTAGTAATGGACAAAATAATTCTTGAGATAAAACCGATTGAAATGTTAAATGACAGACATTTGGCCCAATGCATAAATTATTTAAAAGTCTCTGGTTGCAAACTAGCCTTATTGGTTAATTTTCACAAAGATTTTTTAGACCATCAAAGAATTGTGTTACAGTAAAAATACTACAAACTTAAGAAGCATTCGTGGCAAAAAACCCTACAATCCATAAATAAAAATCATTCGT
>CAZMDY010000098.1:0-7762 GCA_964565295.1 uncultured Aequorivita sp. | reverse complement strand
TTATAATTTCGGAGCACCTCCACTTTATCTACGGCATCGGCGGGAATATTTTTAGTAGCAAGTTTGCTATCGCCATCGAAGAAATCCTTGCCCTCAACCATCACTTTTTGGACGGTTTTTCCTTCCACTTGGATTTCGCCATCCGCATTTACCTCGATCCCTGGGAGTTTTTTTAGTACATCTCCAAGTTTGCGCTCATTTCCTGTTTTAAAACTGTCGGCGTTATAAATAATGGTGTCGCCCTTGATGGTTACTGGCATTTCATAGACAAGTTCCACATCGTCCAATTGGCTCTCTTGTTCCTTTAGTATGAAATCCATTTGCATATTTTGTGCATCATCTGGGACTTCTATTGTTTTTTCTGAATTTTGAAAGCCCAAAAAACTAGCTCTTAAAACATACGAATTCCCTTTGGGAAGATCGAGCTGATAACGACCCTCGTGATTGGTAATGCCATACGATTCGGTTTCGCCAGAAGATTTGACACTGGCGATCACATTGGCAAATTCCAACGGAATGCCGAGGCTATCGCTAATGGTCCCTCTCACCTTGATGCTTTGTGCGCAAAGAGAGATTGATAAAATCAATAAGAGGAACGTGAAGATTTTATTCATTTGAAAGGATTATTTATCCAAGAGAATTTGAAGGGTTTTAATTTTATAGCTCTGTGCCTCTGTGATTTTCCATATTTAACCACCAAATCCGCCACGTCTTCCACCGCTATTTCTAAAATTATCCCGAAGTTCATCGGTTTTATCCTTTACGATCTTTATGTATTCCTGGCGGGTAACTTTTGTTCCTCTTTTGGGTGGTTCAATTTTTTCGGCATCTTTTGGGTTCATTACTATTTTGGAACACAAAAGTGTGGTGCGGTAAACGTTCAGTTCCAAAATTAAACCAGGAAGACCAGCATACTCACCCGGGCCATGGCTGACGGGAATTTGTGGTGTAAACCATGCGGTCACCTCAATTGTTTCTGGAATTTCAACCATTTCCATTGGATCCTGTGGTTGTATGGAATCTGTTTTTGCTCCCGTATTTTCTTCTTTTTTCGGACGTGCCAAGCTAAAGTCGTTGGGATCCACTTTTTTTATGGCCGTAGCCTTAAACGCAATATACTGGCCAATTTGCTTTGATTCATTTGTGGTCTTCCAATCTAAGACTTGAATCGTATCCGTAATCAAAAACTGCTTTCCAAAGAATTCATTCTCCTCCACCATTTCTCCTGTTTTCAGATTTTTGTATCGGGTTCCGGGCGTGAAACTGCCCATCATCATTCTAAATCCCGGGTTTGCGATACCTGTTTCCAGTTTTTCCTGTTCTTTGTATATGGATTCCTCCTTGTTGAAGGTGAGGATGAATGTTTTTTCCAGTGCACTTTTCATCATTTGGATAGCTACTTTCTTCATTTCTTCCGACATTTCCTGCCGATTAAATGCGTCAAGATCGACAGTAGTTTTTGATTCGTAAAACGCCTGTCCGCTAATGTTTTGGGCGAAACTTTGAAGGGACAAAACTAACGTTATGAGGGATATGAATGTTTTCATAATTTGGATTTAAGTTTATCAGGATATGAGAAAATGATATTTGGATTTAACCACCCACCCTGATTTCTATAGTTTTGCTGTTGCCTGAATTGGAGGATTGTTTCTGCATCTCCAAAAGTTTCTTTTCCTTGATTTCCTCAAATTCCTCTTTGGAAACCTTTTTTCCATTTTTTGGTGGCGCAATTTTCACCCCACCTTTGGGGTTTAGGATTATTTGGTTGCAAAGATACGTAACATCGCCAGATTGGATTTCAAGAATAAGTCCTGGCAAACCGCCGTGTCCCATCGGTCCACCACCTATTGGGATTTGAGGTGTGTACCACGCAACAATCACACTTTCTTCATTTTTCCCAGTTTCTTCATTTTTAAAAACGTTTGATTGAGTGGCTTTAAAACAAACGTACTCTCCTATATTTTTTGTCTCTTTTTCGAGTGTCCAGTCGTGATGCTTTAGTGAATCAGACACTAAAAACATTTTGCCCAAAATATCAGCTTGATGGACCTCAAGGTTTTCGTTCAGGTTTTGATATAATATCCCGATTCCTCCCACGCTACTTATCATAGCGTTTTCAAACATAGTATTGCCGGGCGCTGCCAATTTTTCTTTTTCCCTGAATAGCAATTCGTCTTTATTGAACTGAAGGTCGTATTCTTTCTGTGTCTGCTGTTTTACCATCTGTTCAATTTGTGCGCGCATTTCAGAACTCACCTGCATGCTGTCTATTTTTAAATCCAATTTCGCAAAGGATTTATAAGTAGCAATTCCGGTTATTTCTTGGGAATAGGACATTTGAAACCCAAAAATAATTAAAGAAAAAAGTAGGAAAGTAGTTTTTTGCATTTTCATGAGCAGCATTTATATGGCAATTAAAAACGATTTAAACTTTTGACTAAAGATCAAGATGATGGAGGTACAATTTGTTACCTCCTAAAAATCCCTGTCAATCCCGACGCTTTGGAGTTTTAAAGGATTCCATCATTTCTTCGCTCTTTTTATTCATAATGGCGGAAAATTCCTTTTGATTTACTTTTTTGCCCTTTCTCGGCTTCGTTATTACAACTTTTTCTTCGGGGTTTAGAACAATTTTTGTACAAAGAAATTTCAGTTCTCCAGCTTGTATTTCTAGAATCAATCCAGGCAAACCTTGATAATTTTGAGGACCATTTTTTACGGGTATTTGGGGAGTGTACCAAGCAACGATTGGCGTAGAATCTTCAAGTTTATCCTGTTCTGTTTCGGAAGAATCTCGTTTTGGCACATACGTGGCCTTAAAGCAGATATAATTACCTATAGTCTTACTTTCCTTGCTAAGTTGCCAATCGGTTATTTCCATATCGTCTTGGATCAGAAATTGTTTTCCGTACAATTCCGTTTCATTGATCAATATATTATCTTTTAGATTTTTGTAGAGTATTTCTTGTTCGCCCATTAACGATATAGAAACAGAAATACCTCCTTTTTGGGGTTCTGGCTAATCGAGTTTTTGGAGTTTTTTAAAAATAGATTCTTCTTGGGTAAATTCCAGTTCGTATTGATCTAAAAAAGGCTTTTTCAGCTGTTCGGCCATTTCGACTTTGAGTGGATCCTGAAGCTCATTGGGTTGTAAAGGTGGATCATCAAATTGATAGAAGGATGTATAAAACGCCCGGCCGCTGATGTTTTGGGCTGTCACCGAGAAGTTTAAACTCCAGATTAGCAATAAAACTACAACGATTCGCATGCGCTTTTGATAAGGATTCACTTTGCTAAAATAGTTAAATAATTCCGGACTTGTGAGGTTTAAAGTATCTTCGCCACAATAACATTTCAAGCCCCATGAGATTTTTTTGTTTTTTAAGCCTTATCTTAATTGCCACCATCAGTTTTGGGCAGACTGTTTCCTTGCAAAAATCCACTACGGTTAAGGCCGATAGGTTTGTTGGAGTGGACAATTACAAAAACACTTATTTCATCAAGGATCAAGTGCTACATAAAACTGGCGAGGAGGGTAATTTTATTTTCAACGATTTCCAATTGGGGCGGATTAATTCGGTGGACATTATAAACCCTTTAAAGGTGGTAGTGTTTTTTCAGGATACCAATACTGTGGTTTTATTGGACAATAAATTGAATGAAATACAACGCATCAATTTCAACACCCTTCCCCAGTTTATGAACGTTAGCACTGCGACCAATGCGGGGAGCAACAGATTATGGGTTTTTAATGTTGGCACTCAACAATTGGAGCTGTTCAATTATCGCTCGGTGGTTCAGACCACTGTTTCGCAACCAATTAAAGGAAAATTGCTTTCGCAGGCCAGTAGTTTCAATTATTGTTTTGTTCTAACCGAGGAAAAACTTTATGCTTACAATGTATACGGCAGCATTCTGAATGAGGTTTCTTCGGAAGGATATCAAAGAATAGTTCAGCAGAATGAAAACCTGATGGCTTTAAAAGAAAACACATTATATTACTTTCCTAATTTTGCAAGACGCGAGGGAGAATTGCCCGAAAAACCCAAGGCACTCGAATTGCCTGAAATGAAAATAAAGGATTTCCAGCTAACGGATAATTCCCTATATATTTATGATGGCAAAAATCTACACACTTTTACAATAACT
Source organism: uncultured Aequorivita sp. (assembly GCA_964565295.1). Lineage (GTDB taxonomy): Bacteria > Bacteroidota > Bacteroidia > Flavobacteriales > Flavobacteriaceae > Aequorivita. The sequence continues at coordinate 3,613 of CAZMDY010000098.1, read as the reverse complement.
TTTCCAAAGAAAAAATAACTATGCACGTTGCGATTGCAGGAAACATTGGCTCTGGCAAAACCACGCTTACCCGACTTTTGGCCAAACATTATAAATGGCAAGCCCATTATGAGGATGTGGAGGACAACCCATATCTCGATGATTTTTACAACCAAATGGAGCGGTGGTCCTTTAACCTTCAGATTTATTTCTTGAACAGCCGTTTCCGTCAGATCCTTGATATCCGTGAAAAGAAAAAGGATGTTATCCAAGATCGGACAATCTATGAGGATGCCTATATTTTCGCACCCAACCTCCACGCCATGGGCTTGATGACCAATCGCGATTTTGAAAATTACCGCTCGTTGTTTGAGTTGATGGAAAGCGTGACCGAAGGGCCCGACCTGTTAATCTATTTGCGAAGCAGCATTCCAAATCTTGTGCACCAAATCCATAAACGCGGACGCGATTATGAAAACTCAATTAGCATTGATTACCTCAGCAGGCTCAATGAACGCTACGAAGCCTGGATCCAGGGATACGACAAAGGAAATTTGATTATTCTTGATGTGGACAACATTAATTTTGTGGACAATCAGGAACAATTGGGAGAGGTGATCAACAGGATTGATGCAGAACTGCACGGGTTGTTTTAAGAATCTTACTGGTTTGATCACTTTATAAAACCCATTTCTCTGGCGTGGTGCAAGGCGGCCCCACTACTTTTAACCAACAATACCGGCACGGTTTCATAGTGTTCAAAAAGGCCTTCTGTTCGAAGCATTTTTCGGCGGTGGTTTACGCTTCTCAAATAGATTGCCAAAATACGTTCGGGATGGGCTTCCGCAATTTCTAGATAGATATCCGGATCGTGCTCCCCACTGTCGCCAATCAGAATAAAAGACAGTTTTGGATATGTTTTTAAAATATTCAGGATTTCCCGTTGTTTCTCTGGTTTTTCACCTTTTGTTTTTGGTTGGAAAAGATTCTTGATTGGATTGGCGAAATCACGCAATAAAAGCGAGCCTTTTGGAAAATTGTTTTTTCTAAGGAACAACTCGAGATAGTGATATAAATTCCACGGACTGTGGCTAACGTAAAAAATGGGATTGCAGTCCTCTCCAGATTTTCCTTTTTGCAATTCTGTATAGAATTCGGCGGCACCATCCAAGGGAATTCTTTTTTCAGCACGTTTAAAAAAAGTGTTTTTAACTACGCGCCATTTCAATCGCGAGGTGAGCCCTGTATGGATTATGGTATCATCAATATCGCTTATTACCCCGAATTTGGCATTGGCATTGGGGATCAGGATTTCTCCTTCAAAATTGTTGCCGTGTTGTATTTCCCTTCCGGGGAATTGTTCGGAGAAAGATATTTTATATTTCAAATAACCATCTTTATCTATTAAAGTCAATAGACTGTCCACGGCCTGGTCTACTATATAATAGCCTTGGATATCGGTTTGGGTTTTAATACTTCTTCCATCGGAAAACGTCAGGATAAGTGGTCTGTTCTTGATCAAGTCGGTCCAAAAACGTTTATAGGCAATCTGGAGCATAGGAAGAAACCCTTTCTGTGTCAAATCGATGTTTTCGTCCTCCAGTGCACGGCCTTTGGCGTATAAATGGTTTGGAGTTCCATAGCTACGGAAAGGGATTATATGGATTGGATCTTTTCTAAATAAAGCCATCATTTAAATTTCAGGAATCGGGCCAAAAAAATATGATCAGAATGCCCATAATAATTGAAAGGCCCAAGGTAACAGCCATCCAATTACCAAATTTTCTGCTTCCCAACGCATAGGCTATTCCTATTTTAAAAGCAAGATTTGAAAGCACTCCCGTCATAATAAGCCTCCATGCCAATTCGGCTTGCATTCCGCCAGCCAGCGATTGTGCAACTGAGACTGTTATTGCATCTTTCTTTGCCAATCCTCCAATTACGGAAACGATATAAAGCCCGCTATCGCCGAATTCCTCTTCAGCAAAGGCAACAGCAAGAAGGATTGCCCCATATAACAGTCCGAAAACAAAGGCGCTTTTAAATTGTGCCGGATTTTTGGGCTCTGGCATTTCCTTACTTCCATTCTCTTTGGAAACAAGATAAAAAACAACGCCTGTCAATAGGACCATAAATATAAAAAATACAACAAAAGGGAAGATTATCTTCATCAATCCATTTGGTGCTACCACTCCAATAATCACCACTACCCGGATCAGCGAAACAGTTACTGCGGCCAGTACAACAAAAACAGCGACCTTGGCGATTGATGCGGAGCTTTTAGAAATCCGGGCAAAACTAACGGCTGTTGCAGTACTGCTTATGATCCCTCCCAGTATACCATTGCTGAGCATCCCGGTTTTCTTGCCGACCCATTTATATATAAAATAGCCCAGCAAACTGATACCCACTATCAAGGTGACCATCAACCATATATCCCTCGGATTCAACACATCAAGAGGCCCATATGTTTCATCTGGGAGAATGGGCAAAATCACCAAAGAAATTCCGACAAAAGTCATGATGGCCGCCAGATCCTTATCCTTTAGCCGATCAATAAACCCGTGCAATGTTTCCTTAATATAGAGTAAAATAGCCAATGCGCCCCCAACGATCACGCCAATTACCTGATCTCCGAGCACCAAGTATGCTCCTATGGCAAACACAAGCAAAACGGCAATTTCGGTAGTTTGACCACCCGTTGGATTTGAGTCACGTTTGGCAATTATCATATTGGCCGTAATCATCAATGCCACCACAGCCATTCCGAAGACAGGAAGAATATATGGATTATCGTATTCCCTGGTCAGAAAACCCGTAATTGTGCCCAATATGGCAATCAAGGTAAACGTGCGTACGCCAGCCGTTTCGTGGTTGGTCTTTTCTCGTTGAAGCCCAACGAGCAGCCCTAGTCCAAATGAAATTCCGAGGGTTACGAGGTCATTATAATCCATAGCCATGCTAAGATATGGAATTTTGGATTGCCCAAATTTTGTAATTATAAATTTTATATGTTTTTAACGTGTTGGCCCATCCCAAATCTTTGCCCATAAAAAAAACCTGTTGCCTTAGACAACAGGTTTTTATGTTTATAACCCGAATTTATTGTGGTTGATTATTTCAAATTCACACTATCCGAAATAGAAATTTCATTACTTGTGTAAACGTACTCTTTCTCGGAAACCGTGCTTTCTTCATCAACTCTGATCGTACCGATTACTGGATCGGATTCCTCAGCAGGAACTTCAACGTCGCCATGGTCGCCCAGAATAGGAGCGATCACCAGCCCGATTAGGCAAGTAAGTTTTATTAAAATATTCATTGAAGGCCCAGAGGTATCTTTAAACGGATCTCCAACGGTATCACCTGTTACGGCAGCTTTGTGGGCTTCACTTCCTTTGTAGGTCATTTCGCCATTGATCATCACGCCTGCCTCGAAGGATTTTTTGGCGTTGTCCCAAGCCCCTCCGGCGTTGTTTTGGAAAATAGCCCACATTACGCCACTTACACAAACCCCGGCCATATAGCCTCCAAGCGGTTCCGCACCAAACAAAAGACCTACTACAATAGGTGTAACAATGGTAAGTAATCCTGGCAGGATCATTTCTTTTAAAGCTGCTTTGGTAGAAATATC
>CAZMDY010000097.1:0-7920 GCA_964565295.1 uncultured Aequorivita sp. | reverse complement strand
TATAACAACGAGGGCCTTATGAGTCAAAAACAGGTGCAGACCCTCATGGAGCGTTATGGAAAATATAGCTTAAAAACCAAGGAATATCAACGTTTTAAAGCAGATAAAACTGAAAATCGAAACCACAAGGCCTCAAAAACCTTTGAATATTTGCACATTCTGGAAAAATAAAATATAAAATATATGTTCTCCGACAAAGCAAACAAAATCTTTATAGACGTTATTGATAAGTATCATGAAATCAATACTGTAGATCAGCCATTCAGCAATCCTTACGATAAGGAAAACGAACTGATTGAGCATTTGTTATACCGAAAATGTTGGATAGATACTGTCCAATGGCATTATGAGGATATTATCCGCGACCCAAACATCGACCCCATTGCTGCCTTGGAGTTGAAACGAAAAATTGACGCTTCCAATCAGGACCGTACCGATATGGTGGAGTACATTGACAGTTATTTTCTGGAAAAATTCAAGGATGTTGTGGTTCTGGAGAACGCAACCATCAATACCGAAAGCCCAGCTTGGGGAATAGACAGATTGTCAATTTTGGCGTTGAAGGTGTATCACATGAACGAAGAAGCCACAAGGGAAGATGCTTCCCAAGAACACCAAATGGCCTGTAATGCCAAATTGGAAGTGCTTTTGGAACAGCGTGTGGACCTCAGCACTGCCATTAACCAACTTTTGGATGATATTGCCCATGGCAGAAAGTACATGAAGGTTTATAAACAAATGAAGATGTACAATGATGATCAATTGAACCCAGTTCTTCGCGGAAAGAGATAATGTTCAAAACATCGACGCAGTTTCCATAGAATTTGCATTTTCACTATATGGATAAACCTACCCACATACTGGTAATCCGACTTTCGGCCATGGGCGATGTGGCAATGACTGTACCTGTACTTTGGGTTTTTTCACAAACTTATCCCGAGGTGGAAATCACTGTGCTGTCGCTTCCGTTTTTTAGACCCTTATTTTCTGGCATTCCGAATATCAATTTTATGGAAGCTGACATTTATGGCAAACACAAGCGTTTTGGGCTTCTAAAATTGGCGCAAGAAGCAGATAAATTGAAAATTGATGGAGCTGTCGATTTGCATAATGTTATTCGTTCAAAAGTCATTGTCAATTATCTTCAATTTAAAGGACTGAAAACGGCCGCAATAGATAAGGGCCGAGCGGAAAAAAAAGCATTGGTGACAGCAAAGGGGAAGAATATTTCACCCTTAAAAACCACACATCAGCGCTATGCCGATGTTTTTGAAAAGTTGGGCTTTCCCTTAGACTTAGAACAATTTGCGCCTATGCAAAATTTGCAATTGCTTCCCAAGCTCAATGGTTTGATAGGTGTGGAGCCAAAGAAAATAATCGGAATTGCCCCATTTGCCGCCCATAGCGGTAAAATGTATCCTTTAGATTTAATGAAGGAGGTAGTTGAAAAACTGGATAAATCCGATGTTTACAGAATTCTACTCTTTGGGGGCGGAAAAAAAGAAATAGACCAGCTCAACAAATTGGCAAATCCGTTTTCCAATGTAAGCAATGTAGCAGGAAAACTTACCTTTGAAGAAGAATTGGCCCTGATTTCCAATTTGGATCTTATGCTTTCTATGGACAGCGGGAATGGACATCTGGCTGCTATATACGGAATTCCCGTGGTAACACTCTGGGGAGTGACCCATCCATTTGCGGGATTTGTTCCTTTTGGCCAGCCATCTAGCAATCAATTGGTTGCGGATCGTGAAAAATATCCATTGATTCCAACTTCGGTTTATGGAAATAAATATCCCGAAGGTTATAACGAAGCCATAAAAACAATTCCTCCTGAAACGGTTGTGTCAAAAATTCAAGAACTCCTCGGGAAATAGTACAAGCACCGTTTAAACATCATCATAATCCACAACTACTATAGGAGTTGTGGGATGGGCTTGGCATGTTAATATCAAGCCGTCGGCAATTTCAGAGTCAGTAAGGATTTGGTTTTTGCGCATTTCGGTTTTCCCTTCCTTTAAACGAGCAATGCATGTACTACAGATTCCGCCTTGACAAGAATAAGGGGCGTCCATACCTTCATCTAAAGTAGCTTCAAGAATGGATTTTGTCTGCGGCATCTCAAAAATCTCTTCCTCATCATCTAGAATTACTGTGATTTTTGTGTTCCCATCGTGCTTTTCAACCAAAAGTCCCTTTTCCGCCGTTGAAAACAGCTCGTGGTGGATCTGTTTGGAGTTGATGCCATTTTGTTTCAAGGCTGCCGAAACTTCATCCACCATTTCTTCCGGTCCACAAAGATAGAAGGACTCGAAAAAGGTTTTTTCATATTTATTTTTTAGAAAGTAATTGACCAAAGAGCGATCTATTCGTCCAAATTTGGCGTTTTCAGATAGCTTTCTGCTGAACACATATTCTACTGTAAACCTTTCTGGATATTGGATTTGTAAATTTTTGATTTCATTATAGAACATTGTTTCCTCACGTGAACGGTTTCCGTAGATCAACAAAAAGGAACTATGTGGCATTTCTTCCAAAGAACTTTTTATCAGAGAAAGAACTGGAGTAATCCCACTGCCTACCGCAAAAGAAACATAATTTTTTAAATTGGGTTCCAACAGAAATTTGCCAGTGGGAGGCATCACCTGAAGGGAGTCCCCTACTTTTAGCTTTTCGTTTGCGAACTGCGAAAAAACACCTTTTTCCACCTTTTTTACCCCAACCCGAAGTTTTCCACTTTTGGGGGAAGAACAGATGGAATATGCCCGGCGTATTTCTTTGTCGCCGTCAAAATACTTTATGGTTAAATATTGCCCCGCTTTAAAGGCAAAGGTTTCCCGTAAATTTTCAGGTACTGCAAAACTTATGGATACTGAATTTGGCGTTTCTTTTTTTATTTCTGAAACAACAAGCGTTTGGAATTCGCCCATATCTATTTTTTTTGCAAAAATACACAAGGCGGTGAGGCTTTTAAAAAATTTCAGAGCTTATTAACGTCCTTTTTTTAGCGTTCATTTAGCAGATAATAAAAAGAAATGTATTTTTACCCTCCCTTAGCTATTTTGTATACTAAAAGTGAAGCTTTTAAGTTAGCATATCATAGTAAAATAGTTTATTGGGAAGCAACTCCAAAATTGAAGTTTCGCACCCTCCGAAGAATTTCACGAAATATTGGATTAAAATTAATAGATGAAGCGCTTATATAATTTTACACTTTTACTCTTGGCCGTTGTTTTTTTAGTGGCCTGTTCGCGTAAGAAAAATACTTTTCTCAACCGAAATATGGTAGCTGTTTCAACAGAATACAACATACTTTTTAATGGCGAAGAGGCTTTCGAAGAAGGAAAAAAACAATTGGCACTCGACTTTAAGGACAATTTTTGGGAAATTCTTCCTGTAGAACGTATTTCAATCGTGCAGGACGAAACCAAGGCTCCAGGTGCATCTCAAACCACGGGATTTAACCGTGCGGAGGAAAAAGCCGCAAAAGCAATTCAAAAAAACTCGATGTACATAGATGGCGCAGAGTACAATCCGCAAATAGACGAAGCCTATATGCTATTGGGCAAAGCAAGATATTATGACGGACGGTTTATTCCGGCCCTAGACGCGTTCAACTTTATTTTGGACCGTTTTCCCGCAAGCAACAGTATTAACCAAGCCAAGGTTTGGAAAGCCAAGACCAGCATTCGGTTGAACAATGAAGAATATGCCATTGAAAACCTAAAACGAATGTTTCGGGAGGAAGAGCTCGAAGAAGAAGAAATTGCCGATGGTGCAGCAATGATGGCACAAGCATATATCAACTTAGATTCTTTGTCACAAGCACTGGAATACATGAATTTAGCCGTTGAAAACACCAAGGACAATGAATTAAAAGGACGATACACCTTTATCCAAGGACAGTTATATGACAGGTTGGACCAAATAGACAGCGCCAACGTCGTTTTTGACCGAGTAATCGAAATGAACCGTAAAACCTCGCGAAGCTACCTGATAAACGCTCATATTGAAAAAGCCAAAAACTTTGATTATGAAAAGGGCGATCGCCTTTTGTTGAGGGAACTGTTGGAAGATTTAGCGCAAAACCGGGAAAACCGTCCCTATTTGGATCGAATCTACAACCAAACTGGCGTTTATTATCAGAATACCGACAGTTTGGACGCGGCTGTGGCTTTTTACAATGAATCTATCAAGGAATTCCGACAGGATCGAGTGTTGCAATCCGTTAACTATAATACCCTCGCTGAAATCAATTTTGACAATGCAGAATACAGAAATGCCGGCGCTTATTACGATAGCACGCTCATTTTTCTTGAGGAAAGGAGCAGGGAATGGCGACGAGTTAAAAAGAAAAGAGAAAACTTAGACGATGTCATTAAATATGAAGACATAGCTTTTAGGCACGACAGTATTTTGGAATTGACCAGAATGACCCCTGCTGCACAGTTGGCCTTTTTTACGGAGCACACTTCCAAACTGCGCGAAAAAGCAGTTCAGGATTCCTTGGAAGCCGCAAAAAATGAACGCAGAACGGCCAACAATGAATTTTATAAAAAGGAAAAAAATGCTTCAGCTTCCGCAAAAGGAAATTCATTCTATTTCTACAACCCAGCTACGGTGGCATACGGAAAAGGCGAATTCAAAAAAATATGGGGCGACCGAAGAATGGAGGATAATTGGAGACTTTCAACAAAAACCACATCCCTCTCGGCGCTTGAAGATGAAATAGTAGCTGACGCCGGGCCAATTTCACAAAACCAGCTTTTTGAACCTGAAACATACATTGCCCAAATCCCGACGGACGAAAAGGTCATTGACAGCCTAACCAAGGACAGGAATTTTGCCTACTATCAATTGGGAGTTATTTACAAAGAAAAATTCCGAGAATTTGAACTGGCCGTTGATCGACTGGAAAAATTGCTCACTTATAATCCGGAGGAGCGGATCATTGTTCCTGCAAAGTATAATTTACACAAGTTATATGAGATCCTAGGCCGGGAAAACGATGCCGAGAAGTACAAAATAGATATTATCAACAATTATCCCAACACCCGTTATGCCGAGATTCTTCTCAATCCGAATTCACAGTTGCCCACCGATGAGTCGAGTCCGGAATATAAGTACAAACAATTGTACAAAGAGTTTCTGGCTTCAAAATATGACGATGTTATTCAAAAATCCGATGAATACATAACGCTCTACCACGGCACACCCATTGTTCCGAAATTCGAATTATTGAAAGCTACAGCCTTGGCCAAGGAAGAAGGTTTTGAAGCTTATAAAAAAGCATTGAATTTTGTAGCGCTCAATTATCCTAACAGTGATGAAGGAAAACAGGCCCAACATATTTATGACAATGTTTTGCCCGCGCTTGCATCAACCGATTTTACGGCTGGCAACTCCAGTGAAAGCTGGAAATTGGTCTATACATTCACTATAGATGAAACCGAAGAAGCACAAAAACTTCAGACTTTATTGAATAAGGCAATAACGGAATTGGAATTTGCAACTTTGGAAACCTCTATTGACTATTATGATCCTCAAACCCGTTTGGTCATTGTTCACGGCCTGAATTCAAAATTAGGAACAGAAGGTTTCGGAGAAGTTCTGAAAGAGCGCAAAGGCTACAAGATCATGCGTCCATTTTTTGAGATTTCCACACCCAATTATACCTTGGTCCAAATCCACAAAAACTTGGATAAATATTTGGAACAAGAACAAACCCCTTGAACACAAGCAAGGAATAACCACTAAACCGAAAAGCAATGTTTTCAGAAAAAAAAGAGAAGAAAAAAACCATAGAACCAGGTTCAGCCCAAAACAGGATCAATGAGGGCACTAAATTGAAAGGCGACATCTCCTCCACTGGTTTTTTTAGAATTGATGGATTTGTGGAAGGCAATGTAAAAACTCCCGCTAAAGTGGTTTTGGGCAAACTGGGCGTGATCCAAGGAACCTTGACCTGTGAAAGCGCAGACATTGAAGGAAAGTTTGAAGGCAATCTCCAAGTGTCCGGAACCCTCACCCTTAGATCCACCGCAATAATTGAGGGCGATGTGATAGTGGGAAAATTGGCCGTGGAACCTGGCGCCACAATGAACGCCACCTGCACGATGCAAAACGAAAAGTCGGCGGGCAAAATTAAAAATACTTCTTCGCCAAACGAGGCAAAAAATGGGCAGCAAAATCGGGCCAATGTAAATGCCCGGGCACATAACACCGTCGGATAGAAAATCAAAAAATGTCGGACCAAGGAAATAAAGGGCTTAAAACCTGGGCGATTTTTTCTGGGCTGGCAATCCAAATGGGAGTAACAATTGGATTGGGATCTTTTATAGGGATCAAACTCGATGAACAGTTTCCTAATGAATATACCGTTTTTACCATTGTATTTTCTTTATTGGGCGTATTTATTTCTCTTTATACCCTAATAAAACAACTTCAGAGAATAAATAAAAAGAATGATCGGGATGAAGAGAAATAAACTCTTAACGTGGTTTATGGTATGTTTTGTTGGAACGGGAATTCTATATACCGCACAGTTTATAATTGTATCCAGCTTAAAAGATTCTTATTATTTCCATTATCCGGTATGGGGGATCTATTTGTTCCATATAATAACAACTATTTCTGTTTTGTCAATAATCTATCTTGTCAGTAAAAAACTTTCGAGTTATGTCGGTTTTACTTTTATGGGACTAATACTTTTTAAGATGACGGCCGCTCTACTTTTCCTCATTCCGCTGATCAAATTGGATGAAGTTTCCAAGATTCCTGATTTCATTTCTTTTTTTGTCCCGTATTTCCTGTTTCTTTTCTTTGAATTGTTGGTTGCTGTACAATTTATAAAACACTCCAAAAGCTAAGCTTTTAGGTTGAAATTCAATTCTAAAAACAAAATCCAAATACTGCTTTTTATTTTGGTATAAAGTTGTACTTTTGCACCACTTTTATAGGACGTAATATTTATAGCATTTGGCATTATGAGGTTTACTCAAGCAATAATCGGAATTCTGGTTTTTACGACGCTTTTCTTGTTACCTTTTTCCAGCTTTTCATCAAATCAACCGGAAGAATCCGGAAACCAATTTGACCCAAAGGAATTGATAAATTCGCACGTTTGGGATTCCCACGAATTCCATATTGCTGATTGGAATGGACACCCGATAACCCTTGCCCTGCCCATAATTCTTTGGACAGACAATGGCCTAACCACATTCCTTTCTTCCGAATTCCATCACGACAATAGCGGCACCACAGTTGTTGAGGCCAATGGACAGGAATTTGTCCGGTACAACGAACATATTTTTTACGCAGATCGTTTCGACCAACAAAAATTTGAGGAGACCAGTACTATGGGTCGACCCTTCCTTTATGAGGACAGACCTCTTGATTTTTCAATAACCAAAACCGTTTTCTCGATGTTCCTTGTGGCCATTATTCTTCTAATAGTCTTTGGGTTTGTTGCACGGTCATACAAAAAGAACAAAAAAGCACCAAAAGGAATATCCGGATTCCTGGAACCAGTTATTCTATTTGTGCGAAATGAAATTGCCATTCCAAACATTGGGGACAAATACCATAAATATATGCCCTTTTTGTTGACCACTTTTTTCTTTATCTGGTTGAACAACCTAATTGGGCTTATCCCATTTTTCCCCTTCAGCGGAAACGTAACAGGAAATATAATTTTTACGATGGTGATGGCCTTGATAGTTTTTGTCATAACCACCTTCAGTGGAAACCGATATTATTGGAAACACATTCTAACTCCAGATGTGCCCTTTATTTTATATCCCATTATGATTCCAATTGAATTCATTGGAATGCTTACAAAGCCTTTTGCTCTAATGGTTCGTTTGTTTGCGAACATTACTGCGGGGCATATTATAATTTTGAGCCTTGTTGGTTTGATTT
>CAZMDY010000096.1:0-8069 GCA_964565295.1 uncultured Aequorivita sp. | reverse complement strand
GACGACATATTTATTTCTTAATAATTGGTACTTGATTAATATTTTTATTCTTCCGTAGTGTTTCTTACCATCATCTGGTACATCACATTCGGTTTGGTCCCCAAGCTTTCCAACACCCGGAACATTCGATCCCCATCCCTTAGTTCGCGGATCTCTGAATCTTCGTCATTGACATCTCCAAATACAATTGCCCCAGTATCACAAGCAATGGAACAAGCTGTATGGAATTCGCCATCTTTAATCGCTCTCCCTTCTCGTTTGGCTTCCAGAATCGTTTTTTGGGTCAACTGGATGCACATCGAACATTTCTCCATAACACCTCTGGAACGCACAACCACATCTGGGTTAAGAACCATTCGCCCGAGATCATTGTTCATATTGTAGTCAAACTCATCGTTTTCACTATACAGGAACCAGTTGAAGCGTCGGACTTTGTATGGGCAGTTATTTGCACAATATCTTGTACCTACGCAGCGGTTGTATGCCATTTGGTTTTGGCCTTGACGACCGTGCGATGTGGCTGCAACGGGACAAACAGTTTCACAAGGTGCGTGGTTACAGTGTTGGCACATCATCGGCTGAAAAGCAACCTGTGGGTTTTCGTATGAAGGAGTTTCCACCACTTTGTAGGAGTCAAAAGCCGGAAGGTTCTCAAGCATCTCTACTTCCTCTTTGAAGGACTCCCCAGCGGAATAGTATCGATCTATTCTTAGCCAGTGCATGTCCCGAAATTTCCTTACCTCGTCTTTACCAACAACTGGAACATTATTCTCGGCGTGGCAAGCAATTACACAAGCCCCACATCCAGTGCAAGTATTCAAATCTATTGACATGTTGAAATGATGGCCAACAGAAGTGTCGTATGGGCTCCAAATATCAGCCCGGGGATCACGAACCTCTACGAACTGATGGTCGTATTCAACACTTGGAACTGGATTGAAAAAGTTCTTATCCTTTGTGTTGAAGATCTCAAGGGTGGTTTCCTTTAAAACATCCTCATTTCGGCCCACCATAGTGTTTTGCAATTGTACGCAGGCAAATTCATGCATTCCCCCTACCTTCTCAAGAGATACATTTTGAATAATTGAAAAATTCCTATATAAAGGATAGGCATTCAGCCCAGTTTGCATTTCAGATTGAATGGCGGCTGTTTTTCCATATCCAAGCGCCATTCCCACAGAGCCTTTAGCTTGGCCTGGTTGGACAATTACAGGAACATTTTCAATGACCACATCGCCCATTGTTACGTTTACATAACTCCCGTTTAGTGCGCCATTGGAAACATGTTTGTTAACAAGGCCCAACTCATCTGCATCTGCTTTGGAAATGGTTATATAGTTATCCCAAGAAGCTCTTGTTATTGGATCTGGAAATTCTTGGAGCCAAGGATTATTCGCCTGGCGACCATCGCCCATTCCAGTTTTTGTATATAAAATCATTTCAAAGCCACCGCCTTGATTTGAATTAAATAAAGCATTTTCTGAAGAGGCGCTTTCCATTGCACTAGCCCCCGCAGCTGCAGTAACATCAGGTGAAACTACTTCTGAATCACTGACAAAACCGCCATCGTGAAGCACTTGGTTCCACGATTTTCCAGATAGAATATCATTGGACCAAGTATCTTTGATATAATCGTAATAGCTTAAATTAGACCCTGTCCATCTCAAAAGACATTCCTGAAACTGTCTTGTATTGAACAAAGGCCTAATGGTTGGCTGGGTGAGGCTGTAAGTGCCTCTCTTCATTTCAACATCGCCCCACGATTCCAAATAATGAGGTGTTGCAGCTACCATTTTGGCCAATGAAGCTGTAGCTTCGCTCTTCATATCAAACGCTAGGCTCATTTCAAGATTCTGGTAAGCTTCGGAAAATTCTTTGGCATTTGGCAAGGAATATACCGGATCTACTCCCACTGTGATCAATCCTTTTATATTTCCGGAAATTACACCGTTTACAACGGCCATTACCTCTGAGTTACTGCCTTGTCGGATCAGACGAGGTTTAGCTACGTCCATCGCCACACTTCCTGCGTTGAAATCCAGCGCTATTTGTTGGGCTTCCACAGTTGGGAGCCCTGTAATCAATAACCCTCTATTTCCGGCTCTTTGAAGTTGTGTTCGAGCTTTAGAAACAGCTTCTGCAATTTTTTCGGGCAACCCAGATGTGCTTCCCCCCGTCAAGGCTTTCAGCACATGCATTTGTTGGGAAGGGGTGGTTGGGATCCGTTTGTCTGCCTTCCCTCCAGTAAGTGTTAGGTTAGCTTCAAATTGGATGTGCCGTGACATTTTCCCATTTTGGGGCTTGCGTCCTTCCGCATAGCTTCTAGAATATCCTCCCCCTTGCCAATCACCCAAAAAATCGGCTCCCACGGACACGATTACCTCAGCCTGGGAAAAATCGTAGTCGGGAAGTGCTCTTGTTCCATATTTATTTTGGAACGCGTCAAGAACTTCTGAACAGGAAACGGTATCGTACACCACGTGGCGCACATTGGGATATTTTGTTATAAATTCGGAAATCAGCTTCGAAGTGGAAGGGCTGGCAAAAGTCTGGGTAAGAAGAACAATTTCTTTCCCCGACATATCATTCATTTTTTGTGCCATTGCAGTGTCGAACTCTGACCAAGAAACACCCGCCCCATCTAGCATAGGACCAGCAAGTCGGTTTTTGTCATACAGGGAAAGCACAGAAGCTTGTACCCTAGCATTTACACCGCCTCCATTTTTTATAAGATCATTAGGTTGGATTCGTATAGGCCTTCCCTCTCTTGTTTTAACGAGGACATTGGCAAAATCAAAACCATCGGCAATTGTTGATGCGTAAAAATTTGCAACACCGGGGACAATCTCGTCGGGCAACAGGACATAGGGAATCGATTTAACTACGGGACCTTCACAAGCTACCAATGTGGCGGCTGCAGTAGAAAATCCAACATACTTTAAGAAATCGCGACGTGTGGTTGAAGAAGACTCCAAAGCCTCCTTGTTCCCAAGAAATTCGTCTGTAGGGATTTCCGTAACAAACTCCTTTTGCTCAAGACTCTGAACAATTTTGCTATCCGGATTCAGCTCTTCAAAACTTTTCCAGTATTTCTTGTTTGATGCCATATTATTTGTTTACGATTTTTGATGCACGATTTTTGACGGCGACAACTGTTGAATCTTGATTTTAAATCAATGTTTCAATACCCTTTCGTAAATCGTATATAGTAAATTTAAATTGTTAAAAGCAATATTAATGAATATCAATAGTGACACTTAGCGCACTCCATTCCGCCCATTTCAGCAACGGTCAGTCTTTCTATTCCATATTTTTTTGATAATTCTTCGTGGATTTTGGCATAATACTCGTTGTTCGCCAAGTTGACGTTCGTATCACGGTGGCAATCGATGCACCATCCCATTGTCAATGGGGCAAATTGTTCTACCACGTCCATTTCCTGCACCTCTCCGTGACATGTTTGACAAGCAATGCCTGCTACTGATACGTGCTGGGAGTGATTAAAATAAGCGAAATCGGGAAGGTTATGTATCTGTGTCCACTTTACAGGCTCCGTTTCGCCGGTATAGGCCTGTTGGTCCACATCCCATCCAACTGCTTTGTACAGTTTCGCTATCTCCCCATCATAAAACTCCTTTGAATAATCATCTGTTGCCGTATCATCTGCAACTTCCGAAATGTTTTTATGACAACTCATACAAACATTCAGGGATGGTATTCCAGCTGTTTGGCTTTGTCTTGCGGAACTATGGCAGAAGTTACAATCTATACCATTATCGCCCGCGTGTATTTTATGGGAAAAATGGATTGGTTGAACAGGTTGGTATCCTTGGTCGACACCAACTTGCATTAGGTAACCAAAGGCAAAATAACTTCCAGCAAGAATAAAAAAGACGGACACCACCAAAACAAGGAACTGGTTTTGCACAAAAGCTTTCCAGAGCGGGACCCGTTTTTCTTTCGTTTCAGGAGCAATATCTAAACCATTTGCTTTGGCAATCCTTTTAAGGGTTCCATAAACCAAGAAAAGAGTGATGACCAAGAGAACAAAAATTAGCGCCAAAGCACCAAGGACCAGATCATAAGACACTCCGCCACCACCTGTAGAACCAGCAGTAGTTCCAGTTGTGGCCGCATCTGCAACAGCAGGAACAGATTTGGACTGGCTAGTATATGCTATAATATTATCAATATCTTCTTCAGAAAGCGCCGGAAACGGAGTCATTATCAATCGATTGTGCTCCTCGAAAAGCTTAACAGCGATTGGATCTCCAGCAGCCACCATAGCTTGGCTATTCCTAATCCAATCGTGCAGCCAAGCTCGCTCGTATTTATCGGCCGTACCTCTTAGTGGCGGCCCCACCGCTTTCCCGTCCATTTTGTGACAAGCGGCGCAATTAGCCTTAAACAAAGCTTCCCCGGCGGCGACATCGGCACCATCTGCGGCAGGTTCGTCCTGGGAATATATATTGGTTGAAAAAGTTAGTAAGGACACTAACAAAAGAAGCGGCAATCGAGAGCGTAGATATAAAAAATTTACCTTTTTCATACTATGGGTTGAAATTTTGGTCGATACATTTGGCGCAGAATCCGTTAACACTGAAAACTGCATTAACAACTAATCCACGCCATAATTTAAAGGGCAAAAATACATTATAAAGTCGATTTTGAAAATGCAAACAAAGTGTTAACCTTTAATTTATATCTGTTCTAAATAACATTTCTGGGTTCTTGGAGTTATTAAGTTTTACATTTGCAAAAACAAATTGACGAAATGAAAACGCACATTATTTCCAACCTCATAATTGCCAATATACTTCTGCTATTTATTAGCGGAAAAAGTCTTGCACAGGAGGCGACCCTAACGGTGCATCAGGATCCAAAAATCCCTGAACTGGTAAATCTAAAAAAAGAGTTGGAGAAGGAAAACAAGCTCTCTGACGGCTATACCATTCAGCTTTACTATGGAGAACTGGACCAAGCGAGTAAAATTTTAATGAAATATCGAAGCGATTTTGTGAACTGGCCTGCGTCAATTGAATATGAAACGCCGAACTATAAAGTTTGGGCCGGAAATTTTCCTACCCGTATTGAAGCAGACCGGGCGTTGATAGATATTCAGAAAAAATTTCCTTCAGCTTTTATTTTACGGCCTGAACGAAGAAGATGATATTGAAACGGCGTGATGGTTGTTCATAAATGACCCAAAGCTCCAAATGATTCCAAAAAAAATAAGGCGAGCCCAGCCCGCCTTATTCATATTACTATTTTAATACCGGTAAGTAATGGTTCCGGTCTTGAACACTGAGTTACTTCAGTTTTTTCTTCACCTCTACTTCTTGGAAGGCTTCAATATGATCTCCTATTTCAAGATCGTTGTAATTTTTGATCTGAATACCGCAATCATAGCCTTTGGACACCTCCCTTACATCATCCTTAAACCGCTTTAAGGACGCCAATTCACCTGTATAGATTACAACTCCCTCCCGTATGAGTCGGATGCCGGAATTTCGGAAAATCTTTCCACTGGTAACCATACAGCCTGCGATTGTTCCAATCTTAGAAATTTTGAATACCTCTCTAATTTCTGCCATTCCAGTTATTTCTTCTTTCATAACAGGAGAAAGCATTCCTTCCATAGCATCTTTAAGATCGTTGATCGCATCATAAATAATGGAATAGGTTCGGATGTCAATTTCCTCTTTATCGGCCAACTGGCGTGCATTGCCCATCGGACGGACGTTAAACCCGATTATAATTGCATCGGAAGCAGAAGCCAAGAGTACGTCATTTTCTGTGATTGGGCCCACTGCTTTGTAGATAATATTAACTTGGATTTCCTCTGTGGAAAGATTTTGGAAAGAATCCGTCAATGCTTCCACGGAACCATCCACGTCACCTTTAAGGATGATGTTCAACTCCTTGAAATCGCCAAGGGCTATACGCCTACCGATTTCATCAAGGGTGATGTGTCGTTGGGTCCTTACAGATTGTTCGCGTTGGAGCTGTGTACGTTTTGTGGCAATTGCTTTTGCCTCCCGCTCGTCTTGGAAAACATTGAACTTGTCGCCAGCTTGTGGCGCGCCGTCCAGACCCAGAACAGAAACAGGCGTTGAAGGCCCGGCCAAGGTTATATTGTTTCCTCTCTCATCCTGCATCGCTTTAATTTTACCACTGTGTCGACCGGCAAGTATAAAGTCGCCTATTTTCAGGGTGCCACCTTGAACAAGTACTGTTGAAATATACCCTTTCCCTTTATCCAGAAAGGCTTCGACCACTGTTCCATTTGCCATTCTATTTGGATTTGCTTTCAATTCCAGCAATTCAGCTTCAAGCAGGACCTTTTCCAACAATTCTTTTACCCCAACCCCGGTTTTAGCTGAAATATCCTGTGATTGGATACTACCTCCCCAGTCTTCGACCAAAAGATTCATTTGGGCTAAACTTTCCTTGATCTTTTCAGGATTAGCAGTGGGTTTGTCAATTTTATTGATGGCAAATATTATTGGAATTCCAGCAGCTTGTGCGTGGCTTATTGCCTCCTTGGTTTGGGGCATTATATTGTCATCTGCAGCAATTACGATGATTGCCAAATCCGTTACCTGTGCTCCTCGGGCACGCATTGCTGTAAATGCTTCGTGACCCGGAGTATCGAGGAATGCTATTTTCTGGCCATTGTCCAGTTCCACGCCGTAGGCTCCGATATGCTGTGTGATTCCACCGGACTCTCCTGCAATTACGTTCTCTTTTCGGATATTGTCCAAAAGTGAAGTCTTACCGTGATCCACATGTCCCATCACCGTAACGATGGGAGCGCGGGACACTAAGTTTTCCGGTTCATCAATTTCGCGTTCCAAGGACTCTTCGAGGTCCGCGGTAACGAATTCAACTTCATAACCGAATTCTTCCGCTACAATGCTCAGGGTTTCTGCATCCAAACGCTGATTCATGGTAACCATCATCCCCAATGACATACAGGCTGATATAATCTTTGTAACTGGCACGTCCATCATTGTGGCCATTTCACTGGCAGTCACAAATTCAGTAACCTTGATTGACTTGTCCTCCGCTTCTTGTTGAGCCAATTCATCCTCAGTTTTTTGGCGATGGAAGTCCCGTTTTTCCCTTCGGTATTTTGCGCCTTTTCCTCTAGAGGATTTACCTTGCAATTTTTCCAAGGTTTCGCGCACCTGTTTTTGCACTTCTTCTTCGCTTGGCTCTTCCTTGGGAACATTCCCTCCGGTTTTTTTACGTCCGCGAGTTTCCCTTAAGCCAGCTCCTGAAGCAGTTCCTGGTTTCCCTGTATCCTTACTTATCCTTCGACGTTTGCTTTTCCGATCCCTTTTATCATCGGATTTAACTTCTTTTTTCTTTTCTGGTTTCTTAAATTGGGCTAAGTCAATTTTTTGGCCCGTAAAGCTGGGGCCTTCCAGTTTTCGGTATTGGGTGGTCATTGTTCCTGACTCCTCAAGTTCCTTTGGCGCTTCCTCAGCTATTGGGGCTTTGGGTTTAGTTTCAGAGTCGGGAGTTTTGACTGGATCTTTTTTCTGAATGGGTTTTATAGGCTCAGATTCAGTTGTATCAGATTTGGCTGTATCTGGCTTGGCCACCTCAGCTTTGGATACTGTAGGTTCCAGAGGTTTAGTTACCGGAGGTTCGGGTTGGACTTTTTCAACTTCCTTCGCCGGAGCTTTTACTGGTTTTTCCTCTACTTGTTCTTTAGAATCACTCGCTTTGGCTTTGTCTTTGAAAAGATCAATCTTGCCTACCTGCTTTGGTCCTTCAAGTTTGACTTCGGACCTTATTACACGCGAAGCCTCTCTCTTTTTTTGTTTTTCTTCCAGTTCCCGTTCGCGTTCCAACCGGAGTTCTTCTTTCTCCTTACGTTTTTCTTCCCCTACTTCCTTGGACTCAATTTTTTTGCTTTTGTCGGTTTCAAACTCTTCAAAAAGAACTTCATATTCCGCTCCCGTGATTCTGGTATTTGGATTGGATTCCACCTCGAAACCTTTGGATCCCAAAAATTCCACAGCACGATCCAACGAGATGTTGAATTCACGTAATACCTG